>CAZMVM010000387.1:0-1573 GCA_964569785.1 uncultured Pigmentiphaga sp. | reverse complement strand
CCATAGAGAAGACGGCAGCCAGCACGGGCATGGCAATCACCCCGCCCCAAAAGCGCGGTACGAGCACCCTGCGGATGGGGTCGACCGCCATCACTTCCATGGCGGCCAGCTGTTCGCCTGCTTTCATCAGGCCGATTTCCGCCGTCAGTGAAGTGCCCGCGCGCCCAGCGAATAGCAGGGCCGTGACCACGGGGCCCAGCTCGCGTGTGAGAGACAGCGCCACCAAGAGACCAAGCGCTTCTTCCGAACCATAGCGGCTGAGCGTGTAATAACCTTGCAGCCCCAAAACGAAGCCCACAAACAGGCCCGACACTGCGATGATGAGCAGGGAGTGGTTGCCGATGAAATGAACCTGCTGGGAAACCAGGCGCGGCCGCCGCAATGCCGCCCCACTGCGTATCAGTATGGCGCCGAGCAGGCGCATGGAGGCGCCCAGGCTGGAGACCGTGGTGCGAATACCTGCGCCGAGATTTGAAACGGCTTTGAAGGGCGTCGTCATGGGGTGCGGCGTCCTTTACGTTGTTCCAGCCATTTATTAAATGCTGGTGAGACCGGATAGTGAAAGGCGATCGGGCCGTCAGGTTGGCCGTCGAGAAACTGCCTTACATAGGAGTCCTGTGACGCAGACAGCTCGGTTGGTGTGCCTTCGGCGATCAACTTGCCCTGGCCGACCATGTAGACCTGGTCGGCGATGGCAAAGGATTCATTCACGTCATGAGTGATCAGCACAGAAGCGCAGCCGAGTTTGTCGGTTAGGTCGCGGATCAAACGCGCCGTAATACCTAAAGAGATGGGATCCAGGCCTGCGAAAGGCTCATCGTAGAGAATTAATTCAGGTTCCAGCACAATGGCCCTGGCCAGCGCCACACGACGGGCCATGCCTCCCGAAATTTCGGATATGTGCAAGGGTGCGGCGGCCTTCAGCCCTACGGCGTCCAGCTTTTCCAGCACCCGGTCGTTAATCTGAGATTCGGAAATGTGCGTGTGCTCGCGCAACGGAAATGCCACGTTCTCGAATACATTGAGATCGGTAAACAACGCACCTTGCTGAAACAGTACGCCCATACGCTGCCGCAGCTTACGTAGAGCCTCGCCTTGAACCTGCGCGATGTCTTGCCCGAATACCGTGACCCGGCCGCTCTGGGGCAGAATTTGTGCGGTGGCGGCACGCAGCAAAGTCGTTTTGCCCGACCCAGAGCCGCCCATCAGAGCGACCACTTGGCCTTTGCGGGCTTCCAGGCTGATGCCGCTAAGCACCGTGAAGTCGCCATAGCCGAGTGCGACATCGGTGAATTGCAGTATGGTTCCGGAGGACGAGGCTGTGTTCATTGGCATGTTGTCGGTGATCTCGCTCTCATTGTATCGTGCGAGGTCGTCCTACCAAGCGCATTGCGGGACGATGTAGAAATAACAGGGAGGAACAATGGATTTAGGACTGAAGGACAGAGTTGCAGTGGTCACCGGTGGGTCGCAAGGCATCGGCAAGGCCACCGCGGTGCGTTTGGCTGCAGAAGGGGCCTCCGTGGTGATCGTCGCTCGGGGGAAAGAACAGCTTGATGAGGTTGCTGCTGCA
>CAZMVM010000386.1:0-1622 GCA_964569785.1 uncultured Pigmentiphaga sp. | reverse complement strand
CCGCACGGACTCGCGGGGAGCGCCGAATGCGCGATGCGTCGCTTCGGTGAGAACAAAGCGCAGGATATCCGCGACAAGTCCAAGGAATTGGCCGGCAGCGAAATACAGTGGGTAATGATCGGCCACCTGCAAACCAACAAAGCGCGCGACATCGCCAGATACGCACACGAAATCCAGTCGCTTGACCGTCAGTCACTGGCCGACGCGCTGGAAAAGCGGCTGCAACTTGAAGGGCGCACCCTGGATGCTTTAGTACAGGTCAAGACCTCCAACGAACCAAGCAAATTCGGCCTGGACCCGCTCGAACTCGAAGACTTTCTCAGCTATTTATCCAGCCACACGCCCAGCCTGCGTGTGCGCGGGCTCATGACCATGGCCGTCAACGACCCGCAACCCGACGCGGTACGGGCCTGCTTTCGTCGCTTGCGCGAACTACGCGATGAGATGAAGAAACTGGGGATTCCGGGCATAGAATTGGGTCGCTTATCGATGGGCATGAGTGGCGACTACGACCTCGCTATTGCCGAAGGCTCCACAGAAGTACGCATCGGCTCCGCAATATTCGGGGATCGCAGCTATACTAAGTGAATACGGGTAAACCCCAGCATTCGCCGGCAGTGCAGCCACGCTGCCTGCCGCCCTCTTCGCTTGTCCCCTTTTACTTTGTAGATGCCTCAATTCGCCGCAATGGCCGCAGCGGTAAAGCGGCTGTTTCATGACGCCTTTTCATCCTATTTAGTTCTGATCCGCTTGATGATCCCCGCCCTGATCATCGTGAAGGCACTGGATATGATGGGCGGCACACAGTTTCTGGCCATGCTGCTGGAACCTGTCATGCAGCTGGTCGGGCTCCCCGCCGAAGTCGGGATCGTATGGGCAGCCGTCTTGCTCACCAACATCTATACAGGTCTCGCCCTCTTCGCAGACCTATCGTTCGACACACCCCTCACAATCGCTCAGGTCAGCGTATTAGGCACCATGATTCTGATGGCGCACGCACTGCCCGTAGAAGGCGCAGTCGCCAAAGCCACCGGTGTGCCCTGGCGCGCCACATTAATGATTCGGCTCGGCGGAGCCCTGTTTACAGGCGCATTGCTGAATGTCGTTTACTCAGCGACTGGCAGCCTACAGGAACCCGCCGCCATGCTATGGCGCCCCGAAGCCACCGACCCCACTCTAGCTGCCTGGGCAATCAACCAGCTCAAGGCACTAGCCGTGATGTTTGCGGTCATTGTCGCGCTAATGGCCCTGTTGCGTATCTTGAAGGTGCTGGGCATCGAGCGTCTGATGCACTCGATGCTTGCCCCCTTGCTGCGGTTGATCGGCATCGGCCGAGAAGCCAGTAATGTCACCATCATCGGCATTACTCTGGGTCTGAGCATCGGCGCAGGCTTATTGATTCGTGAAGCGCAGACCGGCAAGCTCTCACGTCGTGACATCTTTTTAACGATGGCCTTCCTCGGCCTGTGCCACAGCATCATCGAAGACACCCTTCTGATAATCCTGATGGGCGCCGACCTGTCCGCGATCGGATGGACAAGATTGGCAGTGGCCATCATCGTCACCGCCCTGCTCGCCCGTATTGGCAGATTGATTACGATGCGTGAGGCGGACAGCCCCGC
>CAZMVM010000385.1:0-1630 GCA_964569785.1 uncultured Pigmentiphaga sp. | reverse complement strand
TGGGCGCCGTTCGGACATGCGAGCCCGCGGAGAAGTCGGTGGGTGCAATGGAATGGACGCCCCTACCCGAACCGGCATCCGTGTGCCAAAGTGGGGGTGCACCACCCATCCACTTTCTCGAGAGGAGCGTCCATCATGAAGGTTACAACTATCGGCATTGATTTGGCCAAACTGACCTTCCAAGTACACGGAGTCGATGCACGAGGGCGGCCTGTCTTGAAGAAGGTACTGCGTCGCGACCAGATGACCTCATTTTTTGTGAATTTGCCGCCCTGCCGTATCGGCATGGAAGCCTGCGCGAGCTCCCATCATTGGGCACGGGTGTTGCAGGGCTACGGTCACGATGTGCGCTTGATCGCGCCTCAATTTGTCAAACCCTACGTCAAATCCAACAAGAACGATGCGAATGACGCCGAGGCGATCTGCGAGGCCGTCAGCCGGCCCTCGATGCGCTTTGTCGGCGTCAAAACCATCGAGCAACAATCGGTGCTCTGCCTGCACCGGGCACGCGAGGGCTTCGTCAAGCAGCGTAGTGCGATAGCCAATCAAATCCGCGGCTTACTCGCTGAGTTTGGGCTGGTGCTGCCGCAGGGGATCCAGCATGTACACAAGCGCGTGCCGGCCTTGCTCGAGCAGGCAACAGAGCAGCTGCCGGGTTTTTTCCTTGAGCTCATCCGCACGCTAGTGGATCACTTGCGCCACCTGGATGGGCATGTCAAAGCGCTCGAGCGCGAGATCGTGCGTTGGCATCGGGCTGACCCAACCAGCCAGCGGCTCGAGCAAATCCCCGGCATCGGCCCTCTGACAGCCAGCGCGCTAACGGCCAGCGTGGGCGATCCCAAGCTGTTTAAGAACGGTCGGCAACTGGCCGCGTGGCTGGGACTCGTGCCTCGGCAGCACTCGAGCGGTGGCAAGCCCACCTTGTTGGGTATTAGCAAGCGAGGCGATATGTATTTACGCAAGCTGCTGTTGTTAGGGGCTCACACGGTGATGATCCGAGTTCGACATCACGCCGTGCAAAACTCCTGGGTCACCAACCTCTTACACCGGCGTCCCGTCAACGTGGCAGCGATAGCGTTAGCCAACAAGAATGCACGAATCGCCTGGGCGTTGATGGTGCATGGTCGAGACTACGAGCCCCGGCTGGCGAATGCAGCCCTTTGAGGCGTACACCATTGCCCTAATCCGAAGTTAGCGATGTGCAGTTGATGATGTTGAGTTCAAGGAGTTCTTAGCCCACCGATTGCTCTGGCTTACCAGCAGTAATGGCGATACAGGTAGGACCGTGACCAACCGATCCCGATCAGACAGCCGCACATCAAGTGCGAGGGTGCTATGGGGAGTTGGTCAGCAAAATCCATTAGGGGCCAGGCAGGCAAGTTGCCCGACAGAGCCCGGATGTACTGCCGCAATCTATACCTGATCACCAGAACTGAAAGGTAGCTAGGCAAAATAGGGGCGTCCATGTACTGTCTGAGCGCTGACGCGCCACTGGCGCGGCGGCGCGAGTTCACCCGCCGCCGCGTCCGAAACGAATATCGCGGGGGGTCCGCAGGACCGCCCGCCGGGCCGGTGCCCCCGGTGGGTGCCCCAGGGGGCCCCCAGCAATAAAGAATAAAAGACCGCCAAC
>CAZMVM010000384.1:0-1632 GCA_964569785.1 uncultured Pigmentiphaga sp. | reverse complement strand
GAAGGTGGGCCGCGAGATCGAGGTGCTGATTGATGAAATCGACAAAGACGGCCCTGTCGGCCGCTCCAGTGCCGATGCCCCGGAAATCGACGGCAATGTCTTCATCACTACCGCGCGCACGCTACAACCGGGCGACTTAATTCGCGCACGCGTGACGGATTCCGACGAATACGATTTGTACGCGGAAGAAATTCAGGGCTGATCAGAACAAGGCCACGCCCGGTGTGGCCACCCTGACCCGGTACACAGAGCTGGAAGCGGTGACATAAAGCGAGCGCATGTCATCGTCGCCCCAAGTGAAGTTGGCGGTTTTCTCGGGGATCTCAATGACACCCAAATATCGCCCCCGGCTGCGTTGCCTTCTGCGTCCAAGGTCCAGCGGCGGATATGGCGCCCAAGCGTATCGTTGACATACAGATGACGTTCTTGCCGATCCAGGCACAAGCCGTTGGGCTGTTGGAAGTCGTCGGCTAATAACGTCAGTCGGCCATCAGGATCCAATCGGTACACGCCCTGCCACGACAACTGCTGCGGCCGTTTGACCCCCACCAGTTCATGGGTGCGGCCGTAGCTGGGGTCAGTGAAATAGATGCGCCTGGCGCTATCCACCACCACATCGTTAGGGCTGTTCAGTTCGCTCCCCTCGAAATGAGACGCCAGCACCGTTAGGGATCCATCGGCTTCGCAGCGAACCAGGCGGCTGTTGGCGTGTTCGCATGACAGCAGGCGGCCCTGGCGATCAAAGGTGTTGCCGTTCGCCATGCCGGAGGGTTCCCTCAGTACGGAAACCCCTTGCCCGGGCGCCGACGCGTTCCTTAAAGTCGTTATTCAAAGCAAGCAAATCCTTCGTGAGTCGCTGCAAAAGCCAGCACCATTTTGGCGCAAGCGGCCGTGACATCATGAGGAGTCTCCCGTTATGCTTTAACGCAACAAAGGTTGCAATAAGAGCATTGCAGAAAACGCCCCGGCTGTCACTGCGCGCTTGCTCAGTGAAATCCCGTATAGGTTCGATTAAAGACGGGCGAGAATAGCGGCGGCTTCGCGCTGCAGCGCCTCGACGGCCGGTTCCAGACTCGTCGGAAAACGCGACATAGGGCCGGTAATGACCAGCACCCCGATTAATGAGGTAGCGGCGATGGGCACCGCCACCCCCCAGATATCGGGGCCGGTTTCCTCCACACTCACCGCGAAGCCGTCCCTGCGCGCGGCCTCGATTTCGTCTTCCAGTTCCTTGCGTGTGAGCTCACGGCTGTGACGCTGGATATGCGGCCCGAGGGAATCGAGATAATCCTTCAAGGTAGCGGGCGGAAGGTGAGCGAGCATCACTTTGCCTACGGCCCCCGAGTGTAAAGGCCTGCGCTCGCCCACGCTCAGTATGCGACGCACCGGCTCGGTACTTTGCAAAGCGGCAAAGCACAGCCGGTATGGGAACTGCAATACAAAGGCGCCCGCCGATTCGCCGGTCACGTCGCGCAGGTTGACGAGGCTCATATCGCAAAGCCCCGAGATCGCAAAATGGCGCTTGAAGGCTTCGCCGAGCACCAATGCTTCAGAGCCTAACAGGTAACCCGTGCCCGTTCCCGTCCGGGTAACCAGGTGGGCTTTCTCTAGCATATCCAGCAGCCGGAAGGC
>CAZMVM010000383.1:1241-1639 GCA_964569785.1 uncultured Pigmentiphaga sp. | reverse complement strand
CCGCTGGATGTTCCTCAGCTATTAAACGAGATGGCTCGTGTATTGAGCCTCTCCAGCGCCGCGGCCCAGCCGTCGAAGGCTGACACGGTGGCCAAACAAGCAGATATTATCGATTGGGATCGCGGTATTGCGTTGTGGGGCGACCGGGACACGCTGGAAAAGGCAATCAAAGACTATCTTGAAACGGTCGATGCCCGCTATCCTTTGCCGGAGCGTTATGACAGCGATCAGGCTCGTGAACAAGCCATAGCCGGCATGCACAGCCTGCGTGGCGTAGCCGGCAACCTTGCGCTCGCAGCTCGATCAGGTAAGGGTGCTCCTGCAAGCCCCGGCATCACAGGCCGCTAGGGATAGCAGTGTAGCGGACCGCTCCAGTGGTGCACCGGCCGACCAGCAAG
>CAZMVM010000383.1:0-1231 GCA_964569785.1 uncultured Pigmentiphaga sp. | reverse complement strand
ATGACGAGCCCATGAACCTGCAGGTATTGCGCCACACGCTGCAAGACGAATACCGCTTGTTGTTTGCCGAAGATGGGCATGGCGCGCTGCGATTGGTGCGTGAAGAGCAGCCGGATCTCATTTTGCTGGATGTCATGATGCCGGGCATGTCAGGCTATGAGGTGTGCAAGAATCTGAAGAAGGACCCGAAGTACGCCGGTATCCCGGTGATCTTCGTCACGGCACTTTCCGATTCGGCGAATGAGCATGCCGGCCTGGAGCTGGGGGCGGTCGATTACATCGGCAAGCCCTTCAATCCCCACATCGTCAAGGCGCGCGTGCGTACGCATCTCTCGTTGGTGCGTGCCGAGGAGGTATTGGAGACCCGACTGCAGATTGTGCACGCGCTGGGCCGGGCGCCTGACCGAAGAAGAGTGGGACATAATGCGCCGGCACACACTGATTGGTGCCCGCATACTGGGCGACCATCCCTCGGGGCTGTTGCGTCTTGCCCGTTCGATCGCCATGTGTCACCACGAGAAGTGGGACGGCAGCGGTTACCCGAACGGTCTCGCAGGTGAAGCGATACCCTTGGAAGCGCGGATCGTGGCTATTGCCGATGTCTTCGATGCGCTAACTAGCGAGCGGCCCTATAAGAAGGCCTGGTCCGTCGATGATGCGGTCGGCCTTATTCGCAAAGAAAGTGGTAAGCATTTCGACCCAGCGGTGGTGAGCGCTTTTATGAGCTGCCTGCCGGAGATCCTGGCGGTGCGTGAGCGCTGGGCGGACAGTACCGACCAGTTGCCACAGTGCGCTTAACCCCTGCGCTGCAGAGGCCGCACCAACAGCAAACAGTTATGCCATGTGTTGCGGGTGGGTGTACACCGTGAAATCCCGTTGCCGCGCAAAGCCGATCAGCATCACGCCTAACCGTTGCGCGGTCTGCACCGCGTAATGGGTGGGGGCGGAAACCGCCACGACGGTGGAGATGCCGGCCGCTGCAGCCTTCTGGACCATCTCAAAACTCGCGCGACTGGAAATCAACACGAAACCCGCCCGGGTATCCTGCTGACGCCGACGATGTACCAATGCGCCAATGAGTTTATCTAGCGCATTGTGGCGACCGACGTCTTCTCTGACCTGAAGAATATCCCCGGACAAATCGGCCCAGGCCGCTGCGTGCGTCGCGCCCGTCTCGCGGTGAAGGGGCTGCACATCCGCCAGCGTACGCATGGCGCGCAGCAGGGGTTCG
>CAZMVM010000382.1:0-1655 GCA_964569785.1 uncultured Pigmentiphaga sp. | reverse complement strand
GGCGTGAGCGGGCGCAAACGCCAGCCTGTTGCGATACGCTCAAGCTGGTTGCGTGCACCGTGCCCGTCGGTTCCGGCCGCAATGATGGCCGCATAGGGCCGGCCTGCCAAGTGATCCAGAACATGGTAATAATTGCGATCAAAAAACTCCTTCATCGCGCCACTGAGTGTTCCCAGATTCTCAGGCGCACAGAAGACATATCCCGCAGCTTGACGTAAAAGTTGGGCGTCAACTGTTTCCGCCTGGCACTGCCGTACTTCCAGCAAAGTCACGGGCCCATCGACGCTTCCCCCCGCCGCGTTTTCCTCTTCGGAAAACGTCGCGGCAACGGCGCGTGCACCGCGTTCCACTGCTTTCGCCATTTGATGGGCGGCACCCGTGCGAGAATGCCAAACGATGAGGAGAGTAGGGGTACAGGCAGTCATCACTCACAAGCAGCAAGTTCAATGGCAAGTGGCCAGGTCTGATAGAGAAACACTCGCAATGTCAGCTCGACATCATTGCCTCGCAGACACCGATCCATCCTGGAGCAGGTTGGCTCGCTCGACCCGTTATGGTACATGCGCGGCTCGAACCAAAACTACAGGTGGGACGATTTAGTGAAAACAGGGAGATTGGGAGTGCCAAGAAAGCGGGTATTCTTCTTCCTGATTCCACGACTTTCAGGAGCACTCAATGTGGGCACAGTGGCGAGGACGCGCCAGACTCTGGCATACCGTCGACGACTGGGTGGAGCAGGGTGCCGTGAACCGGGTGGGAGTTGCACGCGTTGCGGCCTGGTGTGCACCATTACCCTCCCCACAGGCTTGGCAACGCTTCTGGGCTGATCTATGTCGGGCGCTCGGCGTCTTGTTCCTGGCCTCCGGCACAGTCCTGTGGGTGGCTGCGAATTGGTCGGCATTCAGTCGCCTCGAACGCATCGTGGGCCTTCAGTTTGTGTTGGCGGTCGCGACCATACCGGCGCTCCTTCCAGGAGTGTCGCATCGGATGAGAAGTGCGGCTCTATTTCTCGCCTCGGTCGTGCTCGGGGCATTGTTGGCCCTGATCGGGCAGCAATATCAAACAGGTGCCGACAGTTGGAGCTTGTTTGCGTTGTGGGCTTTGTTAGTGGTGCCCTGGGTAAGCGCCGCACAGTCCCGGTCGCTATGGACATTATGGATCGTGCTTATCAACGCCGCCACTATCTTGGCGCTCAGACAGTGTTTCGATTGGGGGCAGCTTAGTAGTTTCGTGTTATTGGCCAGCGTTAATCTGGGGTTGCTGGGCGTTGTCGAATGCGTATTGCCGCATCTGGGTGTGACGAAACTAACCCTGTTGCGGCGCGCCGTGACGGGTTGGTTGCTGGCAGTCCTCAGCGTGTGGGTCGCGTTCCGTCTCATGGATGCAGCACCGTTCACCGCCGCTACCGGCTCAGCATTGGCCCTCTGGGGAGCAGTGTCGTTGCTATTGACAAGCGTCTATCGAAGTCTGCGGCCCGACTTGTTCGCTCTCGCCCTTGTAGGTCTGTCTGCGGTAGGGGTCGCGGCTGTAGCAATTGCAATGACTTACTGGCACCTCGTTAGCCAAGATCGCGTCGTTGTTTTATCGTTACTCGTACTGCTGGTACCATCCCTCGCGTCGCTGCTCGCCGTTGGGCTACGTCGCGCCGCCTCACG
>CAZMVM010000381.1:0-1693 GCA_964569785.1 uncultured Pigmentiphaga sp. | reverse complement strand
CCGTGCTGTCGGTTTGGCACTTCTGGCTGGTACGCAGCGGCAAGGTGGATTACCTTGAACCGCTGCTCTATGGCTTGGCGCTAGCGGTCATTCTGATGGCTCGCTATCGACGCCGATAATCGGTTTGTATGAGGCAAGCTGAACTGTCTTTAGGGCAGAGCGTCCAGGATGGCGAGGGTCTGAGCGTCTGGTTCGCCGTCGTAACGCGTTGGCCGGTAATGCATCTGCACTGCCCTCAGTACACGCCGGGTGGCGGTGTCGAGCACGCCGGTATCCGGTGCAGCATAGCCGGCGCGGCGTAATTTTTCTTGTATTACCTGTACCGGCGGCAAGCCGTCTCGACGGTAGCGTTCCGTCAGTCTGGCTGCCTTCGCCTCGTCGTACCAACGGCCGAGTCCGGCGTCGGCCAGGCGCTTCCACGGAAAGGCCGGCCCGGGGTCCTGCTTGCGTTGAGGGGCGATGTCGCTATGGCCGACCACATTGCGCGACAGGATCTGGTGGCGCGCCACAACATCCTTGAGCAGCGCCATCAGCGTGCGGATCTGGCTTTCACTATAGGGCTGCCAGCCGCCGTTAACGGGCCCGCGGTTAACAATTTCGATGCCAATAGACGCAGCATTCAGATCGCTACGCCCATACCATTCGCTTTGTCCGGCATGCCATGCTCTGCGGGTTTCATCCACCAACTGATACACACGGGGCGGCTCGTCGTCGGTAATTAGGTAGTGGCTGCTGACATTGCGGTTCGAAAGAATGTCCAGGGCCCGCGGGGTGTCGGCCACGGTGTAGTGCAGCACAACAAACGAGACGCAACTGCTTTGACTGACAGCCTGGATGCTGCGATCGATTTTCAGCCCCGTGGGGCTTTGCGGCCCCGCGCAGGCGCTCAGAGCTGCGGCACACACCACCAACAGCAGTGCTTTGAAACGGTCCGCCGCTGAACTCAACGTGCCGCGAGAAACAGAAAGAGGGTTGGCTTCTTGGCCAGATCTGGGGGTGCATTTTGTTTCCATTGGGCGATACTGAGCGTGCGTATCCATTCGTCCTTCGTGGTGAGAGATCGCGCAATGCACAACCGGGTATCGCCCTTCAACGTCTGCAGCAAAGTCTCGAACATGGCGTCGTTGCGATACGGCGTCTCAATGAACAACTGAGTTTGTGCGCGTTGTCGCGACGCCGCCTCCCAGGCTTTCAAGGTGCGGGCGCGGTCGGCAGGGTTAACCGGAGCATACCCGTGGAAGGTGAAACGTTGACCTTCCAGGCCACTGGCCATCAGGCCCAACAGCAATGACGATGGGCCCACCCACGGTGCGACCCGCAGGCCCATTTCGTGCGCGATGGCTGCCACACGAGCGCCCGGGTCGGCCACGGCAGGACAACCGGCCTCTGACACTAGGCCGATTTCGCCGCCCTCTAGCAAGGGTTGCAGCCACTGCCGGATCTGACGGGCATCTGTACCCTTAGCCCGCGTATGAATGGTGATTCCCTGTAGAGGGCGCGTCGTACCGATCAGCTTGAGAAACGCCCGGGCTGTCTTTGCGTTCTCGGCAATATATGTATCCAGCCGGCCGGCAAGCAAGCGTACGTCCTCGGGCAGCCACGAAGAGGGCGGGGCTTCGCCCAGGCCGACGGGAATAAGGTGCAAAGTGCCGAGGGTCATGCCGTGATTCCGCCCATAGGTAGAAGTGGATTG
>CAZMVM010000380.1:0-1696 GCA_964569785.1 uncultured Pigmentiphaga sp. | reverse complement strand
AGAAGGTATCGGGGGTGGCATCACGGGTTTCGTTGGCGGTGATGGTGCCCAGGCCGTCAGCGTTGCCTTCGGCCCCGACGCCGGTATCGCGGTCCAGGGTGCTGATGAAGACGCCGGGCAGGCCGGCCGCCGCACTGGGCGCTGCGGGGCGCTCGGTGGCGTTGGCGAAGGTGTTGAAGTTGAAATCGGCCAGCACCGCTGCCCCGGCAGCGGATTCCGCTATCAGCAGCGCAATGATGCCAACCACAAGGGCGGCAGGGAAAGATGTTCCGGACGAACGGGAAACGATCGGCACAGACTCCGCTCCTTTGAACCGCCAGATCCGCCCCCTGTCCTGCGCGGGCGGGAGGCCCGCGAGCCTGTCCTTATCACCATGCCCATCGCCAGCCATTTGCACAAGGGTCATTTTGCGGCTGTTCAGGGCCGGTTTGCGCAAGGCATATAGCCGGTGTGCAGGTGGTTTCGTGCCAAGGCCCGTCCAGCACCCCTTGCACTGCTGCGGCCGGCAGCAGGCATTGGCAGGGTGCACCGGCGGACAGCGCGGTACCAATGCATGGGGCGACGGCTCGGATGGGCCGTCGCCCCAACTCTCCCATTGCCCGCCTTACAAGAGGCTGACAATCCCGTGCATCGTTCAGGCCTGCCGGCGCGAGCGCCGCAGCATGCCCAGACCCGCCAGGCCCAGCAGGCTCATCGCCGCCGGCTCGGGGACAACATTCCCCGTCAGCACCAGGTTGTCGATGTATCCCGCCTTCTGACTGGTATTCGAACCGCTGTTGTCACCGAAAGACAGGCGAAACTCGATCGTATCGCCGGTCAACAAGGTTGGGAGCGACGACAGGTCAACCGCGAAATTTGAGAACCCTGTGAACGCTCCAGCGCCAGTCGGAACCGTAACGCCGTGTTCATTGCCAATGGTGGCAAATGCCCCGCCATTGATGCTGTAGAAAAGTTGAGCAGCGGCCTGAAGTCCCGTTGTGTCTCCCTGCCTGGCGCTGGCACCAAAATCGAACGAAAACTGGTCAAGGGTGGCACTTGGTGCGGTGACCGTAACCGAGAAATTGACGAAGTCGCGAATCGATTCAAGCGACCCCGGTGCGTTTGATGTCGTCCCAGGGCTATATGCCAGTGCCATTGAGGAGAACGCCACCGGCGCATCGCCCGAAATATCGTGGGTAGTCTGTGCAGTCGTGACGACACCAAGCCCGTTCCAACTCGTCGCCGGCTCATCACGTGTTAAGGGCGATACAGTCACACCTGCAACCGATGCCGCCACATTTGGCGCTGGCGTTGCGCTGCCCGCTGACATCGTGTTGAAATCGTACTGGGCAATCGTCACGGCCGACGTCTGCCCCGTCGCTCCAGCAAACAGGACCATGCTGGTGACGACCGCGGTAGACAGGACGCTAATACGTGTGGCGTTCTGCATGTCTCGACGCTCCTCTCAGAAAAAGACGTGTGATTTCGACAATCGGCACACCGGCACAAGCCGCTGTGCGGTGCAGGCAATATGCTTTCTGTCGCTCAGATTACTTTGACCCGCTTCCATACGGCCAACAAGAGCCGTTTTGCTTCTAAAATGGCCTTTTTTGCGCAAGGACTTGAAAATCGATCGTGTCTCGCGCAGCCGGACAGCCAGTGGCCGCTTCGCGCGTTGCCGCTTGCACGCCCTGCCCTAGCTGTTGACCCCCGAGGC
>CAZMVM010000379.1:0-1712 GCA_964569785.1 uncultured Pigmentiphaga sp. | reverse complement strand
CAGTCCCGACATAAGCCTTCTCCTTGAAGTTTTCAGGGGCCGGTGCTTTGCGGCCTGTAGTTGTCTCTTTCTGAACCCATGCGGCTTCGAAGCCCACCCAGCCGCGCTCAACGCACTTGCGCATAGCCTGATCGAGCGTCCATCCAACGCGGTCAGCCTCTCGGCGTATGCCATCCAGCGCCAGCTGTGTCAGAGGCGCACGTTTTCGCTTGCGGATCGCCAGGAACTCATCTGCAACCTGAGCATCGACTCCAAAAGCGACCAAATCAGCGACCGAATACGACCGAACCCGCTTTGCGGGGGCGGTATTGTCTTTTTCTTTTGTTTCTTGGTTATTGGTTATTGGTTCTTGGTTAGCATTGCCTTCGCTATGCGTTCGCATTGCATCCGCATTGCCTTCGCTTTGCTGCTGCTTTAATTCCGGCTCTTGCTTGGGCTGCCAACGCTTTGCGGCTGACTGAGCGGCCTTAGTGCTTTTGGCCTGATAGGCTTCGATTTCGCGGTCGGCGCGGTTGTTGTGCCAATACCCGTCGCGCAGCTCGAAGAACTCTTTGAGGACCACTTCGACGGCCTCACGCTCTTCTTCTGTCCTCGCGCCAACCCACCTGCACAGCTGAGCCAGATCATCGACAAGGGGCGTCTCTTCCGCGTAGTAGCGGCGCAGCAGGCGGCTGTAGACAGCATCCTCGATCAGTGAAAGGTGCATCGTCGCCTGAGCGTAGTCGCCGATGTTGTGGCTGTAGTAATTCATGCCTCAACACCTCGGAAATCGATTGTCTTTGTGCCCTTCCAGCTATTGCACGAATGACAGAGTGTCTGGAGATTCTCGACCGATGCCTCCCCACCCTTGCTTTCTGGAACCACATGGTCGGCACGCAACAAGTGCTCGTTGTCGCACCCGCAACGCAGACAGCGATAGCCATCCCGAGCGAACACAGCGAACCTGAGCCTTGATGGGATCGGCTTCTTTGTAGGCCGAGATGCAGGGCGCTGTGCTGGACCGCACGACAGAAACGCGGTGTCACCAATAACGCTGATTTTTCCGGCGCACTTCAGGCCGTTGATCGCATTTTGAATGTCCCAAGGGTCAATATTGGTGTACTTGGATAGATGAACCGCATTGATGCTCACCTCCCCGTCGTGGCTGTTATCTGCCAACGCCAACAACACAAATTTATGAAGCGGATCGATATCGCGCTGCTCCAGCGCCCATGCCATCTCGCGCACGCTCATACCGTCGCCTCCTGGTCTATAATCAAGCTACTCATTTGCACATACCTCCTTTAAGCGTGTGCGATTGAAAAGCCCGGAACCGCGCCAACGGTTGCCGGGTTTTGTTTTTGGGCCATCGCCCACAAATCCATTTCCGTCACGCCATACACGCGCTCGAATTCACGCCGCCCAAGGCCGTGATAGCCGGTGGCGCCCCGGTGGTGTTCTGGGCACAATGGAATCGACATG
Source organism: uncultured Pigmentiphaga sp. (assembly GCA_964569785.1). Taxonomy (GTDB): domain Bacteria; phylum Pseudomonadota; class Gammaproteobacteria; order Burkholderiales; family Burkholderiaceae_B; genus Verticiella. The sequence goes on along the minus strand of CAZMVM010000379.1, from coordinate 251 downwards.
CGGTGGCTGTTACGCTGCCCCGCCCCTACGCCGTGACGCAGGTGGTGGATTTCTGCGGGCGTAGGGCCAAGGCCCAGGTGGCGACACAAGATGCATCCGGCATCAGCCTGAGCGCTCATGTAGGCGCGCTCCGCTTTGGTTGCAGCCTTACGCTTGCTTGTTGCCTTCATTGCGGCGCGGCGCATGGGCGTTTTGCGCTTGAGGGTGCTGTTCCAGGTCATGCTGGCACCTCCACGTTCTCAGCCATCCAG
>CAZMVM010000378.1:0-1732 GCA_964569785.1 uncultured Pigmentiphaga sp. | reverse complement strand
GCCAGCGGCGGCTATTACCGGCCGGGGAAAACCCCTCTCCATCTCGCCGAAGAAATGGAAGGGCATGTGCGTGAAGGCTTCAAGGCCGTAAAGATGAAAGTCGGCATGCTGGATGTCGCGCAGGAATATGAGCGCCTCGCTGCAGTACGCGAAGCTATCGGCGACGATATACGCTTAATGCTGGACGCCAACAATGCCTGGCGTGATCTGCCCACAGCGCTCGAATATACCCAGTGCTTCGAAGAGTTCAGGCCGTTTTGGCTCGAAGAACCGTTCTCACCGGACGATATCGACAACCATGCCCGTCTGGCGGCGGCGACACGCGTCACGATTGCGACCGGCGAAGTCGAAGCGGGTCGGTGGCGGTTCAAGGATCTCATCACTACGGGCGCGACCACCCTATTGCAGACCGACGCCACCGTGTGTGGCGGTATCACGGAATGGCGACGCATCGCGGCGACCGCAGCCAGTCATGGGCTGACCGTCGAGCCCCACGCCTGGCACGATGTGCATGTTCATCTGGTGGCAGCGACCCCAAACACCACCTACGTAGAGTGGATGCCCGACGATCACATCGTTAACTTCCGGCGCCTGATCGACAAACAGCTTGTTGCCGACGACGGCGAATTGCTGCTCCCACAAGACCCAGGGTTAGGGTTCCAATTCGACGAAGAGGCCGTCGCACGCTATGGCGTCATCTATCCGGGCGAAAACGATCGATGGGTCACGATCCGGTAAATGAGCAGCCCCTCGAGCTTGGGCTTTTTTTGTCAGAGCGGGTCGATGCGACCGAGGGTCGGCGCATCGACGAATGTGCGCGACAAGCCGGTATCCGATTGCGCCGTTATACCGCGACGCAGCCGCCCGCCGATCCCGCACTGATCCATGCTGCGTTTTTCTCACGGGAACTTTATGAAGGCAGCTCCCTGCGCCGACCTGGCCCCGCGTCCAATGCCTTTTTCCAGGTCATAGATGCGGCGCCCAATTTGAAATGGCTGCATGTCTGCTCGTCCGGCCTCGATCTTCCGCAATACCAACCTTGCCTCGCACGCGGGGTCACCATCACGCCTTCTTCCGGCACGACGGCAAAGCCTATCGCACAGACCGTCACCGCGGCTGTGCTTGCCCACTCCCGTGGCTTCCTTCATTGGCTGGCCGCCCAGCAACAGCGTGCGTGGCTACCTCTGACCGGGAGCCTCAAACCCCGTGATATCGACGATCAGCAGGTAGTGGTGCTGGGTGCCGGCCCCCTCGGGATGGAAATTGGTCGCCTACTGAGCGCGGTGGGGTTTCAGTGCTCCGTAGTACGCCGCCGCGTAGTACCCACAGCGCACTTCGGTCGTTGTCTGTCCCTGGCCGAGCTTGACGCAGCACTGCCGCAGTGTGACTGGCTGATTCTGGCATTACCGCTGACGCCTGAAACCGAAGGGCTTATCGACGCGCGGCGATTAGCCCTGCTTCCCCCACATGCCAGGGTGGTGAATGTAGGCAGAGGCGAAATTGTCGACGAAGCGGCATTGGTTGACGCCCTTAAGCATGGGAGAATTGCTGGTGCTTATCTGGATACATTTATTCAAGAGCCGCTTCCGGAGTCTTCGCCGCTATGGGGGCTTCCCAATGTGTGGTTGACTCCTCACAATAGTTCGGCCTCGACAGGACACGAACAACGTGTCATTGAATCATTTATCAAAGAGCTTAAACGGTGGTTGCAGAGCGATGCCACCCTCTGACA
>CAZMVM010000377.1:0-1744 GCA_964569785.1 uncultured Pigmentiphaga sp. | reverse complement strand
GTTTGCGCCAAAAGGTTACTCGCTTGTTATCGTGCTGTCCGGGAGGTGGGCGGGTTTAGAGCAGCTGATATCGAATTTGTCAGTACAAATGGCCACGTAGGGCCGTGAAGTAAACGCTTTGAAATCCTCCCCACCCTGAACGGCGGGGGGCCGCGCACTTGGGTCAGGAAATACAGGCGCTACGATAAGCGCGACGCAGTTGACCGTTTGCCTGATGTACAGCCACTTTATGATTTTTTAACTACGCGGCAATCAATCAGGACGAGACCCAAACCACTGAAGCCAAGTATCGAAAGATCGCTGACAGGGGCAGCAGCGACCTATTGAATAGAATCAGACTGAGGATGTGGGCCTCGCGGGCACGAACGACATTAGCAATGAATGCGAGGTCGTTACCGTACCAGCGAGGAATCAACTACTCTGTGACGCGGCGGATATAAACCGGCAGCGCAAATAATGCCGCATGCACTTCCGCGCTGTAGTAGTTCAAGTCGGATATGCCCCGTTCATTAATGCGCTGTTGCACGGTGGCAGCATCCAGGGCTGTCGGGTCGAGCGTGTCGCTCGCGACCGCCATGGCCCATAAGGAACCATATAGGGGGACATATGCCGTTAGCGGATGTACCTGGGCAAATACTGCACGCAGGTCGCGGCACAACCGTTGCACTGTCTCGGGCCCAAAGAACGGCGAACCGATGTGCAAGGTGATCGCGCCTCCTGGATTTAGAGTGCGTTTGCACATCTGGAAAAATTCCTGGGTGTAGAGCTGCTCCGCCGGAGTGTCCGGGTCGGTGAGGTCGAGCACGATGAGGTCGAATTTTTCGTCGGTTTCGCGCACGAACTTGAAGCCATCGCCAATGCGCACTTCCAACCGCGGGTCGTCGAATACGCCCCGGTTAATAGACTGGAAATGCCGTTTGGCTACTTCGACGACTTCCCCATCGAGCTCCGCCATCACCACGCGTTGCATGCTGGGGTGCTTGAGCAATTCTTCGCTTGAACCACCGTCGCCGCCGCCAATGACCAGCGCTGATTTGGGCTCGGGTATCGACAGCGCTGCGGGGTGCACCATGCATTCGTGGTAAATGAATTCGTCTTTTTCGGACGTCATGAAACGCCCATCGAGACGGAATAGACGCCCGAAGTCAGGCGTATCATGCACGTCGATACGTTGGTATTCGGATTGCAGCTCTTCGAGTAGCTTGCGTGAACGGGTGCCGTAAGCCGTATTGGCGTTGCTCCATTCCATCAGAAGCGTGTTGGATTGAGCTTCCGATTTCGATAAATCGCCACGCATGATGCGCTCGCCCTGCCATGACGTAGGCCGGAATTGGGCAAGCAGGGTGTCGAATAGTTGCTGTGCCTTGTGCGAGTTGTCTTGCATGTAATTGCAGACGTACACGTCAAGGGTGACGCCACCTCGCTCGGGCCAAGTATGAATGGCCAGATGGGACTCGGCAAGCAACAAGGTACCGGTAATGCCGCCGGGCTGACCGTCGGTTTCCGGGAAGGGATAAAACTTTTCGTCGACGATAGTCAGACCAGAGTCGATCGTCGCCTGACGGCACGCTTGAGTAAGCGTTTCCAAATCAGTGAGCAAGGCGCTATGGCAGTTGCAGCCATAGAGATCGCCGGTTAGATGCAAGCCTTGCATCGCACCCCCCAAAAAAAGCGAGAAAAAGGTGGACGCATCAACGAAAAACCGGGATACCCCGTGTGCTGAGCGCAAACATATTATTTTAAA
>CAZMVM010000376.1:0-1771 GCA_964569785.1 uncultured Pigmentiphaga sp. | reverse complement strand
GGAAATTGGCCGCGCCATCTGTTAGTAGCAGAGGCGCGCAGGGCGGGCGGAGGGAAGGTGGGAGGCGTTGACACATGGTCGGCTTCGTTACAATGCGCCATGAAAGCAATTGAGGTCGGGAAGTCGCTACCGCAGACGCTTGTCTTGTTGCACGGGATGGGCACTGGGGCCAGTGCGTGGCAGCCGCAGCTTGACGCTCTCGCTGATAGGTTTCATGTGTTGGCGCCGTTCCTGCCCGGGTACGGGCAGGAACCAGGCCCTTTCACGCTAGAAGGAGCATCTGATGTCGTCGTAGAGCTCCTGAACGACCGCAATGCATCACCAGTTTACGTTTGCGGCCTTTCGCTTGGTGCACTTGTCGCGCTTGAGCTGGCCAGGGTTCACCCACGACTCGTGAGCCGCTTAGTGCTGAGCGCTGGTTTCGTCTCGATTCCAGAAGAGCATAGGGCTCCCAGGGTGGCATCGGCCGAGGCTGTTCGTGGTTTCGATCCCGTGGCGTTTTCGCAGCAGGTTCTTCCTGGTCTCGTCAATGATGTGCCCGAACCTCATAAGGAGCAAGCGTTGACGGAGATAAGTGGTCTCACGCCAGCTGCTGTTGCGAATCTAATCGAGATGGACTTCGACGCCAGCTCCTGGATCGGTGAGCTGAACATGCCTACCTTGGTCCTTTGTGGTGACCAAGACGAAGTGAATCTTCCATTGTCGAGAAGGCTAGCGGAGAGTCTTCCGAACGCCCGATTTGAGTTGGTGCCGGATGCTGGCCACGTAGCCAATTTGGATGCGCCGTCCGCGTTTACGGACGCGCTGCTGGAGTTCTTGGTCCAATAGTTCATTCGGAGTTTCCTGTTCATAGCAACGGCGGGGAAGCAAACCGGCTTGGAGCACTCGGTAGCGGACGCAAAAGGCGGACTTGGCCGCATCGCGTTACATTTCTAGTTGGTCAAACCCTGACGGGTCCCCCAAACCACGAAGTGCTGGCTAAGAATTTGTGCTCTCGCTCAGCGCTCCATACGGTGACCGCTACTTGGCCCGGATTAGCAACGCAATCTGGCACAGGCGCCATGCGGAAGTTGGGGGCCGGGCCGGGATTCTGCGAGTGTGAACGCGTCGCAGTACCTGGTGGTAGCCCTCGAAGGGGAACCGCTGGCGTCGATGAGTGAGCGGTCGTAGCTCTCGGCCCAGCGGTTGAAGAGTTCGACGCGGTCGGTCATGCGGTCACCCGAGCTCTGAAGTTAGGGCGGTGGCCGCCCCAAGGTATCTCGCTGCCTGCGTGTGGGGCAGCCAGGCGATGAGGTCGAAGTCCGTGAGGGGGCGCTCGATGCGGAAAGCGTCCGGGCGCTGCACGTTCACCTCGTGGTCGTAGAGATTGCCGAGAAAGCGTCGGTAGGGTGTTGCCTGCGCGCCGTGGTCGGTCGGAGCTTTGGCGGTGTCGATTATTCCTAGTGCCTTCCCGGCGAGGCTGGGCTCTACGTGGCCTTCGCCGGCCTGCCCGACGTGGAACTCAGCGACTCGGTTCGTGCTTCGTTCTCCCCATGTGCGGGCCAGGAATGCGCCCTGGTCGAAGAGCATGCCGAGCGCCAAGTAGTTATCGCCGAGCGCTTCGCGGAGGTGGTGGCCCATGGCGCGCGTGCCGAAGAAATCGGGGTTGATAGCGACGTGTTCGTTGTGCGCCCACACCACCATGCGGCCCGGCCGTTCCGCGTGAACCTCCAGCGCGGTGGCGGCTAGGTACTCGTCGCGTTTCGCGAGTCCGTCCTCGTGTTCTGGGTTC
>CAZMVM010000375.1:0-1776 GCA_964569785.1 uncultured Pigmentiphaga sp. | reverse complement strand
ATTGCGTTGATCAGCTTCATGGAAACTGCCGCCAGTGCACGCCTGGACAGTGTGCAGTCCGGCGAACGCTGGGATCGCGACCAAGACCTGATCGGGCAGGGCGCCGCCAAGCTGAGCGCGGCGCTGTGCGGGGCCTTCCCGGTTAGCACGTCGTTTTCGCGTTCGGCGCTGAATCTGTTTGCCGGTGCACAGTCGGGTTGGTCGAACGTATTTTGCTGCGTGGTGGTGGCTATTGTGCTGGCGGTGGGCTTGCCGGTGCTCGCCTGGGTGCCGAAGTCGGTGCTGGGCTTGTTCAAACTGCAGCCCTGGAAGATGCTGTGGCAGACGTCGCGGCGCGATTTGTTGGTGGCCGTCACCACGCTCGTCATTACGTATCTGGCGGCGCCGTCCATGTACTGGGGGATCTGTGCGGGGCTGGTGTTGTCCCTGCTGATTTTTGTGTACCGGCGCCTGAACCCACGCATTGTCGAGCTGGGCCGTCACCCCGACCACAGCCTGCGTGACCGGCAGGTGTGGGAGCTGCCGCCCCTGCACCCGCACTGTCTGGTGGTGCGCCCCGATTGCTCACTGGATTACCTGATTGCGCCGGCCTTCGAGCGGCGCATGCTGGACTTCTGCGAAGGCCGCGATGATCTGCGGGCCGTCTATATCTTCATGACCGGTGTGAACTTGATCGATGCCACGGGGTTGGAGGTACTGACGCGGTTGTTCGAGCGGTTCCGCAAGCAGGAATTGCAAATACATCTGGTGGGCGCCAAGCTGGATGTCGAACGACGCATGAAGCTGTTGTTTTCCCGGCGTGAGGACATCCGCTTCCACCGCACGGAGCAAGAAGCGCTGGCTAGCATGCAGGACATGCCGGTGGTGGAAGAAGACGAAGTTGCAAGACCGACAAACGGCAATTGATGTCGGGGCGCGGCTCCGTTATAAGGGGGTTCGTCTTGGCGGGTGGGCGTGATGATTGCTGGCGGGCGCCGTTGCCAAACTTTCTTATCCACGTGAATTAAGGAAAGCATCATGACGAGAGCGACGACGTTTTCAGCTTGGTTGCGCGCGGCGATGGCCGCTACGGTGTCCGGATTCATGATGGCAGCCCCGGCTGCTCAGGGCTTTTCTCTTGACGTCCCCTATGTGCCCACCCCGCCCGAAGTGGTGGATCGCATGTTGGAAGTTGCCAAGGTCGGGCCGGAAGATTTCGTGATTGACCTGGGCTCGGGTGATGGCCGTATTGCGATTGCCGCCGTTAAAGATCACAACGCAAAGGGCTCGATGGGCGTGGATATCAACCCTGAACGCATCGGCGAAGCCCGCGTCAACGCGCAGCGGGCAGGCGTGGCTGATAAGGTGGAATTCCGCGAGCAGAACCTGTTTGACACGGACTTTTCAGCGGCCACGGTGCTTACCATGTACCTGCTTCCGGATGTCAATCTTGCACTGCGTCCCAAGGTGCTGGAACTGGCGCCGGGTACCCGCGTCGTATCGCACGCCTTCGACATGGATGAGTGGGAGGCCGACCACTTCGAACGCGTCGATGGCCGCAGCGTTTACATGTGGATCGTGCCTGCCAAGGTGGAAGGGCGCTGGCAAGTCGAAGGGCCACAAGGGGCACTGGAGCTTGACCTGACTCAAAATTTTCAGGAAGTGTCGGGCACTGCAAGCGGGGCTGACGGCCAATCTCAACCCGTGAGCGGCAAGCTCAATGGGGCTTCAATCGAACTGACGGTAGGCGAGGGCGACGGCGCCCGCCGCTATACCGGCAATGTGCAAGGCAACAGC
>CAZMVM010000374.1:0-1796 GCA_964569785.1 uncultured Pigmentiphaga sp. | reverse complement strand
GCCTATTAGACCCTTTCCGCCGACAGTGGTAGCCACAGGTGCCCCAAGTGTTTGTAAAGGTTGAAGGTAACTTAATAGACAATGCAATACAGGCGCCTGGCGATCTTTGATATTTAATTGCTCCGTTGATCGCTTAAATTGCAATGGTTCTTTCTGTGTGAGCGAAGTCTAGATAACACGTCAGGCATAGGAAAGCGGAGCTGCGAAAATCGGCCTCTCTCGCGCCGCCGCCTGCGCTTCGTCCATTGGTAACCTACTCTGTATAGTACGTACATAAGTTGTCTGCGGATTCGTGGGCCGCGACCGCGACGATGCGGGAATCGACAATCGAGACCGGCTCTTTCAGTGAAGCGAGTATCGGCTTCCCCCGAAGATTCGGTCGAGAATATTGCCCTCGTACTACCGGATATGTCTAGCGCCACTCAGTACGACGAGTGGGCTAGGCTAGCTGCAACTTTAGCTGGTCCATGCCCCATCTCAACTATTCATATGCGATGCGCGCTCGAGTTACAGATGACTCCGCCTATACTTGCTTCGACTTCTTCTAAGTATTGCATCGAGGTTTTCACTTGAAGTTGACGATGGCGCGCAACTCTATTTTCTCGATCCTACTGCGCTCGCCGTGGTGGATGAGTGCAGCGATCGCTGCTCTTCTCTTCGCGGTGGCGATCGCGATGGCGACTCCGGCCAGCTCTGCCGTGCTAACTTTTGCTGCTCTGCCCTTCGTCGCGATCGCTGCGATTGCAGCATGGAAACAGCGGTACCTGCCCTCGCGTGTGCGCATCGAGCGAACGGAAGCTGCACTACAAGCGATGTCGTGGTCGACGTTTGCGGGAGTCTTAGAGGAGGGGTTTCGGGATGATGGTTGCACCGTGACGCGTCTAAACAGCGGACCTTGCGATTTTGAGTTACGCCGCAAGAACCGGTTGGCAGCAGTAAGCGCCAAGCGGTGGAAGGCCTCCCGGGTGGGCGTGCAGGCTTTACGAGAACTGGCCGCGGCCCGTGAAGCGCGGGGGGCTCAAGAAGCCATTTATGTCACAACGGGAGAAATCAGTGCGCAAGCCGCCGAGTACGCACGAGCAAATGACATCCAGTTCCTGACCGCTTCCGAGTTAGCGCGCTTGCTGCCTCGTATATCGAGGGGCAAGTAATTACGGAAGAAACGGCGATGTGCCCTCTTGGGCAATGCCAACGTTTCAACAGCTCAACCTCCGACTCAGCTGCGCCGGTGGCATCATGAGAGTCGTACTATAGCGCGCGAGTCGAAGTTGCTCCGGCCCGGGCCGATCACCGCTCGCCATAAGCCCTGGGGCCAGAGTTGGAATATGAGTCGGCCCATCGTGGCGTCATCAGCTCATACGCTGCGGCCCACCGGGCGTGATTAACCGGGTCTGTGGCGAGACTCTAGGCGACCAAGCGTCGACGATCTTGCGGGCGTGCGCGCTAATCGTGCGAACGTGTCCGCGTGTTCTCAGGTCTGCGACCAGTACGCGGTGCGCCCGCTGTCGGGCACATAGCCCGTTTCCACACCGATCGGAAACGTTCTCTGACGTCAAGTGTTTAGATTGAGGAACTTTGAAAATTACCGCTTACGAGTTTTGGCTCAATGCGGTCGGAACGGTGTGATTGCGTCTGATAAGTGCCGATCCCCCGTTGATGGGGTAGAGCCGCCCCTCTCTGCCGAGAGACGCTAAGTACTTGTAATAATGGGTGAAATTGGTGGGCCCAGCTGGACTTGAACCAGCGACCAACGGATTATGAGTCCGCTGCTCTAACCAACTGAGCTATAGGCCCTT
>CAZMVM010000373.1:256-1804 GCA_964569785.1 uncultured Pigmentiphaga sp. | reverse complement strand
GATGCCGTTCGAAGAGCGTCAAACCACACCCGCGCTCAAGCTCCCGAATTGTTCGGCTGAGCGCAGGCTGCGTTAAATGCAAGGCCTTTGCTGCACGCCCTACGCTGCCAAGTTCGGCAATCTGCAAGAACGCACGAAGCTGACGGTGATCCAATGACATGCAAGAACGTTATGACCTTTGTCCAACTTTGCAACTCCTCAGCGTGCCATCGAAGTGGCAGCTTCTAAGTCGATAAGAACAAGGGTGAGGGACTTTGCGCAACGTACGCGGGCGGCGTCGCCTGTCGGCTTTGCGCATTCCGAAGCGAATGACTGCATTCGCGATTTCCAAGCACTCGACGAACATGACGGAGCTTGTCTGGCGAAGCCGGAGCACAAGCGATCGACTGAGGGGGTTGAATGAAGGTTAGTGCCGCAATCGCTGACGTTTTGCGCTTAGAGGGCATAAGCGTAATTTTTGGCTACCCTCGCAACCCTGTACTCGAAGAGGCCGCGAAGATCGGCATACGTCCGATCATTGTCCGTCAAGAGCGCACGGGCGTCCACATGGCCGATGCCCTTTCACGCCTGACCCGGGGCAAACACATGGGCGTATTTGCCATGCAGCATGGCCCCGGCACTGAGAACGCTTACGGTGGAGTGGCTCAGGCGTATGCGGAATCAGTACCCGTCTTAGTGCTGCCCCAAGGTTACGCCCGCCGCCTCGCCCACGTTCGTGACAACTACAATGCCTCGATCTCGATGCGGGATATCTCAAAGCATTCGGAGCCCATCATTCTTCCCAATGAGGTTGGGAATGTAATGCGTCGCACATTCAGCCAGCTCCGTAACGGAAGACTGCGGCCTGTCGTGGTTGAGGTTCCGTGGGACGTTGCGACTGAGGACGTGAGTGAGGACATCAATTACCAGCCCGTGGTGAGCACGCGCAGCGCTCCTGATCCTGCTGCTATCAGCCAAGTCGCCAGAAGCCTCGTTGAGGCCCGACGGCCGGTTATCTACGCCGGCCAAGGGGTGCACTGGGCAAACGCCTACCAGGAACTGAAAGAACTAGCGGAGCTGTTAGCTGCACCCGTCTGCACCAGCCTGGAAGGAAAGAGTTGTTTCGATGAGACTCACCCGCTCGCTCTAGGGTCTGGCGGTGCTGCAATCCCAGGACAATTGCGCCACTTCTTAGACAACTCAGACCTGATATTCGGCATCGGCTGTAGTTTCACAGAGACGACCTTCGGCGTGAAAATGCCTGTTGGGAAGCGGGTAATCCACGCGACACTCGATCCAGCAGACTTCAACAAAAGTGTACCGTGTGAAGCTGCCCTGGTGGGGGACGCTCAGCTAACTTTGGCAATGCTTGTAAATGCTTGCCATGAGTTACTTCAGGCCCCGCGTGACCACGGTCCCGTCGCCGCAGAAATCTCCGAGGTTGAAGCCGCATGGATGAAGGAGTGGCTCCCACTTCTGACTTCGGATGACACTCCGCTATCGCCGTACCGCGTTCTCTGGGAACTGCAGAGCACTGTCGACGTCGCAAACACCATAATCACGCATGAC
>CAZMVM010000373.1:0-246 GCA_964569785.1 uncultured Pigmentiphaga sp. | reverse complement strand
GTCTCCGTTCTGGAAGTCGACCGCACCGCTCAGCTACATCGGGTGGGGGAAGTCGACCCAGCTTGGCTACGGCCTCGGCTTGGCGATGGGTGCAAAACTGGCTCACCCCGACAAACTCTGCATCAACGTCTGGGGAGATGCAGCGATCGGGTTTACGGGAATGGATCTGGAAACAGCCGTTCGCGAAAGGCTGCCCATAATGTCCATCCTGCTCAACAACCACAAAATGGCAATAGAGCTGCATGT
>CAZMVM010000372.1:0-1805 GCA_964569785.1 uncultured Pigmentiphaga sp. | reverse complement strand
CAAAGGCCAAACCTGCGTAGGTCGCCCCTAGCATTACTCGGGCGCGTGCCGTTGAATTACGGCCGTCTATGTATGCGGCCTCCAGCCCGTTCCACAGCAGCGATATGGCATTCAGGGCGAAATGATCCGATAGCGCATTCTTGCCAATAAAGACTCGCTCTTGCGTCAGGCCGGGCGTGGCTGTACGGCGGACGGCGGTAAAGGCCTCGATGGCGTGGGTCAGAGCGTCGGCACCGGCGATGGCGGTGAGTGAAGCGGGGCAGCTTAACGTTAGCTCGGGGTCGCAAATTGACGCCACCGGTATCAGATAAGGGCTGGAAATGCCGACTTTCAAACTGCGTTGAGTATCGGACAACACTGCCACGGGTGTGACTTCTGACCCCGTACCGGCCGTTGTAGGTACCGCGATGACAGGCAGAGTGGGGCCGGGAACCTTGAGTTCGCCGTAGTAATCAGACGGAGCTCCGCCATGACTCAGCAGCAGGGCAATGCACTTGGCCATGTCCAAGCAGGAGCCACCGCCGATACCAATGACCACATCCGGCGCAAAGCTGCGGGCAGCTGCGGCGGCGTGCCGGGCGGAATCCTCGGGCACATCCGGCAGCGTGCCTGCGTCAATGCGTACAGTCAGCCCTCGATTCTCTAACAACGCCATCATCTTACCGAATTCGGGTGCGCCGGCCAATCGTTCGTCCGTTACCACCAAGGCGCGCTGTCCCAACCGAGCGGCTACCGCCCCAAGGACGTGTCGCTGCCCATTGCCGAAAATCAGCTCGCGTGGCGCCCTGATCGTACCGAAATGCTGCATGGCCCTCTCCTGTGTATTCCGACTCGTCAAATCATATCGTATACGATATTGTATTTGACATGGCATATGCTATCTGGCACGATTTGTCATAGTCAATCGGTTTCTGGAACAGTAGTAGTGAGAACGGAAATACACGAACAAACGTCTGCGTCTTCCATGCGCCCACCTAGTGTGGTGGATCGCGTATACGAAAGCATTTATGAACGCCTCATGTCGCTGGCGATTCCGCCTGGCGCAAGAATGCCTATCGATGTAATCGCGCGTGACCTCAACGTTTCCCAGACGCCGGTGCGCGAAGCCTTGTCACGGCTGGAGCGCGAAGGGCTCGTCCATAAAGCCCACCTGATCGGCTACAGCGCCGCCGCCCAGTTAGGGCGCAAAGAGTTCGAAGACCTGTTCGACTTCCGCTTGCTGGTGGAACCTGAAGGCGCGCGCTTGGCCGCCCTCAACATGACTCCGGAAGCGCTCGCTCACTTAGAAGAAATTGCGGCCGATATGGCCCATGGTGAGCCACCGGTAGACCGCACCAGCCGGTATTCGCGCTTCGCCCGGATCGACGCCCACTTTCACGATGAAATCCTGCGCATCGCAGGTAATGAAGTGATGCGGGCCACTGTGTCGAATCAACATGTCCACCTGCACCTGTTTCGCTTGATGGTGCATAGCCGGGTGACACAGGAGGCGTTGGAAGAACACGAAACCCTGCTGGCCGCATTCCGTGCAGCAGACCCAGCCGCCGCGCAGGCTGCAATGCACGAGCATATCCAGCGCTCTCGTGCGCGCCTCATGCTGGCGTTCGATTAGCTATGGCCGCCCGCCCTCAGCCCTTTACGTCAAGCACGTCTCCACAGCGTCCCGTGTTGGCCGCGGTGAAACTGGGTAAGGCCTATGGGGCCATCACAGTGTTGTCTGACGTAACGCTGGATGTGCAGGGCGGCGAAGTGCACGCCATCATCGGCGAAAACGGCGCGGGTAAATCCACGCTGATGAAACTGCT
>CAZMVM010000371.1:0-1848 GCA_964569785.1 uncultured Pigmentiphaga sp. | reverse complement strand
TCCACTATTTGATATTGGCGATCGCACCACAGATCCACTTGGCGAAGCCAATAGGCCGGGGCATCCGGCTCTGCCTCTAGCCGCTCCAGCAAGTAAGCCAGTTGTTGCCATCTAGGCCGCACTTGAAACAATGCAGCTCGACGCGGCAATGACAGGCCATGCCAGTTTTTATTCAGCTTGGTGTCCAGCCTATCCTTCACTCGAGCCCAGGGTTGCTTGTTCAACTGATCGAGGGCGGCAACGAAGATTTTTTCGGAAGGGTCATCGAGCGCTTCGAACATCTCAGGCAATTGGTCATCACGAAGCAGCTTTACTGCTGCATGCCGTACGCTGGAATAAGCGGAACGCAGCGCTTCTATATGCCACTCCTGGACTATTCCGACGTTAAGGTCCCCTGCGAGGCCAAGAACACCAAGCCAATCGCGCTTCATTACGGGCAGCTCCTGATTCAGTCGCTCGGTCAAGACATTAAGCGCGTCGATTTCATGGCGTGATGCGGCCCAATGGGCCAAGTGACGGATAGAGGGCGACTCGTCCAGCAATGCCTCACGTACTACCTGTCGAGGATCGTCCAGCAAAGGAAGAAGCGCGTGTAGCGCACGGACTCGCACGCTGACGCCCCGCCGCGACAGGGCTTCGAGCAACAACGGCTGAGCCTGGGCAACCGGCAACGTCCCGCAAGCTGTTATGGCCATCAAACGGACGGTCAATTCACGATGAGCCAAAGCACTGCATAAGAGTGTCTCGGGAGCAGACTCAACCTCTAGCAAAAGTGCGAACAGATAGCGTGCAGCTTTGCCCTGCCGCGCTAGGAAGCTCTTATAGACCTCATCTCGAATACTGGGTGATTGCAGTACTACGCGTGCTGCCGACAGCGAGGAACCATGGTCTACCCTTCGGCAGGCGGCCAAGTTCATCAGAGGCTCCAGTGCGGCCAGCAAAGCCTGGGCCTGGGAGGGCGTTAAATAGTACTGCAAGCCGCTCGCCGCCAGATTCCGAACCTGCGGAACCCAATCATTCAGCCGCTCGATCAAGGCGATGAGCGCGTCTGGCGAAGGATGACTGCACAGCTCCCTCACCGCTACTTCCCGGACAAAGCCATTGGAGTGACGGCTTAGATCTGTCCAGGTTCTTTCATTGCCGACATGCGCGAGAAGCTCTAATGCCTCATTGCGCCGCTGGTCTGCCCAAGAGCAGGGGAGACTTTGTTTGTTTATCACCCGACCCAGCCAGTCTCGTATTAGGTTCACGCTTCGGCCCTTTTGCGTTTGTAGAGGGAAGGCAACCACAAATCAGCGGGCAGCCTCAAGACTCATATCGATCCCGCCCACCCCACCAATGTCAATTGTTGAAACGCGGCAACCAACCCGAAAGCCACATTGGATAGTCGGGGGCGAAATTCGCTGTCGCAGCCTGCGCGAAAATACGAGCCTCGCTCACCACTTGGCGGCCCAGCACGGTGGCAATGGCCTGCTTATCGAAGCGCATGCTGAACACGAAAGACCGAAAAGAACGTGCCGCGCCTGCTCCCACCCAGAATTGTCCACCCCCTACGGTTCCAGCTCCTGCCCGATTTTGTGAACTGCGTCCCGGTGGCTGCTGACGCCGATCAACACAAGGTGTTTCGCGTGAACCCGGTGAGGCTTTCTGTCTTCAAGTTGCAGCGCCCGCTCATGCACACTGATGCCGCTACACCCTTGAATTCAGTTCTCCCAGGAAGTTATCCATGCAAGAAAGCACATTCGAATATGTCGGCTTCTGGCCGCGTGTCGGCGCGACCTTTATTGACGCCGTCATCCTCACCGTTATCAGCGCGCCGCTGCTGATCGCCTTCTACGGGACGGAGTA
>CAZMVM010000370.1:0-1851 GCA_964569785.1 uncultured Pigmentiphaga sp. | reverse complement strand
GATTCTGCCTGACGCCGATCGCGAGGTGGCGCTCAATCAATTAGTGGGCGCCGCCTTCGGTGCAGCCGGCCAGCGCTGTATGGCAACCTCCGTGGCGGTCTTCGTCGGTGAAAGTCGTGAATGGATTCCGGACTTTGTGGAGCGGGCCAAAAAGCTTAAGGTGAACGTGGGCACCGACCGCGACGCTGACCTGGGGCCCCTTATTTCGCCGCAGGCTCGCGAACGCGTAGAGAGCCTGATTCAGAAGGGGGTGGAAGAGGGCGCCGAACTCTTGCTCGATGGCCGCGGCCTCGAGGTGCCGGGTTATGAGCAGGGCAACTTCGTAGGGCCGACGGTATTCGCGGGCGTGAAAGCCGATATGGCCATCTATCAGGAAGAGATCTTCGGGCCTGCCTTATGCATCGTCACGGCCGAAACCCTCGATGAAGCCATTGACTTCGTCAATGCCAATCCGAACGGCAATGGTGTCGCGCTCTTCACGCAGGATGGCGGCAATGCGCGCTACTTCCAGAATCGCATTGATGTCGGCCAGGTGGGAATCAATATTCCCATTCCCGTCCCGGTTGCATGGTTCAGCTTCACCGGCTCAAGGGGATCCAAGTTGGGTGACCTCGGCCCCAACGGCAAGCAGGCGGTGCAGTTTTGGACGCAGACCAAGACGGTGACGGCTCGCTGGTCCGCTCACGCACAAGGGGTGAATACCACGATCAGTATGAAGTAAGCTTATTTCTAAAAATAATATGTAATGGCTGCGTTATTACATATAATAGCTCTGTAAAGAAGTGCCGGGTATAAGCCCGGCGCTTCTACTGAATTTGACAGGGCCTTCATGAACCTACAGCAATTTCGTTTCGTTCGCGAAACTATCCGCCGCAATTTCAATCTCACTGAAGCTGCGCGCAGTCTACACACCTCGCAGCCCGGTGTATCCAAGGCCATCATCGAGTTCGAAGATGAGCTGGGTGTCAAAATTTTTGAGCGGCACGGCAAACGCATTAAAGGCCTGACCAAGCCGGGTCGTGCTGTGGCGCAGGTGGTCGAGCGCATCATGCGTGAAGTCGACAACCTCAAGCGGGTTAGCGATGACTTCGCTCGCGAGGACGAAGGCAACCTGATCATCGGCTGCACACACACTCAGGCACGTTACCTCCTGCCCCGCGTCATCCCGGCATTCAGAGAGCGCTTTCCTAAAGTGCGCTTGCAGCTGGCGGAAGGCGATCCTTCCACACTAGCGCGTATGGTATTGCACGAGCAGGCCGATATGGCCATTGCCACCGAGACGCTGGCGCGCACGCCTGGCTTGGCGACACTGCCCGTATATGAGTGGGAACACACCATTGTGATCCGGCCGGACCATCCACTGGCCGAATTACGCTCTAGCGCAGCCCGTGCAATTTCTCTCGAACAAGTCGCGCAGTACCCGATCGTCACTTACGACCGTGCGTTTACCGGTCGAGGCTCGATTGATGAGGCCTTTGCCGCCCAAAGTATCCAGCCGGATATCGTGCTGGAAGCCATTGATGCTGATGTCATAAAGACCTATGTGGATGTCGGACTGGGCATAGGCATAATTGCCGGCATCGCTTTCGACCCGCGGCGCGACAAGGGGCTCATCGGCCTGCCGGCAGGGCACCTGTTCGGTACGCATACGGCCCGAGTGGCGGTGAAATCGGGCGTGTTTCTGCGCGACTACGTCTATGTGCTGATCGAAATGCTGGCCCCCGAGCTCACGCGCGATATTGTGATGGAAGTGGTAGAGCAGACACCCACCGTAGAAGCGATGGCTTAACAGCAAGATGCGCGTCACCCTGCTTGAGCGCAGACAACCACCCCGCATGCATTGACATAGTA
>CAZMVM010000369.1:1202-1853 GCA_964569785.1 uncultured Pigmentiphaga sp. | reverse complement strand
GTATTGACACACAGATGCTGGATCCGCGCCTTGCGAACGTGCGGTTCGAGATCGCCGTCGATGTTGATAACCCCTTGTGTGGTGTGCGCGGTTCTGCTTCCATCTTCGGACCACAGAAGGGGGCTTCTCAGGCGGATGTGGAATTACTTGATCGGGCATTGGCTCAATTTGCAACGGTCAGTAAAGAAACAACCGGTCGTGACGAAACCCATACGTCGGGTACGGGTGCAGCGGGCGGGCTAGGTTTTGCGATAAAAACTTTCTTCCACGCTCACTTTAGACCTGGCGTAGAGTTGATTGCTGAACTCGCCAAACTGGATCAGGCCATGCAGGGCGCACATCTCGTGTTTACGGGTGAAGGTCGTATGGACAAGCAGACGTTGCTTGGTAAAACACCGGCCGGGGTTGCCCGATACGCGCAACGCCATGGCGCGCCGGTGATTGCTCTTGCGGGCTCGTTAGGGGAAGGCTACGAGGCTCTTTACGACGCGGGCATCTCTGCGGCTTTCAGTGTGGTTTCGGGCCCGATGACGCTTTCCCAGGCCTGCGCCGATGCGTCAGACTTGCTGCGTGCCCGCGCGCGCGACTGCATGTTGTTGTGGTTGGCCGGGCGGAAATGCTAAGTGCCGGTCACGCCGGCGGAGCGAGTGG
>CAZMVM010000369.1:0-1192 GCA_964569785.1 uncultured Pigmentiphaga sp. | reverse complement strand
CGGTCGCAGGCAAACCTAGCGCGCCCGCCTGCCTGTCTCCTTCGAACGCAATCGCTTTAGCCAATACTCGCTCCTTGTGAGCCAGCATGGTTGCCCGAATTTCATCGGCCCTGGCGTCAAAACGAGCGTCGGGCAAGCTGACTTCAAATGCATAGATACCCATAGCGGTATCAACGACTGTGGCTATGGAACTGATGCCGGGGGTGTATTCATTGCGGGCCTCGGCAATGCCGCTTGCCCGTGTTTGGGCGAGCGCCTCCTGCAACGCCTTTCGGCTGGTGAGTGTGTGGCCGGTATAGGGCTCTAGCGTAACGTCGAACAGGCGCTCAAGCAGTGTTTCATCGTAGGCGGACAGCAACGCCTTGCCCCCCGCAGTTGTGTATAGGGGGAACTGGCTGCCTTGGCACAGCACAACACGCAGAGGGTGTTCCGCGGCCATGGTTTCCAATACCATGCTCTTCGCATTGACAGCGGTAACGATACTGCTGGTCTCGTTCACCGCATCCAACAGCATTTTGAGCTGGTGTCTTCCGAACACCACCATGTCGGCGTGAGCCGTTGCCACCAAAGAAGAAACGGTAGGCCCCAGCCGGGTGCCCCCGCTCGGACCCTTTCCATCTACGAGCCCTTCGATTTCAAGTGCGGTGACTAATCGCTGCACTGTTGAACGCGGCAATTTCACTTCATTGGCGATCTCCGTCAGGCTGAGCCCGCCCGGGTGCGCACTCAAGGCGCGCATGATCGCAGCCGTTCGCGATACCACTTGGACCCCTCCACGGGTGTCCGGCTGATTTGCCTCGTTTTTTTCCATTCGGGCCTCCATTCGTCGTGAATGATAGCGGCTCACGAACTCTGGATTCAAGAAATGTTCTGGATCTGGAACTCGCTGTACCGTTATGTGAATAGGGTAACCACATTATGATATAGTACCGACTCTCGGTACACAAACCCATTAAACGGTACACGCCATTCTGGGCAAACCTGCTGCCCAACGAATCAATCAACAAAGCGAGGAAATTGTGAAGAGCAACGGCAGTATGTTGCGCAAGACTGCATTCGTCCCAGGCATCCTGTTTCTGAGTGCAGCACTGGTTCTCGTCGGCTGCAGCAAGGACGGCGATGGGCCCCCAAGCCAAGCCATGACGGCACCCGAGGTCACGGTGCTCGAAGTCGCCCCCGCCACCGTCACCAT
>CAZMVM010000368.1:0-1887 GCA_964569785.1 uncultured Pigmentiphaga sp. | reverse complement strand
CAGGAACCGTAGCGCGCAGCACAAAAATATTCATGCCAATAGGCGGCGTAATCAAGCTGACCTCGGTGACCACCACCACAATAATGCCGAACCAGATGGGATCGAAGCCAAAGTTCATCATCAGCGGGAAGAAGATCGGCACCGTAAGCAACATCATCGACATGCTTTCAAGTACCAGCCCCAACACGATATAAACGATGAGTACGCCGATGAGCACCTCGGACGGCCCCAAATCTAACGTGCGTACCAAGCCCTCCAATGCCTGCAACAAACCGGCAACGTTTACGAAGTTGGAAAAAATAAGCGCGCCAATAACGATGATAAACAACATCGACGCGGTTCGTGCGCTATCCACGAGAACCTCAAAGAACTCGCGCAAACGCATGCCGCCCCGTACCACTGCGAAAACACCGGCAAAGCCCGCCCCAATTCCCGCCGCCTCCGTGGAAGTAAAGACACCGGTGTAAATGCCACCGATTACCACCACAAACAAGGCGGTAACGGCCCACACCCGTTTCAGTAGGCTCAAACGTTCGCGCCACGAAGTGCGCTCACCACGCGGGCCTGCCGCAGGGTCCAGCGTGGTGACACACAAGACAGCGCCGCAATAAAACGCGAGCCCGATGATCCCGGGGATGATTCCGGCAATGAACAGCAGGCCGATATCGGTGTTGGTCATGATGCCGTATAGAACCAGGGCCACCGAAGGCGGTATCAAGATACCGAGAGTCCCCCCCGCCGCGATGGAGCCCGTCGCTAGCGAGTCTTTATACCCAAATCGCCGCATGGACGGCATGGTGACGCGTGACATGGTGGCAGCAGTGGCCAGGCTGGATCCGCACACCGCAGAGAATCCGCCACAGGCCAGTATGGTTGATAGCGCAAGACCGCCACGCATATGTCCCACCAGCGAATAGGCTGCGGAATATAAATCTTCAGACAATCGTGCGCGGGTAATGAAGTTACCCATCAGAATAAAAAGCGGCAACACGGAAAGGTTGTAACTGAGGGCCGTGTCGAAAGCGGTCTGACCCACCATGGCCAGCGCCCCCTGCCAACCGACTACCACCCCGAATCCCACAAACCCAGCTAAGGCCATCGAAAACGCAATGGGCACCCCAACGGCGGCCAGCAAGGCCAGCAGGCCCAAACCAACTGAAATTGCCAAGGTCATTGGGTCTCCCGCTTGTCGTTCTTATCGGTTTCTGCATGAGTGCGACGTCTATCCAGCCACACCTCCCGCACTTGTTGATAGGCCTGCATGACAAAGATAGCCGCAGCAATTGCCGTGGTCGCTGCCAGAAACAATGCGATCGGCGCAACCGGAATCTTTAAAAACGGCGTGGAATCTCCATACCGAATAACCGTCGCAGCTTTATCAAATAGCCGCCACCCGATTAGGCCCAGCGTTGCAGCACTGATCAGTTCAACCAAGACCGCCAGCCAGGGACGCAGCAACGCAGGTAACGCATGATCGAAGTAGTCGAGGCGAACGTGTTCATTGCGCGCGGTCACTAGGGGCAAAGCGGCAAACACCATCACGCCCATGGCAAGTTCAATAATCTCGGCCGCGCCGGGAACAGGCGAGTTAAAAAGATAACGTCCTGTGACGTCGATGAGCATCAAGATCATGATGCCCCCCAGAGCGCACGCCGCGCACAACGCAGCGATCAAGTAGGCGCTCCGCCCAAACATGCTTGCCAGCCGGTTTTGCTGATTCGCTTCCTGCATGATGTCTCCTACCCACCTGAACCGAAGCGTTCTTGTTAAGTTGCTGCTGTCACGATTTTTGCGCGAACGCCCCGTGTCTGTTCGATGCTCTGGTCTTTATTTTCGTTCATTAAACTGGCATGTGCGCGTCCAAACTTAAACGTTGATATTCGGGTT
>CAZMVM010000367.1:0-1898 GCA_964569785.1 uncultured Pigmentiphaga sp. | reverse complement strand
ATAGAATGACCGCGAGTTCGATCGCCTATGAAACGATTGGCTCAAGCTAGAGGCGAAAAGAAAAGTAGGTTGTATAAGCCTCTTCGACAAATTCGCGGAACTCTTTCCTAAACCGCGCAGAACTGAATTTCAACGCCTGCCCTCGAATTGCTTCGGGGTCAGGGTTGAACTCAGCTTCAAAATGATAGACGGCTGCTTGCAGTGAGCTTGCTGACTGTTCGTAAGCATCCGGTGAACGCACATTGAATACGGCTCCATGATTAGAGGAAGATCGTGTCCACGATAATTACGTGGACACGATAATGAGCGAAGAATCTCTTATTTCAAGGCGGCCAAGGCGCACGTACTCTCGGCGGTTCAAGGCGGAAATGGTGGCGCAATGCTTGCAGGGCGATGTGTCGCTCGCGGCGTTAGCCGTAGAGCACGGTATGAACCCCAACGTTTTGCATCGGTGGGTCAAAGAGCATGAACGCTACGGCCACCACTGCTTGGATGAGGAGGATGGGCCTGCGCGGCGCG
The DNA here is from genome assembly GCA_964569785.1 of uncultured Pigmentiphaga sp. Lineage (GTDB taxonomy): Bacteria > Pseudomonadota > Gammaproteobacteria > Burkholderiales > Burkholderiaceae_B > Verticiella. The sequence goes on along the minus strand of CAZMVM010000367.1, from coordinate 1,379 downwards.
CACCTGCCCTGTTGGGTGTTGCGCGCCAACCCACTGCACCGTTCGTCCCTCTATCAGTGAGCGCGAGCCAGCCTGGTGCGAGTCACGACGTCATTCGCCTGGAAGTGAAGCGCGATACTGCAACAGTGCTCGTATCCTGGCCGGTGAGCGCCGCAGCCCAATGTGCCGCGCTGTTGCGTGAGTGGTTGCGGTGATTCGCATTGACCAAGTCTGGCTGGCTGTGGAACCCGTGGACATGCGCAGCGGGATGGATCGGTTGCTCGCCCGCGTGATCGAGGTCTTCGGCGCCTCGCAGCCGCACCACGCCTACGTGTTTGCCAACCGCCGCGGCACACGGATGAAGGTGCTGGTGTGCGATGGCTTCGGCATCTGGCTAGCTGTACGACGGTTGCACCAGGGGAGTGTGCACTGGCCCCGGCCCGGTGACACACAAATGGCGCTCACTGCTGAACAAGCTCGTGCGCTCGTCATCGGTCTGCCGTGGCAACGCCTGGGTGAGTACGAATCGATTGCCATCCTATAACCAGGACTTTGCAATCCGGGGCAGTGCGAATGGTGCGCTGCACAGGGGTCTGGCATTATGGCGGCTATGCCTCTGAAGACAGCACCCAACCTCGATCAGCTTGATGCCGACGCCCTGCGGGCGCTGGCAGCCGAATTGATGGGTAAGGTCGAACAGCAGGCACAGACCATTCACTTCAAAGATACGCACATCCGCAAGCTTACGCATGAGATCGCGGTGCTGCGCCGCTATCGCTTCGGCAAAAAGAGCGAGCAGCTCGGGGGTGAACAGGGGTTGCTGTTGGAAGACGCGGTCGATGCCGACATCGCCGCCATCGAGCAGGAACTGATCAATCTGGGTGGCCCGCAACCGGAACCGAAGACGGTCGCGCAGCCCAAGCGCCAGGCGCTGCCGCCGGAGCTGCCCCGTATCCAGGTGCACCACGAGCCGCACTCCACCACTTGCACCTGTGGCTGCCAGATGCAGCGCATTGGTGAGGACATCACCGAGAAGCTCGACTACACCCCCGGCGTGTTCAGTGTAGAGCAACATATCCGAGGCAAGTGGGCCTGCCGCCAGTGCGAGACGCTGACCCAGGCGCCCATGCCCGCTCAGGTCATCGACAAGGGCATTGCGACATCCGGCCTGCTGGCCCATGTGCTGGTGGCGAAATACGCGGATCATCTGCCGCTGTACCGCCAGGAGCAGATCTATGCGAGGGCGGGCGTGAAGATACCCCGATCCACGCTTGCCGAATGGGTGGGCGTCTGCGGGGTGCGCTTGCAGCCGCTGGTCGATGCCTTGCGTGAGGCGATCCTGAAGGAGCCGGTGGTGCATGTGGATGAAACGCCGGTGCAGGTTTTGCAACCCGGCAGCA
>CAZMVM010000366.1:0-1939 GCA_964569785.1 uncultured Pigmentiphaga sp. | reverse complement strand
TTCGTGCAACAGTATCGATTCCGCCTCCGGGTGGAAATGGAACCACAACCGTGACTGGACGCTGCGGCCAATCGTCCGCGTTTTCAGCCGAAGCAGCACCGGTGATCGCGACCAAACAAAGTGCCTGTAACAGGCAGCGAGTTGTATGTCGGACACTCATCTCAGTCTCCTTATATGCACCGCGTTTTCATCTGTCGATATAAACCGCGCTTTCTTGTCCGCCACCTGCGCCTAACCGTGGGTCTATCGTTTGAACTTGTATACGTGGGTCTTTGAGGCGAGCTCGCGAACCGGAACTCCAGCACCAATGTCGGCGTAGCGCTTGGCCTCTCCTTCACTAATCTCCTGCGCACGCGCAAGTACCGCATCTACCAGGTCACGTGGTACGAAGCAAACAGCACCTTCATCAGCCACCACCAAATCCCCTGGGTTGACCTGAACTCCAGCGATCCGAATCGCCGCATTGATCGCTACCGTCTCAAGCCGCCATTTGCCCGTTATCGAGCTAATGGAGCGGCTCCAGATTGGAAAGCCAATGTTGCGCTGTTCCTCTACGTCTCTAATGCCGCCGTCGACGATCGCGCCGACTTCACCTTGGCGTTTGGCAATGGTGGCCGAAATGCCACCCATGTTGGACACTCCGTCAACACCCTCGATGACCAACACATCCCCGGATTCTGCCAAATTATGGGCCTCGATTTCCGCCATTCGTGACACACGTTCGCGCGCCCCCTTGAACGCATGATCACGTTGCTCTATGTTGCGTAACGTCAGTGCTGGCCCAACAATTCGAGCATTGCTCATCGTAGGGCGCAACGTCGACCCAGGGACGACAGCTGCAATTCCCATTTCATCCAAAGCGTCCGACACCGTGCCCGACAAATCGGACAAGGCAAGATAGCCCGCAATAATCTCTCGCGAGTATCGAGGGATGTCGAGTAAAAATATGCACTCACGCGGGAGCTTTCCAATCGGCGTCTTCTCCATGAGCTCAGTCTCCTTTACTGCCTATAACTTGCTTGAATACGCGCAGTGCATTCTCGGAGGCGATTCCCGCTATCTCATCCTTAGATAAGCCGAAATCCTGTAACGAGTTTAAGAAGCGCTGTTGGTCAGCCAGATCCTCGACCGGGTATCGCCACGGCCAGGTGCCATATACCTCGGGCTTCTTCATAAAGTCCTTGTAACGCTCGGCCGGTTGCCCAAGAATGAAATCAGTGCCCAAGGCTACATGCCCTAAACCCATGATTTCCTTCGCATGGAGCACATGCGCGGCAACATCGGCATGCGTTGGTTTTACTCCCTGGCGCACGATCGGAGGTAAATAGCAAATACCCAACACCCCATTGCTGTCCCGTATGGCTCGCAACGCTTCATCACTTTTATTTCTGACATTCCTGCACACGGCGTAACAATTCGAATGAGTCGCCACGACCGGGTGCTCCGAGGCATGTGCAGCGTTGATGACACTTTGATCGCCGGTGTGCGATAAGTCGACCACCATGCCCAAACGATTCATTTCGGCTAGAAGTTCTTCACCTAACGTTGAAAGCCCGGCATTTCCCGGTTCTGCACATCCATCCGCGTATAGACCACGAACATTGTGAGCAATTTGAATCACTCGCACCCCAAGCTCATAAAACAGCTCGAGTAGGTGAAGATCACGTGCAACCCCCGGCACGTTTTGGTAACCAAGCACAACGCCCAGTTTTCCGTCGCGTTCAGCGGCATCAAAATCATTGCCATCCTCAATTACTTTGACTAGGTCACCCATGCTGTCGTAGTGCGCGCGAACAGCCGCGAGCTCGTTCAAACTCTCTCTAAGAGTGGGAAGTGGATTAACCCTTGAGAAGTTATTGATAGTGATGTGGATCGCCCTTACGCCGTGAGTCATTGCGGTTTGAACGTACGCAGGAGTGACACGCGAACCGTCGAGCAG
>CAZMVM010000365.1:0-1962 GCA_964569785.1 uncultured Pigmentiphaga sp. | reverse complement strand
GGCGCTGGGTCAGCGCGGCCTGAACATCATGGAGTTCTGCAAGGCGTTCAACGCCAAGACTCAGGGCATGGAGCCTGGTCTGCCGATTCCCGTGGTCATTACGGCGTACGCGGACAAGAGCTTCACCTTTGTGATGAAAACCCCGCCAGCTGCCATCTTGTTGAAGAAGGCAGCGGGAATCGACAAGGGTTCGGCCAAGCCCCACCTCGACAAGGTTGGCACCTTGACGCGCGCACAGATCGAGGAAATCGCCAAAACCAAAGAACCTGATCTCACTGCAGCCGATCTGGATGCCGCCGTGCGTACCATCGCCGGCAGCGCTCGCAGCATGGGCATCACGGTAGAGGGGGAATAAGTCATGGCAAAGATCGGAAAGCGTTTGCAAGCTGTGCGTGCGAAGGTTGAGCGCGGCAAACTGTACCCCGTTGATGAGGCTCTGACCCTCGCAAAAGAAACTGCAACCGCAAAGTTCGACGAATCGATCGACGTTGCCGTTCAGCTCGGTATTGATCCCCGCAAATCGGATCAGCTCGTACGCGGTTCCGTCGTCCTGCCGGCGGGCACCGGGAAGTCTGTTCGTGTCGCTGTTTTCGCCCAGGGCGATAAAGCTGACGCTGCCCGCGAGGCTGGCGCAGACATCGTTGGCATGGAAGATCTTGCCGATAGCATCAAGGCCGGTCAGCTCGATTTTGACGTCGTCATTGCCGCACCGGACGCCATGCGCGTCGTCGGTGCGCTGGGTCAAATTCTGGGCCCCCGCGGCCTCATGCCCAACCCGAAAGTGGGTACCGTAACGTCCGATGTGGCGCAGGCGGTGAAGAATGCCAAGGCCGGGCAGGTGCAGTACCGCACCGACAAGGCGGGCATTATCCACGCCACGATCGGCCGCGCATCGTTTGATATTGAACAGCTGCGCGCCAACTTGAACGCCCTGGTCGACGCCCTTCAGAAGGCCCGACCTGCATCCAGTAAAGGCGTGTATCTGCGCAAATTAGCTATTTCTTCCACGATGGGTGTCGGCATCCGCGTGGATCAGGCTTCGCTCGCCCCTGCGGCAGGATGCCAGTAACGACTTTGGGCCGTATCCGGCTTCACGCCGGATACTGCTGTCAAAGACCGTCGGAGACCACGGCTTTAGCTAGCCAAGTCTTAAACCGGCAATTGCCAATCCAACGCAGACGGCGGTCCCAGGGAGAATTCTTGTTGTCAAGAACTCGACTTAGGTTCGCCGCAATCGGTCGGCACCAGTTCAGCACCCGGTTGAATCTGGTGTCATTAGATGGAGTGTTCAAACCGTGAGTCTCAATCGTCAAGAGAAAACGGTGGTCATCGAGGAAGTTGCGGCGCAACTCGCCAATGCTCAATCGGTAGTGATCGCCGAATATCGGGGTCTGGACGTCGCCTCTATCACCGAGCTGCGCAAAAAAGCACGCGAATCCGGGGTGTACCTGCGGGTGTTGCGCAACACCCTGGCACGCCGGGCCGTCGAAGGCAGCCCCTTCGAAGGTCTGAGCCCGCAAATGGTCGGTCCGCTGATCTACGGTATCAGCACTGATCCCGTTGCGGCCGCCAAGGTACTGACCGAATTCGCAAAGCAAAACGACAAACTGATCCTGAAGGCCGGTTCACTGCCGAACAGCCTGCTCGATCAGGAGGGTGTCAAGGCTCTCGCCCAGATGCCCTCGCGTGAAGAACTGCTCGCGAAGCTGCTTGGCACCATGCAAGCGCCCATCGCTCAGTTCGTGCGTACGCTCAATGAAGTTCCGACGAAGTTTGTCCGCGGCCTTGCCGCTGTACGCGATCAGAAGCAAGCTGCCTGAACGGGATACTTCATCTGAAAGAAGCGACAACCTATCTGGCATTGAATCAATACCTGGAGTTCTTAACAAATGGCACTTAGCAAAGCAGAAATCCTTGACGCCATCGCTGGCATGACCGTTCTCGAACTGTCGGAACTGATCA
>CAZMVM010000364.1:0-2003 GCA_964569785.1 uncultured Pigmentiphaga sp. | reverse complement strand
CACCACTTTTTACCGTATTAAGGGGCCTCTTTGCAGTGAATTCCTCGTTAATCAATTCGTCTATCTGGAAGGGGAATTGCCTCTTGAGGCACAGGTACGCGAAGTCAGCGGCAAGACAGCCGTACTGGCCACCCTGCGCGACCACAGCCACGGGCGCAACAGTGTATGGGGCATCACCGCCCGAAACCGCGAGCAAAACTTTGCCCTCAACCTGCTGATGAACCCGGAGTGCGACTTCGTATCGCTGCTGGGTCAAGCAGGCACCGGCAAGACGCTGCTGGCACTCGCCGCCGGCTTGGCTCAGACCCTCGAAACCAACCGCTATAACGAAATCATCATCACCCGCGCCACCGTGCCCGTCGGCGACGACATTGGGTTCCTGCCCGGCACCGAAGAAGAGAAAATGCTGCCCTGGATGGGCGCTCTGGAAGACAATCTTGAAGTGCTGCACCTGGGGGCCGGCCGCCACGACCTTGCCAGTGACACCGGCGCCCCCGACTGGAACAAGCAATCCACGCTGGAGTTGATACGTTCCCGCATCAAGGTGAAGTCACTGAACTTCATGCGCGGGCGTACCTTCCTGAATAAGTATCTGATCATCGACGAAGCGCAGAACCTGACGCCCAAGCAAATGAAGACGCTGGTTACCCGTGCCGGGCCGGGCACCAAGATTGTGTGTCTGGGCAATATCGCGCAGATTGATACCCCCTATCTGACGGAAGGCAGCTCAGGGCTCACCTATGTGGTGGATCGTTTCAAGGGCTGGCCGCACGCAGGCCACATCACCTTGCAACGAGGCGAACGGTCTCGGTTGGCCGATTACGCCAGCGAGGCGCTCTAGCCCGCTCGCCATAGCCAAGGAGACACGTATGGCGCGAACTCGAAGCACTCTGCCCATCGGCTTCACAATGGGTGACGCTGCCGGTATCGGCCCCGAAATCATCGTCAAAACTTTTGCCACCGGCCTGCCGGAACCGGCCATTGTCTATGGCGATGTCGGCGCCATGCAGAACGCAGTGGCTGCGCTCGAGCTGGGTCATCAACTGCGCGTACAGATTATTAGTGAGCCTGAAGCCTGCCCATCGGACCCAAGCATCATTCCAGTACTGAACCGCTGGCAAGCCTTGCCCGAATCGCTGCCGATGGGGCAGCCTAACGCCGAGGCGGGGCGAGGGGCCTACGAATACCTTTGCCACGCAATCGACGACGCCATGGCGCAGCGCATCCGCGCGATTGTGACCGCTCCACTAAATAAGAAAGCCATGCAGATGGGGGGCGTGGATCACCCCGGACATACCGAGATTCTTGCGGAACGCAGCGGCACCAGCCGCTACGCCATGATGTTGGCAAACCCCGAATTACGCGTGCTGCTGGTCACCATCCATGTTCCGCTCGCTGACGTACCCAGGCTTATCACTTTCGAAGCCGAACTCGACACCATACGGCTGGCCGATATCGCTTGCCGGCAAGCGGGTCTGCAACGTCCCCGCATTGCAGTAGCCGGCCTCAACCCTCATGCCGGTGAAGACGGCCGCTTCGGCCGCGAGGAGATCGAAATTATCTCCCCAGCCATCGAAGCGGCCCGCGCGGAAGGGCTGGATGTCAGTGGGCCTTTACCCGGAGACACCGTCTTCATGCGCGCCCGCATGGGCGAATTCGATATTGTCGTTGCGCAATACCACGACCAAGGGCTCATTCCCGTCAAATATCTGGGGGTGGAGCAAGGGGTCAACGTCACTGTGGGCCTGCCTTTCATCCGTACCAGCGTAGACCACGGTACGGCCTACGAGATTGCCGGCCGGGGCGTGGCCGACCCAGCATCTTTACGCACCGCCTATGAAACGGCGCTGGCTATGACAGCGCGCTAGCGCAAGAAGCCCCGCACAGGTTTAACTCATTGTGGACGTGAAGTTCAGGAAGCGGGTGCTGGAACCCTGGAAGGTGAGCCGAACGGTGCCGATGGGCCCGTTACGCTGCTTACCAATGATGATCTCTGCGGTACC
>CAZMVM010000363.1:0-2004 GCA_964569785.1 uncultured Pigmentiphaga sp. | reverse complement strand
TCGCTATATCGAGATCTGGAACCTGGTCTTCATGCAATTCGACCGCGATGCCGACGGTAACCTGACTCCGCTGCCCAAGCCCTGTGTCGATACCGGCATGGGTCTGGAGCGCATTGCTGCAGTATTGCAGAACGTGCACTCCAACTACGAGATCGATCTTTTCCAAAACCTCATTGCCGCTGCTGCGCGTGAGACCGGCACTAAAGACCTGAACGACAATTCACTGAAGGTCATTGCCGACCATATCCGTGCGTGCGCCTTCCTCATTGTTGATGGAGTTATTCCCAGTAACGAGGGCCGCGGTTATGTGTTGCGTCGCATTGTTCGGCGCGCGCTGCGTCATGGTCATAAGCTGGGTCAGCCTCGGCCCTTCTTCCACCGCCTGGTTGCGGATCTCGTGGCCGAGATGGGGCAGGCGTATCCCGAGCTGGCCAAACAACAGACGCGCATTGAACAGGTATTACGCCAGGAAGAAGAGCGCTTCATCGAAACGCTCGAACATGGCATGAAGATTCTCGAAGCCGCGCTTGCTGAAATCCCGGCTAACGGTGTGCTGGATGGCCAGACCCTGTTCACGCTCTACGACACCTATGGGTTCCCCGTCGATCTCACCGCAGATATCTGTCGCGAGCGCGGCGTGAGCGTCGATCACGACGGCTTTGAAGCGGCAATGGATCGTCAGCGCGAACAAGCTCGCGCTGCCGGCAAGTTTAAGGCAGCCGAAGGTCTCAGCTACGAAGGCGATGCCACCCGTTTCGAGGGGTACGACACGCTTCAGGCCGAGGGGCGCGTCACCGCGTTATATGTGGATGGCACGTCCGTTGAGTCGGTGCAGGCCGGTCAGCATGCCATCGTAGTGCTCGACGTCACGCCGTTTTATGCCGAGTCCGGCGGGCAAGTGGGCGACAAGGGCATGCTTTCTGCTCAGGGTGTGCGTTTTCAGGTCGAAGACACGCAAAAAATTCAGCCAAACGTGTTCGGCCATCACGGCGAATTGCTGGAAGGCGAACTCCGCGTGGGCACTACGGTGCTGGCACAGGTTGATGCGCAGCACCGCACCGCCACGATGCGCAACCACTCCGCCACTCACATCATGCATAAGGCCCTTCGTGAAGTGCTCGGTGGTCACGTACAGCAGCGCGGCTCATTGGTCGATGCCGAAAAAACACGCTTCGACTTTGCTCATGACGCGCCCATAACGCATGAGCAGATTGCGGCGGTCGAACGCATCGTGAACGACGAGATCCTCCAGAATCACGCTACACAGGCTCAGTTGATGGGCTACGAAGAGGCGGTGCAGGGGGGGGCGGTTGCCCTGTTTGGCGAAAAGTATGGCGACCAGGTGCGGGTTCTCGATATCGGGTCCTCCCGAGAACTGTGCGGGGGCACTCACGTGGAGCGTACGGGCGACATCGGGCTGTTCAAGATTTTCTCTGAAGGTGGCGTGGCCGCCGGCGTGCGCCGTGTCGAAGCGATTACCGGGGCTAATGCCTTAGATTGGGTGCAGAACGTCAACGATACGCTTCTGCAAGCGGCCGCCAGCGTGAAAGCGCAGCCTGGCGAGCTGGTTGACCGCATCGGCATGCTCCAGACGCAGCTTCGTTCGCTGGAACGCGAACTTGAACAGCTCAAGAGTAAGCAGGCGGCTTCGATGGGCAGTAACCTGGCCGATCAGGCAATCGTGCTGGAAGGCGGCGTCAAGTTGCTGGTCGCCACCGTGAACGGTACCGAGCCGAAGGCCTTGCGTGGCATGGTCGATCAGCTCAAAGACAAGCTCAAGTCGGCAGTCGTGTTGCTGGCAACTGCAAGCGGCGGCAAAATCAGTCTGGTGGCCGGTGTCACATCCGATCTCGTGGGGCGCATCAAGGCCGGCGAGCTCGTTGGCATGGTGGCCGCTCAGGTTGGCGGCAAGGGCGGTGGGCGTCCGGACATGGCAATGGGTGGTGGCAGCGACACTGCCGCGCTCCCGGGGGCAATGGACACGGTGGAAGCCTGGGTGCGTGA
>CAZMVM010000362.1:0-2013 GCA_964569785.1 uncultured Pigmentiphaga sp. | reverse complement strand
CGAAGAAATGGCAGTTCACCGTGAAATATTTCAGAAGGGAGCACTCGAAAAAGGCTACGATGCAGAGCTTGCGACGACCTTGTTCGACCTGATGGAGAAGTTTGCCGAGTACGGGTTTAACAAGAGTCATACGGCAGCATACGCGCTTATTGCCTATCAGACGGCATGGCTGAAGGCACACCATCCCGCCGAGTTCATGGCTGCGACCTTGTCGTCCGATATGGACGATACGGACAAGGTTCGGACATTCTGGAACGACACCGTCGCTAATGGCGTAACTGTTCTCGCGCCTGACATCAACGAGTCTGAGTACCGCTTTACACCAGTACAAGACGAGTTCACCCGACAGGGGCGGCCACCACGCACCATTCGGTACGGCCTGGGCGCGGTAAAAGGGACGGGACAGGCTGCGGTCGAAGAAATTTTGCGAGCCCGGGCGGAGCGGCCGTTTGCGGATCTGTTCGACTTCTGCAGTCGCATCGATCGCCACATCGTCAATCGACGCGCCATCGAGGCGTTGATCAGGGCGGGGGCTTTTGATCAGCTCGAACCGAACCGGGCCGCTTTGCTGGCCACGTTAGGCACTGCCCTCGAGGCTGCCGAGCAAGCCGAGCGTTCAGCCGCTCAGGTATCGCTGTTCGGCGATGGCGATATTGCTGAATCCGTGCGGTTCGAGTTGGCTAGCGTGGCTCCTTGGGAGACCCGCGAGCAACTCATGCACGAAAAATCGGCGCTGGGGTTTTACTTCAGCGGACATCTGTTCAGTGCTTATCGTGAAGAAGTACAGCGCTTTGTCAGTGCTCCCCTGGCGCAACTGCAGCCTTCCCGTGAGCCCCAATGGTTTGCCGGCATGCTCTCGGATGTGCGGGTTCAATTGACGCGTCGCGGGCGCATGGCTTTCGTCGTTCTCGACGACGGAACCGCCCAGGTCGAGGTTTCTGTATTCAACGAATTATTCGAGGCGCATCGAGCGCGGTTGCGTGAAGACGAGCTGTTGATCGTACAGGGGAGGGTTTCTAACGACGAATACTCGGGTGGCATGCGCATTGTCGCAGATGCCCTTTACGACTTGCAAATGGCACGCGAAGCGAAAGCTCGGGCACTACGTATCGTGCTGAATGGCACTGCCGATGCAGAGCGTTTGCGTGCACTTTTGAACCCGTTTCGGGCCGAACCAGAGAACGGTATACCCGGTACTCCCGTCGTCGTCGAGTACACCCGTGATGATGCTACCTGCGTGGTACGGCTGGGTGAAGAGTGGCGTGTACGCATACCCGACGTGTTAATTGAGAATCTGACCCAATGGGTGGGCAAACCAGGAGTACAACTGGAGTATGAGGGGACATACTGATCATTGCCAATACTAATAATATATTGAAGCGGTATGCAATCAGCCACTACTCTTCCTATTCTTATGTACCATCATATATCGCCGGCAGCCGGGTCCTTGACAACCTCACCGCAACGCTTCGAATCGCAGTTGCGCTGGCTTGCCGAGCGAGGCTACAAAACGGTCGGAGCAGAGGAGGTCGACAGATTTCTGGCGGGGGAGCCAATTCCTGCCAAATCGATTGTTCTGACGTTCGATGACGGTTATCTGGACAATTGGGTGTACGCACACCCCTTATTGGCCGAATACGGTATGAAGGCGCTTTTGTTCGTGATCTCGGGTTGGGTGGGACACGGGCCGGCCCGCCCGGTGGCCCACAAAGGCGCGAATGATGTGCCCTTGACGCCCTCACACGCAGCATGCAAGCGTCTGATCCAGCAAGGTGAAACCGACCAGGTGATGGTGCGCTGGAGCGAGGTGGAAGCGATGCGTGCTGCGGGTACGTTCGAAATACATTCACATACCCACACGCACACCCGTTGGGATCGCACCATCGCTGATGCCGAGCAGCGCCGCGATGCGCTGGCCACGGATTTGCAGCGCTCGTGTGAAGAGTTAAAGCGGCGGCTGGGAGAACACTCAGATCACTTATGTTGGCCTGAGGGGTATTTTGACGACGATTA
>CAZMVM010000361.1:0-2015 GCA_964569785.1 uncultured Pigmentiphaga sp. | reverse complement strand
CTGACGGCGTACAGCGACAAAGGATCACTATGGCTGACGACTCTATTTCCCGCAACGCCGGCGCATCGCCCACCGACCCCGGAAGGCGGCGCCTGATCGCTGGTGCCACCACACTCCTTGTCATTCCCGTCATTCCTCGAATTGCCCATGCTGCAAGCATTGTTGCAGTGCGGACATGGCCGGCAGATGAGTACACGCGCGTCACCCTCGAAATGGACGCCGAGCTCAAAGCCGAGCATTTCACTCTCACGGCCCCCGACCGACTGGTAGTCGATATCCAGGGGCTGTCACTCAACAGCACACTGAACGAGCTCGTTTCTAAGGTCAGGCCCAATGACCCCTATATCGGTTCAGTGCGGGTCGGGCAAAACCGACCCGGAGTCATCCGCCTGGTGCTGGACCTTAAGCAACCCGTCGCGCCGCAAATTTTTACGCTGAAACCGATTGGGGAATACAAGTATCGTTTGGTGCTTGATCTTTACCCGAAGGTTGCACAGGACCCACTGCTTGCCATTCTGGATAGCAAAGACCCAGATCCTCTGGCCGAGGTACTTGAACAACTAGCCCAACAACCCGGCGACGCACCGATTCCCTCCGTTCAGGGCCAATCACTCCCTCAGACCGCCCGGAAACCGGATCTGCCGTCGCCGCCCACCGGCGGTGCGAAGCCGCGTCCCAAGTCTCCTACGACGCCACCCCAGCCGTCTCGACGCAGGGAAATCCTCATTGCGCTCGATCCCGGACATGGGGGCGAAGATCCTGGTGCCATCGGTCGGAACGGCACACGCGAGAAGGACGTCGTACTGTCCATAGCGCGCCGCCTGAAGCGCATGATCGACAGCACACCGGGTATGAAAGCCTACATGACGCGAGACGGCGATTACTTTGTACCGCTGCATGTGCGAGTTCAGAAGGCCCGGCGTGTCAAGGCGGATCTGTTCATCTCCATTCATGCCGATGCATGGGTCAAGCCGACGGCGCGCGGCTCCTCGGTCTACGCCCTCTCCCAAAACGGGGCCACCAGTACCATGGCCCGCATGATGGCCCAACGCGAGAACGAAGCCGACCTCATTGGGGGCGTGAACCTGGGCACACACAATGCCCAAGTGGCAAAGGTTCTGCTGGATCTTTCCACCGCTGCCCAAATCAATGACTCGATTCGCGTGGGCGGGAAAGTGCTTCAGGAGATAGGCAAGATTAATCGCCTGCATAAGCGCCAGGTCGAACGGGCCGGCTTTGCTGTGCTGAAGGCTCCGGATATTCCTTCCATCCTGGTGGAGACGGCTTTTATCAGCAATCCGACCGAAGAAAAATTGCTGCGCAGCAGTAAGTACCAGGATCAGGTTGCGCGGGCCATGCTCTCCGGCATACAGGGTTATTTCCGCGACAGCCCGGCGCTGGCTCGTCGCAGTTGATCTGGAAGGTTAGAATCTGCAGTCGGCCCACTGCTTTTTGTGACTCAGCTGCAGACGGATGACCCAAAGACGTTCTATTTCCCCCTTGCCCGACCTGCTCGTGAGCCAGATTGCGGCCGGCGAAGTCATTGACCGCCCCGCGTCCGTGCTCAAGGAGCTTGTGGAAAATGCCCTCGATGCAGGGGCGCGTGCCATCGAAGTGCGACTGGATGGCGGCGGCATCCGACGCATCGCGGTCACTGACGACGGTAGCGGGATCCCCCCTGAAGAAATGCCACTGGCATTGCAGCGTCACGCCACAAGCAAGATAGCCTCCTTGGACGACCTGGAAAGCGTCGCGTCGATGGGGTTTCGAGGGGAGGCTCTGGCATCGATCGCGTCGGTAGCCCGGCTGACCATCACTTCGCGCATCGCGGGAGCAGATCACGCATGGCAAATTGATGGCAGCACCTTTGAGACGAATGCAGCAGCCGGCCCTACCGGAACGACCGTCGATGTACGCCAAATTTTTGACCGGGTACCGGCGCGGCGCAAATTTTTACGTTCGGAAACGACTGAATACGGCCACTGTCTGGACGTGCTTGAGCGTATCGCGCTCGC
>CAZMVM010000360.1:0-2030 GCA_964569785.1 uncultured Pigmentiphaga sp. | reverse complement strand
TCGTCGCGCATTCCCAGCACGTCAACACCCGCCACCCTGCCAATCGCAGCGCGTCACGAGCATCGCCGTCTCGAAGCACGTTCTTCTCGAACTTGTCCTTCCAGAAGTCCGGACGCGTAGCGGGTGTCGTGGCGAACCGGCAGCCCGGGTGGCGGTGCCAAAAGCAGCCGTGCACAAAGATCGCGACTTTCCTTCTCCGCAGAACAATGTCCGGGTTCCCCGGAAGCTCACGCTTATGGAGCCGGAAACGGTAGCCGGCGGAATGCAAGGCGCGTCGAACGATCAATTCTGGCAGCGTATGCTTGCCGCGAACTCTCGACATCATTCGGCTTCGAACGACGGGGGACACGATGTCGGTCATAGATGAAGCAAGCATCCCGCAGGCTTATGAAACCCCAGACCCCATGTCTAGGGCACCACTTATCAAGTCGCTAGCTGTAATGTGACCAGCATCACCCCGCATACGCCGCTCCAAGATACTCTATTACGTGGCGGTCATCTCGGAGGCGACTTTACCGATGCATACACCATGGGGCCCTCTACCCAAACTAGACGCACGCGATCGCGATCTTGCCTTCGAAATCTTGAAGAGTGACAAGCACCAATTGCTCGAGGGGCTTGTCGTCGAAAATACATTTGACCAGCTTGTCAAACCTCTCCAGGAGAGCGAGCCTCCGAGACTGCGGCCCCTCGACGTGGAAACAGTAGTTGCAGAGGGTCGCGGCATCTCGGACCGCCCGTGGATAGCCTTTGTGTGGGCACGCCAGAAATCAACCGGTCTCAGACGATACCTGGATGCGCTGAGCGGGATTGCACATGTGTGTCTGGTCGAACATACAGGGGGCAAGTTTGTCGTAGCTCGATGGGCCGAGGGCCGGCGTGCGCAGGCGCCCGAACCCCTTCATGATTACTTGGTGCGCTTGACAGGGAGAACACTGCACCTCCCTACCATCGACCCTAGCGTACGCGACGTGAGTCGCCAACAAACCGCGTTCTGGGGCTATCTCAACACCGCCTATCCGGACACCCGTCTATGGAACGAGGTTGTCCTTACCCGGCTGCTGATCAATTTCGGCATTCAACCATTTTTCCCCGGTCTCTGGAATCTGGACCGGATCTACCTCTTCGACGATCGATTGTGGATGCTGGAAGTGAAGCACAAATTCCCGTTCGAACGTGAATGCTTGTACTTCGGACTCAATACAGGCGAGCTCAAGATGATGCGGTTGGTTGCCGACGCGGGCATTCGAACACTCCATGCTCTCATCGTAAAGCCCATCTGGTCGCGGGAAGAGGGGTCCATGTATATGCTCAGCCGTATGGATATGCGTGAGCGCGCTGTCGTTGCAGGAATCGAGATGAAGCGAGAGCGTGTCCGGCGCCTGCTTGCGCAGCCTAGCGCCTCGTCACCGAAGCACACTTCGTATACGGGCCAGAAGAAGCTCGACTACAAGTCGATTCCGGCGCGCGACTTTCTCTTGCTTGGTGTCTTGTCAGACGGGCCCAAACGCCTTGCCGCTTCCCTTGAGGCAATCCTGGTGGGCAGGGCGCTGCCTTCTGTCACCGACGATCTCCTGCGCCATCAATCGGTTCAGATGTGACCCAACCTCGTACCGCCTTCCAGATGGATGTACCAAACTGGATATCAACTAAGCACATCTGCCGGTCTCGCCGTGACCCACCATAGCGAATTTCTGTGCTTCGAACGCAGCAGCATTTCGATCGCACGCAGCTTTGTGGGCTGCAGCTCGCTATTCCGCAAGGTTGGGCATCAACCGCCAGATTGAACAGCGGAGCCCGCCCGAGGAAACGCGGCCAGAGCCCAGGATGATAAGCAAGTTGGCGAGTCCACGACTCGGGCGCGACAAGCGAACAGCTCACGTAGCGGTGCTCCGCAGCCCAATGTGCCTGCGGGGCGCCCCGCCGCGCCGTTCTCCGTGAGCCTTCGAGCTATCGGCGACAGCACACAGAGGCAGGGAGCGCCGCCCAACACGGCACTCCCCGGCCCATCATCAACTCAGAGCTTCTCG
>CAZMVM010000359.1:654-2035 GCA_964569785.1 uncultured Pigmentiphaga sp. | reverse complement strand
TGGCGCACCAAAGTGGATTTCCCCGAGCCTGACAAGCCCATGATGCACGTGATGATGCCGGCGGGAATATCGGCGTCGACGCCCGCCAGGCCCACGGTCACCCCCGTGGCAGCCTGCACCTCCAGCTTATCGCTGCCCGCGCGCAACATCTGTATGGCATCCTGCTCACGCCGGCCAAACACTTTATAGACATCCCGGATCTGAATTTTTACGTCGGAGTTGGGCGCCTCGACGGCTGATGCCTGCGTCATGATGCGTCCGTCCTCTGGAGCGCCTTGCGACGCCGTAGGGGCTCGCCATAGGCTTGTGTAATGCGGTCAATCACGATGGCCAGAATGACAATCGCCACCCCCGCCTGCAAGCCCCTTCCGATATCCAGCGTCTGAATTCCCGCCAACACATCTTCACCCAGGCCGCGAGCGCCGATCATGGAAGCCACCACTACCATGGACAGCGCCATCATTGTCGTCTGGTTGATGCCTGCCATGATGCTGGGCCGCGCGAGCGGCAACGTCACCCGCGTCAACATCTGCCAGCGAGTGACACCGAATGACTGTGCGGCTTCTTTAGCCGCCGGATCCACGTGCAACAGCCCCAACACCGTAAGGCGGATGAGCGGAGGTACCGCGTAAATAACTGTGGCGAACAGGGCCGGCACCTTCCCCAGACCAAAAAGCATGAGTACGGGTATGAGATAAACAAAGCTGGGAAGAGTCTGCATGACATCCATCACAGGAACCAGCACGCGTCGCAGCCAACGACTGCCCGCGGCGAGAATACCCACCGGAATACCGATAGCAATGGAAAATAAGGTCGAAACAAGAACCAGCGAAAAGGTTTGTATAAGCTTGTCCCACAGCCCCACTACGCCGATGGCATATAGCCCCAATACGTAAAGAACGGTCGCTACGGGCTTGCGTGTGGCGTGCCAGGACAGCGCTGCCACCACGGCAAGCAAGAGCCACGCCGGCACCGCCATAAGCATGGTTTCCACGGGCAGCAGCACCGAAACCAGCAAAACGTCGCCGGCTCGGCGAAAGCCGTCACCCCAAGCCTTTACCGCCTTGGCCAAATGGCGGTTGACGAATTCGGCTCCCGACCACTGTATGAAGAACCCCGCATGTGCTTCGGGGGTTTCCCCGCTCAGCGACGCCTCCAGCCGTGAGGCCTGGGCTGCGTCCAACCACCCGGCCCATATTGTAGGGTTCTGCTGGAGGAAGCGCTCCGCCATTTGTTCACCGGGAAGGCGCTGTTCGGTCATTTCCAGTATGGCCCGGTTCAATTGGTCGGGCTCAAACTGCACCCTTTCGATAAAGGCGATGATCGCCGGGTTCGCCTGTGCAAAGGGTGTGGATACCGCAACGGCAAGTCGCGCTTTGAG
>CAZMVM010000359.1:0-644 GCA_964569785.1 uncultured Pigmentiphaga sp. | reverse complement strand
GAACCACCCCGACCGCGGCGCGTTGTTTTCTCGGTACGAAACAAAATATTTCTGTTGAGTCGGGTTTTCCGCGAAGATGGTGCCTTGGAGCCATTGGCCGTTTACATGCACTTCCACCAGTTGGCGGGATTGGTAGGTTTGCGGGGGCGTCTCGGAAGTCGGTGGGGCAGGGTTCGCCTTCTCCACCAACAATGCGCTCCCAGCAGGCCTCATTGAAGGGTGGCAACTCCAGACGGTGCAAGCGGTATTTGGCCATTAGACCGGCCGGCGCCCAATAATAAAAAAGTAGTGGCTGGCCGCGTTCATGCGCTGCGCTGATACTGGCATCCAGAGCCGCACCCGTCCCGGCACGGAAATTTGTGTAGTGGTCGTCCAGCCCATAGAGGGAAAGCAAGCGCGAATTGGTCCCTTCGCAAACCCAGCCGGTGGGGCAATTCAAAAACCGCCCTTTGTCCGGCTGTTCGGGGTCACGAAAAAGTTCCTTATAACGAGGCAGATCGCGCCAGCTGTTCAGATCCGGAGCCATGGGTTCAATACCGCGTGCCGGATCACCTTTGACGACGAACTCCGGCACATACCACCCTTGCTCAGCGCCGCCTTGCAAAGTGTCGCCCACCACCTGCACCTGGCCGGCGGCAATGGCG
>CAZMVM010000358.1:0-2050 GCA_964569785.1 uncultured Pigmentiphaga sp. | reverse complement strand
GCATGCTGGATCAGCAGGGCAATGGGAAAACCGAGCAGCAGGCACAGCAACGTCAGCGCAATGGCTCTTATACAGTGAGGCCACTTACTCATCGGTATGTCAGAGATTCAGCTTCATGCCTTCATGACTCGCGCTGAATCCTAGGCTCTCATAGAAACGTACGGCATCGGCGCGACGCTTGTCGGTGGTCAGCTGTAACAGCCCGGCACCGGCATCGCGAGCTTGTTGTATGGCGTATTCGAACAATATGCGGCCAATGCCGCGACCGCGGTGCTCTGCTGCGACTCTTACGCTCTCAACCTGAGCGCGTAACATCCCGCCGCGTGACAAGCCGGGAATGAGAGTCAGCTGCAGCATCCCGACGATGCGCTCATCCAGCGTGGCGACAATAATGGAATTTCCCGTTTGAGCCTGCACCGCTGTGAGCGCTTCAGCGTAAGAGTCTAGATACTGGTCCCCATCGCGACTTGCGCCTAACAAGTCATCGGCAAGCAGGCGTGCAATATCGCGGAGGTCACTGTGTTGTGCCTGACGAAAAATGAGATCCATGGCAGTGGTTCAGGGCGCAAAGGCGGGTTGTTGCTGTCAATAATGGATTCCTTGATCATACCGTCAACCCGCCAAGGGTAATCGTGCGCATCCACTGACTGTGTCACTTTTATGATCACAGAACCTCAGACCCGCATGTTTCAAGGCTTTGCGCAGAGTGTCCGAGGGTTATCCCTAGGGTTATGCACACAGACCGTGGATAACTCGGCGGCTAGAAGCGATATTGCAGGCCGGCAAGGAAAAGATTGTAGTTCTGGCGGCCCATATCCACTTTCCATTTTGCAGTTGGCAGGTGTAATCCGGGGTAGTCGGTGGCCCCGAAGGTATAACGGGTGGCATCAATACTGAGGTATCTATATTCCGCAAAGAAGTGCAGGTTCTTGCGGACTTCCGTCTTGACCCCCGCCTTCAACTGCATGGCGAATGCGGTGTCGGAAGCGTCCGGATCACTGTTGAAATGGTTAATGCCCGGTTCCATGGGGTTGGCGGAATCAGAACCCTTGATGGAGACAAACGCGGCTCCGGCTCCCACCACCACGTAAGGCAGGACACGATTGGAGTAAGGCGTTTCAAAGGTGAAGACCAGATTAGCCATCAATAGGCCAACCTTGGTGGGTACCGTGACATATTGGGTGCCCAACGCAGCGGGACGTACCGGCATTTCACCCGTGGGGGAGTGACGTCCTATGTATATGCCTTCGAGCTCGGCGGCAGGGCGCACGCCCCAAGTTGCGGCAGCGGGGCGCCACGCGTCCCATTCATATCCTAGCTGGAGGCCGCCTACGCCTACACGCGTACTACTGCCCGTCGACCCGTTGGCATGGATGGGAAGCGAGAAACGTTCGTTGATGTGTACCGCTCCCCGTTGCTTCAGATTGGTGGCGATGGATGCGCCCACGCCGCCAAACGCACCCACGTAAGCTCCGGCTTGGCTGTCGCCTGGGTCAGCGAGACACGGTGAGACGAGGGTGAATGATGCGATCAGGGCGACAGCAATCGAATTCTGCATAACCTGCGTCTCCGCTGTTTGTTTCACAAAGTTTAAATGTAAAGCAATTGAAAGGAAAGGCGTCGAAGCGGGACATATTCGCGCCGTTCCGGCTACACCATCAAGCGCTTGTTCAGTACATTGGCCACTTTCTCTTTTGCTGAGCGATGCCATGAGTTTGTCGATGACTGATGCAGGCCCCGACGGAAGACTGCGATGCCGCTGGTGCTTGGCTACTGCTGATTACCTGACTTACCACGACAAGGAATGGGGTTTCCCCGTTGCGGACGACATTCGTCTCTTCGAGAAACTGTGCCTGGAAGGCTTCCAGGCAGGCCTGAGCTGGCGCACCGTGCTCGAAAAACGCGAAAACTTCCGCCGTGCCTTTCAAGGCTTCGACTTTGCAAACATTGCCCTCTACGAGGAGTCGGACGTCGAGCGCTTAGTGCAGGACCCAGGCATCATCCGCCATCGCGGCAAAATCGCTGCAACCATCAATAACGCACGCAGGGC
>CAZMVM010000357.1:1054-2050 GCA_964569785.1 uncultured Pigmentiphaga sp. | reverse complement strand
CGCTTGAGGGTTTGCTGGTTATTGCCGTGGAGCAAGCCGCTGCCGCTCCGTTTGCCACTTCGCGTCTTGCCGATGCCGGCGCCCGGGTCATAAAGATTGAACGGAGCAACGGCGATTTCGCGCGCGGTTACGACAAGGCGGTCATGGGGAATAGCACCTATTTCGTTTGGCTGAATCGAGGCAAGGAATCGGTGGTGCTCGACTTCACTCAACCGGACGATCTGGCACTGTTGAAGACCATGATCTCGGAGGCGGACGTCCTTGTTCAGAATCTTGGGCCCGGTGCGGCCGAGCGCGCGGGCTTTGGGTGGCGGGAAATGCGTAAGCTGAACCCACGCCTCATCACCTGCGACATCACGGGTTATGGCGAGGAAGGGCCCTTTTCGGGCAACCGTGCATACGACCTGTTGGTCCAGGCGGAATCCGGGATTTGCTCCATCACGGGAACACCGGACGCGCCGGGACGCATCGGCGTTTCGGCATGCGATATCGGCACAGGAATGTATGCGCATGCCGCCATACTGGAAGCCCTTCTCCATCGGGAGCGTACCGGCGAAGGCAGCGCCATCCATGTCTCACTATTCGATGCCATGAGCGACTGGATGAACGTTCCACTGCTCCACTACGATTACGCAGGCACACGCTGGCCGCGTGTGGGGCTTTCGCATCCCACTATCGCGCCGTACGGAGCTTTCCCGGTCAAGGACGGCAGACAAATCCTCGTTGGTGTCCAGAACGATCAGGAGTGGCAGCGCTTCGCCACTCAGGTATTGAGACGGCCTGCACTGGCCAACGATGAGCGCTACTCCACCAATGGCTTGCGCGTACAGAACCGTGAAACGCTCGACGCGACCGTGGGCGCCTTGCTCTTGGAAATGAGCATGGAGGAAGCCGTCTCTCGTATGTCAGAAGCCAAAGTGGCCTACGCATCGGTCAATACGGTGGAGGAATTGTCCACGCACCCCCACCTGCGCAGAATCAAGGTTGACACCCCGG
>CAZMVM010000357.1:0-1044 GCA_964569785.1 uncultured Pigmentiphaga sp. | reverse complement strand
CCAAATGGTATCGCCACCGGCCCAGGTTCGTGAACAGACGCGCAGCTACGGCCCCGTGCCTGCTTTGGGCCAGCATACCGACACCATACGCAAGGAGTTCTCGGCCTGACGGCAAGTACGATAAACTGGCCCGCAGCTTTGGCACCGACAGTCCAACAATCAATGAAAAAAAACGACAAGGCTAGCGCTATCCTCGATGCAGCGGCCCATGTATTCATGGAGTCGGGCTTCGCGGCCGCCTCACTGGACGATATCAGTGAAGCGTACGGCGCGACCAAAGGCATCATTTATTACCATTTCAAGAATAAATCCGCCCTGTTTTTCGCCGTGCAGCGGCGGGCCATGGAAATGACCCGACGCACGTTCAGACGAAACCGCCTCCGAACGGTTGTGGCAAATGGCCAAAGCCCACACGTTGTTAATGATGCAACACCTGTCGTACTTGCGCGTGGCTGCGCAAGGCTTAGAGCTCCATCTCAGTAGTCGAACCACGGCAAAAGAGCGCTCCGAGCTCAAAGCGATAACTGACCTACGCGACGGGAACCAGGCCTTGTATGCTCAGGTCATCCAAGAAGGCATAGACGCGGGGGAGTTCCGGCCCGTCGACGCCAATTTGCTCGTCAAGCCCCTACTCGGCGCATTGAACTGGACGTCTCGCTGGTACCGACCACGCAGCGGTGAAACGGCAGCCGATCGCAACCGCATAGCCGAGGAGATCGCAACCTTTGCGCTGCAGGCGTTTATTGCGCCTCCGGCCAAAACACGCCGCTAGCATCAGTGAACTAACGACCTTGGAATTGCGGCTTGCGTTTCTCGAGGAAGGCCGCCAATCCTTCGCGCTTGTCTTCGGTATCCATCAAGCGACAGAATGCAGCGCGCTCGCCGTCCAGCCCTTCCTGCAAAGCCGTCTCGTAAGCACGATTCACCGACCATTTCGCCGCCTGAACCGCCAGTGGCGCATTGCGCGCAACAGCTTCAGCCAGCTCCAGCCCATACGCCAATGCCTGTTCGCACGGCAACACATCCGTCACCATACCGGCATCG
>CAZMVM010000356.1:1480-2072 GCA_964569785.1 uncultured Pigmentiphaga sp. | reverse complement strand
GTCTTGTGCGCCATGCTCAGCGGCGATAGCATCGTATTCGGACAGCAGCGCTGAGAAGGCCTCGAAATCGAGGCGGGCCACTTTACCGCCAAGGGTGATGCTGCCCAGATCGATGTCACCGACGAGCATACGTTCAACGTCATAGCGCAAGGCAGCGTCCAGTAACGAAGCCTGCTGGCGGCTGTCAAATGCCAACGACACATGCTCCAGTTTCAAGCTTTGGGCGGCCACGGCGTCAACCACCAGGGAATCCACCTTCACTGTACTGTGCATCTGGACAGAATCGTCACTCGCCGTGCTCGATCGGGACTCAAAGCGGATGTTTTCCAGCGAAACCGTTTCACCATCGCTGCCCTCACCCACGACCAGCCCATCGAAATGGCCGTGAGCCACACTGTCACGAAAGTCGTTGGTGAAGCGCGCCTGCATCTGCCCACCGCTGAAAGAGAACCGGTCGCCATCCGCCATCCACTGTAACGGTGCCAACTCCCACACCGTGCTGCCTTGCCCGTTAAAACCGATGCGCGTCTGCGCCGTCAACGGCAGCGCGCCCCGTGCGGCGTCAAACCATCGTTTCACTGACTCGGTATCT
>CAZMVM010000356.1:0-1470 GCA_964569785.1 uncultured Pigmentiphaga sp. | reverse complement strand
GTTGGCTGCGGCTGTACGCCAATTGAGGCGCCAGTTCGCCTTGTCGCAACAGGTCCAGAGGAAATGGGCCATGCTGCATTAAATCGTGCATGGTGAACACGACGCGGTCTTCACCATCCTGTACGGCAACGGTATAACGCGCACGAGAGGAAAATACACCGCGCTGGTAGTCTGCTATTTCGATGGTTGCACCCACACTACCTAAATCCGGCCCCAGTGTCTTTACGATCTGCTGGTTGGCGCGATCGACCGCCGTCCTTATGGTTTTTTCGGCCTCCGAACCCACATACCAGGCCACCCCGGTGTATGCAGCTGCAGCAACAAGCAGGGAGCCGGCAAGGACGGCAGTCTTTTTCATGGATGATTCCCGTAGTACACGGAGCTAGGCCGTGGGTTGTTGAGAAAAATAAGGGGCAAGGTCTTGGGCCCAACGCAGACCTTCTGAAACCTGCCCCGCGGGACGATACTCGAAACCTACGTGGCCGCGATAGCCCGATTCATACAGTCGACGAAAGCCCTGCAGGAAACCGATATCCCGTGCAAGATCTGGCTCTTGGCGGGCCGGGCTGCCGGCAACCTGTACATGACGGATCCAGGGCAACGAAGCCTCGAGCTCGGCGACCACATCCAAGCCTTGACGTCGCGTGTGATAAAAATCGAACTGCATACCCGCCTGCTCCACACCCGCCAGCGCCAGGATCTCCCGAACCTCTGCCGGTTTACTGTAGTGATAGCCCGGCACGTCGAATTGATTGAGCGCTTCGAGCTGCAGCGTCAAATCGGGATAGGTGTCGGCGGCCCATTGAAGATTGGCCAGTAGCGTCTGCCGCCCCGCTTCCCGCTCGCCCATTGGCGGACACCCCGCCATGACATGCACCGCCCCACAGCCACTCGCCCTACACACCTGCGCTGCGCGCGCGAAATCGTGACGGAAGGCGGCTTCCTGCCCCGGCAGCCCAGCTCGGCCCCAGGGCGCCGTATCAGGATCGCTGGGGGTGTTGACCAGAACCAGCTGCAGGCCGTGGTCTTTCAGCTTGCGGGCATACCATTGCGGCTCTTGATCGTAGGGGAACAGGATTTCCACCGCCGTGAAGCCGTGATCACGCGCAGCAGCGAACCGTTCTTCAAGAGGAAGCTGACCATACAGAAGGCTGAGATTGGCGGCTGCTTTCATGCTCAGGTTATTGGTCAACTCAATCTGTGGCGTCCGGCTGACGGGCCGGTTCCGCCTGCACAAAGGCATCCAGTTCTGAACACGCATCGACGATGCGTGTAACAGTAGGCATTGCACTCAGGTCGCACTCGAAACGCCGGGCGTTGAATACCTGCGGCACAAGCAGAACGTCTGCCAGAGTCACTTGATCACCGTGACAGAATCGACCCGTGGCAGGGTGACCGACGAGCATGGCCTCAACAGATGTAAGACCGACATCGATCCAGTGCCGGTACCAGGCGTTTTTTGTGTCTTCG
>CAZMVM010000355.1:0-2073 GCA_964569785.1 uncultured Pigmentiphaga sp. | reverse complement strand
GGATCATGACGCGCCTGGGGTATGAGAAGCGATCCACGAATCAAGCGCCTGGGGGTGACAGCTATTGGCAGGACTTCGCGGCCCTGCGTACCGGCCCGGTGAACCCGCAGACGGCGCAAGGTATCAGCGCCGTTTTCGCTTGCGTGGCCGCGATCAGTGAGACGGTGGCGACCCTACCGCTACACCTGTACCGGGACACTGGCAACACGCGCGAGAAGGCCCGCAATCATCCGCTGTACCGGGTGCTTCACGATCAGCCGAACCCGGAAATGACCGCGATGGAATACCGGGAGCTTGCCACGGCTGAGGTGCTGCTGACGGGCAATCACTTCTCACGGATCGTGCGAGGGCATGACGGCCAGGTGAGGGAGCTTTGGCCCCTGTCTAACGTACAGGTGTTGCGCCTGACGAATGACGCGCTGGCCTACGAATACACCGACCGCAAGGGCAAGGTGATACGCCTGCTGGAGCATGAGGTGCTTCACCTGCGCCATCGTATCGGCCCGGATGGAGTATTAGGTATCTCGCCTATCTCGGTAGCGCGTGGCGTCATAGAACTGGCTCAGAGTGAGCAGGAACACGGTACAGCCACCTTCCGCAATGGTGCCAAGCTCAACGGTGTGCTGGAGACTGCCCAGGTGCTCAAGCCTGAGCAGAAGCAGGCATTGAAGGAATCCTGGGCACAACAGTATGGCGGTGCTGGCAACTCAGGCAAGACGCCGGTGCTGGAAGCGGGCCTGACCTATAAGCCCGTAAGCATGAGCCTTGAGGATGCCGAATGGATCGAAGCGCGCAAATTCAATGTGTACGAGGTGTGCCGCCTGTTCAGGGTGCCGCCTGTCATTGTGGGCGCGATGGAATCGGCCAACTACAGCAACTCGGTCGAACTGAATCGGCAATTCGTGACGCTGACCCTGCGCCGCTGGCTGACGATGTGGGAACAGGCCATAGCGTCTAAGTGCCTGTCTGAGGCCGCACGGCGTACCTACTTTGCCGAGCATTCCGTTGAAGGGCTGCTGAGAGGGGATTCCACGACACGCGCCGCCTTCTACGCATCGGGCATTCAATCGGGCTGGATGAAGCCATCTGAGGCGCGTGAACTTGAGAACCTGCCGCCGCTGGACGGTATCGACGACTTTTACGACCAACCCGTAAAAGCCCCCACGACGCCGACCGCACCGTACCCGAGCAAGGAGGCAGAACAGTGATGCGCAGATCGAACCCGACCGGACGCGATGCCGACCCACGGCGCACCATACCGCTGAACAGTGCCGCATGGCGCAAGCTGAGGGAGCGAGTGTTAGCGCGTGATCCGATCTGCCAGGAGTGCTACCGACGCGGCCATATCACGCCTGCGACCGATGCCGACCATGTGAACGGCGACCCGTCAGACAACCGCATGAGCAACTTGCAAGGGCTGTGCCATTCGTGCCACTCGCACAAGACCATGCGGGAGCGCCACGGCCGGAAGCCGGTGATGGGCTGCGATGTGAACGGGATGCCGCTTGATCCAGATCATCCGTGGGCGAAGGTGTGCCGCGAGCTTGAGAAATCACGAGGGGCTGACCGCGCTAGACCGGCCGCCCCCCCTTTTTTGAATCCTAAGTCCGAGGTCTGACCCATGAAAACGACCCCACGACGACCAAGAAGCGACAGCGCCAAAGCCGCAGTACAGGCCGCGCAGAACGCCGCCCTGGGGCCGCTGGAGCCGCCGCCATACGTGACCCTGCGCGAGCAGGACAAACCGCACTGGCAAGCGATTATGAAGGCCAGGGCGCGTCATACGTGGGACGAAGCCGATCTGGTGACCGCCGCGACGCTGGCAAGGGCGCAAGCCGACATTCTGACGCTACAGGCTCAGATCGACATTGAAGGCTATGTGATCGACGGGAAGATCAACCCGGCAGCGCAGATGCTGGAGACGCTCAGTAAGCGTGTCGTGAGCCTAAGCCGCATCCTTCACACTCACGCCGAAGCGAAATTAGGCCGTGCCAGAGACAACGGCAAGACCCTTGCCCTGGAGCGCGAAGCCGAGCAGGACGACGATGGGCTTATCCCGCGTCTGAGGGCCGT
>CAZMVM010000354.1:0-2081 GCA_964569785.1 uncultured Pigmentiphaga sp. | reverse complement strand
CACGACCGCCGGCAGCCCACGGATTACGCCGTGATCGCTTCGATGCGGCTCTCGGTGTAGTTTTGACGATGACCCTGGCGCTTCTGGTAGTGCTTGCGCCGGCGCAGCTTGAAGATACGAACCTTATCGTGGCGGCCATGCGCAAGAACCGTGGCCTTGACGACTGCGCCAGCAACAAGCGGAGTACCAACCTTGAGTTGGTCGCCTTCGCCCACTGCCAGAACCTGGTCAAGTGCGATTTCTTGCCCAATGTCTGCCGGTATCTGTTCTATCTTCAGGTTTTCGCCGGGGGCAACGCGATACTGCTTGCCGCCGGTTTTTATGACCGCATACATGGGGAAATTCCTTGGAAAACTTTAAGTTGGCCAGAAAAAGGCCAAAACAAATGCAGAACCGTAAATAATACGCGAAAGCAAGTTCGCGCGTCAAATTGAGGGCTACTCGGAACCCACGCTGCCGCGCTGTGGACGGTACCGCGAGCGTTCAGCGTGGGAGTGCTCGAACGGCACCCTCACCTCTCACGCGGGGCAAAAGCCCGGGCCGGTAACAAGGCCTTGATTGGGTAAGTGGCTGCAAGCGAGGCCTGTCCCCGTTGTCCCGGCGTCTTATGTACACCGCGATAGCCCTTACGTAGGATCGGGCGATCCGGCGTACAAGGCAGTTTCCGCTGAAGTGATCAGAAGGTGGTACTCCTCGAAGCGGGTCAGGATGTCGTTAATCAATTGCGGGGGCGTCAACCCAAGTACGTTGTAACCACTGCGACCATCATTGAAACAGGTAACCACCTGCCATTCATTGGGCTGTTCCTGTTCGCGGCGCGCTGCGGTTGCGGTAAAGGCCGCCATGCGGCGCGACTGGGGGTGCAGACCATATACAAAATTGCGTGTGTTTTCCGACACGGTCGTGAGCGTGATGCCGCCGTCGGCTTCGTCGGTAAGTTCCACGGTAAGACCTCGGCTTTCCAGCTCGCGGGCTACCTCGCGCAAACTGGGGCGCGCTACATTTTCGATGAAGCGCAGGGCGTCGGCCCGGCGAGGCGAAAACAGAATCGTTGCGAGTCGATGGCGCCAAGGCACCTCAGGGGCGGCTGTGGTGGCGTAAGCGTGCTGACTTTCTTGTCGGTAGACGTCGGCTCTCATGCCACGCACCAATCCAAAAATCAGGAACACCATAATCACCGTAAAGGGCAAGGCGCTGGCAAGCGTGACGGTTTGCAGCGCGGTCAGCCCGCCGGCTAACAGCAACAGGGCCGCCGTGACCCCTTCTAACGAGCACCAGTAAATACGTTGCCATACGGGCGCGTCTTCTCGGCCGCCAGCGGCGAGCGTGTCGATCACAAGTGAGCCCGAATCGGCCGACGTCACAAAGAAAACTGCGACCAGGGCAACGGCGACGGCAGAGGTAATCGACGACCAGGGTAGAAACTCGAAGAACTCAAAGAGCGCAATAGAGGCATCAATGGCGGCCGCGCGCGACAGGTTGCCGTCGGCAATGTTCATGTCGATGAAGATTGCCGTGTTCCCAAAAACCGTCATCCACAGGAAGGTGAAGAACGTCGGCACCAGCAAGACGCCCATAATGAATTCTCGCACTGTCCGGCCACGCGAGATCCGTGCGATGAACATGCCCACGAAGGGTGACCAGGAAATCCACCAGGCCCAGTAGAACAAGGTCCAGGATTTCATCCACTCCTGAGTGCGAAACGCCTGCGTCGTGAAGGCACGCGCAAAGAAGTCATCGAAATACGCGCCGACGTTTTGCACAAAAGCGTTCATGATAAACACGGTGGGGCCCGTGGCGAGCACGAATAACATGAGCGCGATGGCCAGGACCAGGTTGAACTCTGAGAGCCGGCGAATCCCTACGTCGAGGCCGCTGACCACTGACGCCGTTGCCAGGGCAGTGACAACTGCAATCAACAGAATCTGCACCCAGGGGGTTTGGGGGATACCGGTAAGGTGCGCCAGGCCCGCGTTCATTTGCAGCACCCCCAGTCCCATAGAGGTCGCGATACCAAACAACGTTCCAACAACGGCGAAAATGTCGACGGCATCGCCCATCCAGCCGTTAATACGCTTACC
>CAZMVM010000353.1:0-2090 GCA_964569785.1 uncultured Pigmentiphaga sp. | reverse complement strand
CCAGGGGGTCAATTCCTCGTGTCGTCAGGGGGTTAGTTTAGGATGTCGCCTAGCACCTGGACCATGGAGCATCCCAGCGTGGCCGGCGTCGTCATGGTCGGCTCTGTCGTGGCGTGGTCTCCCCAGTTTGCCGACGCCATCAACCAGGCAACGGGTTCCAACCGTCGCCAGGCGGTAAGCGACCCCGTGGTCAACGATGCGGCTCCCGGGCAGGTGGACGTGCGCAGCAGCAAGGTGAAGAACAATGCGGCAGATTTTGACCCGGCCACGGGGGGCGGCCGGGTTACACGGCACAGTATCGTTCTTGTATTTCCGGGTCAGAAAGCAGACGTTGGGCGTTATCCGAATGAACGATCACGCCTTGGTCGAGAATATAGGCACGATCCGCACTCCTGCATAAAGCCGGCTGGCAAGTCGACATTTACGAACGCGTCGCCGAAGCGCTATCGGAACGGGGTGCAGGGGTCGTCACCCATGAGGAACTTGCCGAAGCCTTCAGAATGATCGGCATCAACGCGGACAGCGAATTGGGGGTTTCCGTACCCGGTCGTATCACGCTGGGACAAGACGGCTCGGTAATCGGCGAGTACGCCTACCCCCAGATTCTCACCGCGTGGGGACGACTCTACTCATTGTTGAAATCTAGCTTCCCTGACGATCACTATCACACCGGCAAGCAGCTGGTGCGCGTGCTGCATGTGGAAGATGAAGTCGTTGCCGAATTTGCTGATGGCACACATGCTCGGGGCGACATGCTGATCGGTTGCGATGGCATCCGGTCGTGTGTGAGAAATCAATTTCTGCCCGAAGCAGAGCGCCAGTATGCCGGCTACATCGCGTGGCGCGGCCTCATCGAAGAGAGTGCCTTATCTGCAAAAACGCACGCCGATCTGTTCGGGCGCTTCGGCTTTTGTCTGCCGCCACATGAACAGATGCTGGGTTAC
The DNA here is from genome assembly GCA_964569785.1 of uncultured Pigmentiphaga sp. Taxonomy (GTDB): domain Bacteria; phylum Pseudomonadota; class Gammaproteobacteria; order Burkholderiales; family Burkholderiaceae_B; genus Verticiella. Next base: position 1,146 of record CAZMVM010000353.1, on the reverse strand, counting down.
CCGGTCGCCGGCCTCAACAACACGCTTGAAAAAGGAAAACGTCGCTACAACTTCGTTTGGTATCGACCGGCCGACGAAATTGAGCTTGCACGCCTTTCGACCGACGATTCAGGAAAGGTGCATCTGGATGGCATTCCGCCACCCCTGATCAGCAAGGCAGTGCAGGCAGAGATTCGCGAAGCCGCACACCGCCTGCTGGCGCCCCAGTTTGCAGAAATGGTCGAACGCACTGAGCAACCCTTCTTCCAGCCCATATACGATCTGGAATCGTCACAACTCGCGTTTGGCCGGGTGGCCCTGCTTGGAGATGCCGCCTTTGTTGCCCGCCCCCATTGCGGCATGGGTGTCTCCAAGGCGGCAGGCGACGCCATCGCCTTGGTCAATGCCCTGGCAAACCACGACGTCGAGGAGGCGCTACAGCGCTACAGCGTAGAACGGGTCGAGTTCGGCAAACGGATCGTCGCCCACGCCCGCCATCTCGGCGCCTACATGCAGGCTCAAATCCTGACCGACCACGAGCGCAAGATGGCCGAACGCTATCGCACCCCCGAGGCGGTCATGACAGAAACCGCCATTGCACCGGATTTCGCGGTTCACTGAGCCCGCCCATCCCGGAATGCCGCATACCGGGCACCACAAGGAATGGGCTCCAGCCACCGAACTGGAGCCCATTTTTCCATGATCAAAGGGTCCCTTCCCACCACCTCGTCGTCACGTGTGGAGTCGTTGGGGCCCACCAGCCGACTCCCCCTTCCGGCACCGTGCCCGCTACAATCAGGCCCTCCCCTTTTCAAGTTTCAACCAAGTCTCTTCACGGCAGATCTTGCGCACCTTGAGGCAAGCATCAGACGCCCCGGACAGAACATTTTGCTCCTACTGACAGGGAACTCCCGGACAGGTCATTGCATGGTCGAAAAAGATTGGCTGGAATTCTCGCTGGAACTCGCAAACGAAAGCGGCACCATGCTTTCAGAGGCCATGCGCACCCGGCAGGGGCCGCAACGCCAGATCAAGGCTGACCGCAGCTTCGTCACTTCGCTCGACACTCAGATCGAGCGCAGGCTGCGCGAAAGAATCATTGATGCCTACCCCACTCACGGCATCCTGGGCGAGGAAGAAGACTCCATTCAGGCCGATGCCGACCTG
>CAZMVM010000352.1:0-2091 GCA_964569785.1 uncultured Pigmentiphaga sp. | reverse complement strand
CAACGCCTTCAGTGCATTCTCTACGCCATAAATCGGAATGTCCGCGGAAAATAGACCGGGCGGCAACTGATCCGTTTCGAGTTCCGTCAGTAAAGCAGCAGGTGGAAATGGAAGTTGATCAAGCTCATTGATCGACACGCCCGGACCCCTATCGTTCGGGCTGACGAAGAGCGCGTCGCCTTTTTTTAGCTCCGAGGCCCGCGTAATGATTCGTGTGGCGGTGAAGGCGTTGTCCTTAGGCTGAACCAGCCACCTGCCCGGTGTGGCACGCTCAACGCTTCTTGCCGACCATGCCGAAACGGGAGTGTCTCCGGCGAAATAGGTCAGATGCCACGGCTCTGATTCATACTCCCAGCAGAATCCAAAGCGCAACGCATTTTCCAAGAGCCACGCTTTCTCCTTTCCATTGCGAGTCAGTAATACGTCTACAGACAGACCCCAGCCATGATTGGATGTGCCGGGGCCAGCCGCCATCGCGACCCCCTTCTTCAGCATCCAATAGCTGCCAGACCAAAGTACAGCGTCTTGCTCCGTGTTGGAATCACACTTGACGTATCGAGCGCAAAACAGACGTACCTGTTCAGGCAACGTGCGATAAGTGCTGAGCGATGAGGTTGGGGTAAGAACCACGCCTTCCTTCCAAGCCGCCTGGCGCATTTCGTTCCACTTTTTTGCGGCGGGTCTTAGCAGGCGACCGCCACGAATGTTCTCTAGCAATGCGTCGTCCACCCGGCCGTTGTGCTGATTCTGCAGGCACTTGGGCCAGCTTATTTCGACCATCGGAAAAACTAATTGGCCGCTTTCTTGAAAACGTTGCTCGGCAGACAGGTGGTCGGGCGTGGAGTCCCCCGTAGATGGGGTTCCTTTCTTCAGTGCGTCCAACACAGAGCGTGTATTGACGAAAGGGGGTGAACCGTTCGCTTCTGCTTGTTTGAGCAGAGACAGGTGAAACGCCAGTTTTGCGTCCGTAGCCGCTTGCAGGCAGCCCTTGATTCCCGGGTAGGCATTGACCTCGAACAGGTGTATCTCGCCGTCTGCGACTCCAAAGTCGCACCCGAGCGCATCGATTGTGAAGTCGTAACTTGATTGCAGTATTTCGGCGATTTCCTTGGCCGCTGTTTGAAGCCTTTGCGCCAACGTTTCGGCCTGTTGCGACGGATAAAGCGTTCCCAAAAACTCACCTGCGTCCTGCGTGGTTCCGCCGGTGGCGAGATTCGATGTGACGGGGTTTGCTCCAACGCGGGCGTAGCTACGCGCGATGCGCCATTCACCATATTCGGCGCGAAAGAGGGCAACGCGTATGTCGAAAGCGCGCCCTTGTGGGTCGACGGACGGGATATAGCGCTGCACAAGCCACGCGGATTCATTACGGCTATTCAAGAAGTCTTGCAGTGCCGCTTCGTCCATCAGGCGCTGCCCTTTTCGAGTTACCGCGGCAATATGACCATCTGCAAGGCGGCGCAGCACGAACACGTTGCGACCACGATTCGATCGAACTGGCTTGATTACGACGCTGCCATACTCGTTCAGAAACTGTTGCACACTCGCCTGCGACAACGCCGCTGACCGAATCACGTACGGTTGACTACGTGCGTCCGCAGCCAGCAACGACAAGGTCACGTCCTTGGTTCCCAGCTTGTCGCAGGTCATATATGACATCTGACGCAACCGTTCGAACCAGGCCCGCTCGGACGCATTTCTTGGCGGTGCGTTATCGATGATTGCCGGCACGCTGTAAAGGCCAGGAAGCCATTTTCCGCGTTGATATTGGAAACCGGCGACTTTGCCACCTTCGATGTGCTGATTTCGGTATGAAAGATAGACGACCCTCAGCCCTTGCCTTACCGCTTTGTGCGTATAGGTTCTCACCTCGCGAAAGTTGTTTGGTGTGGCGGGGTACATCAGTAACCCGACAGTGTGCAGGTCGTCCGTGTTGGTGTGTGTCTCTGGCATCGGCGAATCCGCCGATGTCTCACTAGCCGGTTCCGCAGGGCGGCTTTGCCTCCCAACGTCGTCCGTGTTTCCGGTCAGCATCTTCCAATATGCGACATAGCCTGAAAGGTAATGCTCAATGTCATCGATCCGCACCCG
>CAZMVM010000351.1:0-2094 GCA_964569785.1 uncultured Pigmentiphaga sp. | reverse complement strand
ACTCAGCTATCCGTATTCCCCCTAAACGAAAAACGCCCTCACTTAGGAGGGCGTCTCAGCGTGAGGGAAGAGAACAAGCCCGCCGAAGCGGGTCTGAGTCCTTTAACGAATTCGCCGTCTGGACAAGAACTGCTTGATGACTGCAGCTACGGGGACGCCGAGGAAGGCGATGCTGACTGTGGCATGGGCGCCGATATAAGCCGTGTACCCAGCGCCGCCGATGCAGGACATTACCGTCACCCAGCCGAGAATTTGGCCGATGGCGTACTCTCGTATTGCCGCACGCTGCTCTGTCTGATCAAAAGTGATTCGGTGCCCTTGCTCGCGTTCGGCCATAGCAATGATCCGTTCCGCGCTACCAGGAACGACGTGATCAAAGCTTTCCAAGGTGGCGGGCGGCGGCAGGGGCCCCGCCCAGCTAGCCGAAATCAGTTGGCCTTGCTGGCCGTTATCGGGCGTAGTTTCCGTGTTTGGTGGACGTTGCGTTGGTTTTCTTTTCATAGCGCCCAATTGCCGTGGCTAAATCCCTGCCGACGCGCTCTACATCCCCACGCATGCGCGAAAGGTCATCCCCATTCAGCCGCCGATACTCGCGAGGCTCAAAAAGGGATAAAGGTGAAGACATGCCAGCCAGAAAGCCAGCAAGCAGTGCTCTTGTGCGTCGCATGTTGCTGCTCCTATTTAGAAAACCATCTTAACATGCCACCCCACCAAACCAGCCGGAATTTAGTCTTTCTTGACGTCCAGGCCTAGCTGGGCGGCGGTCAAAAGGATGGCCGCTTCAATCTGGGCCAGCTTTTTCTTATCCAGTGCGGTGATCTTCTGAAGGTCTACGACCTCAAAAGCCGGAAGAGCAGGAGCATCATCCTTGGTGGCAAGTTTCGGCTTGTCCCTGACATCAAGACCGTCAACGAAAAGCTGCCACACCTCGACATCAAAGGTTTTTGCTACCCCGTCGAGCTTGTCCACTCCGACCGATACCGCGCCGGCCTTATCGATATTTCGCAGCCGATCAAACGTGGATCGGCTGACCCGCCCCTGCGAAGCTTTTTGAGCGGCTTCGTTCGAGGAATAGACTCCCCCTCGCCCGATCAGGCGATTCATATTGGCGGCGAGGGTCACAAGGGCGCTGTCACTCATATCTGAGCATTTTCCCAGCATATGTAACCCATGTGCGGGTTGACGATAACCCAGATATGAGTTGTAATCGGCTCATGGACTCTATCGACTTCCTTTCTGATGTGCGCGGCAAGTTGCGGGCTGAAGCCTATCGCAACCTTCCCGATGTTGCGCGTGATTCTGGTGTGCCGGAAAGCACGCTCAAGAAAATTCGCTCAGGCGAGGTGAAAGACCCAAGGATCAGCACGGTCCAGGCGCTCTATGCGTACTTCAATCGCACCACCAAGGAGACCCTGCATGCATAGCGCGAGGCAGGGCTCGGTCGCGTGTGTGGCCCATGATAGAAAACTCAAGCGCTTCAAGTGCTATGCATGCGGGACTGTCGAACGTGTCAAGGGCGGCTCTCATATGTTTTTGTGCTCAGCCTGTAAGCCCAAGCGGGTTGAGCTGGGCCGTTACGTACGGCAGTCGATCCTGAACGGCCGCGAAGAAGCTATGTCTGCAGTCGCGCAAGCAATAAGGTGCGGGCAGCTTACTCATCCATCCTTGCTCACGTGCGCTGATTGCGGTGCGCCTGCGGTCGAGTATGACCATCGCGACTACGGTCGCCCCGTCGATGTGGATCCAGTTTGCCGCCGCTGCAACTTGTTGCGCGGACCGGCCGTGCCTGTGCCGGGGTTCTTTTCTGCTTCGATGAAGCAGGGCGCCGTCCCTTACCGACTGAACAAGCGAGTGCGCCAACTCTTCAATGCAATCGGCGCTGATTCGTCCGTCCTGGATGGTATGCCGCCGCTGCTGACCCTTGAGCACTGGGAGACGCTGGTTCCGTTGATTGTTTCTGCTATGCCGCATCTTGAGCCGGAAATGGAGCCGTCCCATGCCTAACTCAATGCACCGTCACAACGCCCTGAGCACCAGCGCCCCAGCGCCACTGCATCACAAGGCGCTGGAACGCCCACTCAATGTGGTCGTCGC
>CAZMVM010000350.1:0-2094 GCA_964569785.1 uncultured Pigmentiphaga sp. | reverse complement strand
ATGTAGAACACCTGGAACCTCGTCAGCCTGAAAGAGCGCAACATTCATTTGAATGATCTGGATCAACTGAAACAGTACAGCATTGGCTATCCCCGCGGCATGGCTTATAGCGACTTCATACGCAGAGAGCTCGAACCCAAAGGCATTTACCGGCTTGACCAGGTCAAGCTGTATCCTTCGTACAACGAGGTGCTGGCCGACTTGCAAAACGGCAATCTGGACCTCGCCTTTCTTGACGGTACGGTAGCCTCGGTGTATCGCAAATCGTTGCCCATTCAAGATAGTTATGTCTTCACTGGTTTTGACCGCTTTGGTTTTGCTTTTCCCAAGGGCAGCAAACTGCGTGAGGATTTCGATAACTATCTAAGCAATGAGTTAAAGCCGGAAGAGCTGCAGGCGATTATCGACAAATGGCTCAATTGATGCGGGCAGTGGCGTAACGGCGTGGGGCTAGCGGTAGGCGACTTCGGGCTAATTCTTTGTTTGCGGTTCGGCCTCCCGGCCACCGATGAGCAAGGCGAAATCTATCTCATCCTGTACGAGACGATTTTTAGTGCGAAATATCGCGATTCCACCGGGAACAATAGGCCGCGTCAGCGTACGATGGGGCCAGGGTGGCGGTAATGCAGCCACGGCAGGGGCAGGGCTTCCAGTTTAATGTACTGTCAAAAATCAGTTGCAGCCGAATTGGAATTGGGGGGCACGTGCATGTGCTCCCCTTTTTTTAGTACACGCGTGTGGAGCAGGTGTCCGAGTTATCGCTGCTCGGATTTAGAATCCCATTGTCCGCACTCATCGCGAAATGAGTGAATGGAATAGTCGGAAATCATCCGCATGCTGTACCACGGCAAATCATGATGTGCTGGGCCGGACTCAGCACCGCGGTCATAGTTCCTTATTTCTAGGAGAGTGTCCAATATAAAATCTGCGCGTTGCTTATTCGAATTTCATATTGAAAGAACGCGATTGTGCTTCCTGTGGGCATAGGGTCTTGATCCAGGCCGCGAAGAGTTGATTCTTGGGGAGTTGGGCACGAGCTCTGGAACTGATTAGATAGTAGCTGCAACCCGTGTACACGGGCTGGGGAAAGGGAGAGTAGAGTTTGCCGGTGGCGAGATCATGCGCGATATAAGCGTACTGGGCGATCGCCACACCCAGGCCCTGTGCCGCCGCTTCGTATGCTAGGGCAGCGTTTGCGAATTTGATGCTAGAGGTAGAGGATACGGTTGAGTGGGTAAGGCCGTGATACTCGAACCATATCTGCCATGCTTCCATGCGCATCATGGAGTGAAGTAGCGGCGCCTTCAGCAGATCAGCCGGTTCGGTAAACATATTGCGCATGGAAGGGGCGCATACGGGCAAGAAGGCATCGGGGAAGAGACGAATGGCTACACAACCGGGCCAATGTCCGTGTCCTACCTGACTCGCGAAATCGACTTCTTCCAAGAAACGGATCTCCATGGGAGCTCCGGTAGCGACTTCCACGTCCAGCTCGGGGTGTAATCCATGAAATGCGGCCAAGCGCGGGACGAGCCAACGTATTGCGAGACTGGGCACCAGCTTCAGGCGAATTCGGCGAGAGTCGGGCTTCGTGGCCATCGTCGCCAACGTCTGTTCGATCTCATCGAAATTCCGCATCAACGTGCGAAACAAATGCTCGCCAGCTGAGGTGAGTTCCAAATGTCGATGCTTGCGGATTAGCAGTTCGACTTGCAATAGTGACTCGAGCGCGCGCACTTGTTGGCTGATCGCGCCCGGAGTCACCCCCAGCTCAGCCGCGGCGTCTTTCATACTGAGATGGCGCGCCGTTGCCTCGAAGCTACGAAGGGCAGAAAGAGGCAGTTTGCGACGTGTTATCACTTTAGTCCAACTAAATAGAAGGTAATAGCTGCGCAAGGTTGGTAAAGGCGACAGTGTAAATGTTGCTATTTAAGAATTAATTTATGCGAACGCTCGCTGCGTCGTCGTGCTCGGTCTTTTCATGAGAAAGGCTCAATGAGCAGAGGTAACGGGCGGTACGAACAATGTCGGGTTGTACCTCTTAGGAGCAAAGGTGGAAAGCAAGCGAAAGAGGCTGAATGAATCGCCACGGAT
>CAZMVM010000349.1:0-2112 GCA_964569785.1 uncultured Pigmentiphaga sp. | reverse complement strand
TTTCCACCGGTTGTTCGCGTAGCTCGGCAAGCGTTCGCGCTATTCTGGCGACCTCGGCCGGTGTATTCCGTCGATGTTCACCGTACAACCATGCCGGGGGAATATCGGGGGCATCGGTCTCGAGCACCAGATGTCCAAGATCAAAATGCCGCGCAATGCGTCGTATTTGCCGGGCGCGGGAGTATGTCATCGCCCCCCCAATCCCCAGCGCTATATTTAGGCTCACGAACATTTCGGCTTGCTGCAAGCTGCCGTTGAACGCGTGAGCAATGCCGCTGAGCACCGGGATGCGCCGCAACTGCTTCAAGATCAAGTCTTGCGCCCGACGGACATGCAACACCACCGGTAGAGAGAACTCGGCCGCAAGCTTTAGCTGTTCGACAAACAATTCGTGCTGACGTTCCAGGTTGGCGCCTTGCGCCAACTCCGGTACGAACAAATCGAGCCCGATTTCGCCGATTGCAACGAAACGAGGGTCTGCCAGCGCCTGCTCAACCGCTTCTCGCAGCCTCGAGATAGGATCTGCCCCCGCGTGTTGCACGTAAAGCGGGTGAATTCCCAGCGCGTATGCGCCGCCTGGCACAGCGTGAGCCAATGCGCGTACGCCATCGAAGTTCGAGGGCGCGACTGCGGGGACAAGGATACCGGCAACACCCGCCTCTTGCGCAGCTGCGATGACATCTTCCCTGTCACGATCAAATTCGCGGGCATCCAAGTGGCAATGCGTGTCGATCAGCATGCTTGCTCAGGGTGCAACACGCCGTCACGCATCGAAAACTTGCGATCGGCGTGCGCAGCTAATTCCAAATCATGAGTCACGATAACAAACGCGGTACCGACGGTTTCATTCATGCGCAGCAGCTGCTGGAAGACCTCGCGCGCCGTATGACGGTCCAGATTGCCAGTGGGCTCGTCTGCGAGCACACACGCGGGCTGGGTTACTAGCGCGCGAGCCAATGCCACGCGCTGACGCTCTCCCCCCGAGAGTTGCCCCGGCAAGTGGGTTGCACGTTCGCCTAACCCGACCTGTTCCAGCATGACTCGGGCCTGCGCGCGAGCCACCGGACGTGGCAGGCGACGCACAATTAACGGCATGGCGGCGTTGTCTAATGCACTGAACTCCGGCAGAAGATGGTGGAACTGATAAACAAAGCCCAGATATTGATTACGCACACGGCTGCGCTCACTCTCTCTGAGCCCCGCTGTATCTTGCCCCGCAATTTCCAGTTGTCCCCCGCTCGGTTGATCGAGCAAACCCAGCACATGCAGTAGCGTGCTCTTGCCGGAGCCCGACGCACCCACAATGGCGACAATCTCACCGGGAAAGACTTCGAGGTCGACGCCACGCAGCACATCGATGCGACGACCCCCCTCTTCATAGCTGCGACTAATGTTGTGAGCGACAATTACTGGATTAGTCATGGCGCAACACCTCGGCCGGTTGTAGTCGGGAGGCCCGCCAGCTGGGGTAAAGCGTCGCTACGAGCGACAACACCAGAGAAGTTGCTGCAATAATAACGATGTCAGACACTCGGGGATCGGAAGGCATCTGCGTGATGAAGTAAATCTGCTGCGGCAGGAACTCCACGCCAAACAAGCCTTCAATGAAAAAGACAATGCGGGCGACGTTAAAAGCAATGAGCGTCCCGAAAAACACCCCAAGACCGGTGCCGATCAAACCGATGAACGCACCCTGAATAACAAATATGCGGGCAACGGCCCCGGGAGAGGCACCCAGTGTGCGCAAGATGGCGATGTCGGACTGCTTATCGTTTACCGCCATGACCAACGACGAGAGCAGGTTAAACGCAGCAACGGCCACGATCAGCGCTAAGATCAAGAACATCATGCGCTTTTCAGTTTGCACTGCAGCGAACCATGTGCGATTGTTATGTGACCAATCGGCCACCCTAAGACCGGGGGGCAGCATGGTTGCAAGCTCAGCCGCAACGCTGGGCGCCTGCAGCATATCGGCAATGCGCAAGCGTACACCCGCAGTCGCATGATCCCTGAACAGCCGAACGGCATCATCCACATTCGTAAATGCCAGAGCCGAATCGTATTCGTAGTGCCCCGACGAAAAAATACCCACAACGGTGAACTGTCGCATCC
>CAZMVM010000348.1:0-2122 GCA_964569785.1 uncultured Pigmentiphaga sp. | reverse complement strand
TTCAAGCCGGAATCGTCCATTGGGCAACTCGATCGCCTCGCAAGAATACACGAGGCCCAAGTTGACGATATCTACGGGGATTTCTGGGTCGTAGCATGTTCCCAGCTGCTCCCATGCCGCCTTAAGAACCGTTTCGCGCGTAAAGTTGGGATCACCAATGCGCTCCTGGGTTTCGCCTTCGACGGGTTCGACGCCCAGTGCGTCGGCGTCGCTCCCTTCTACACGATAGAGGTTACCGCCGGCGAGCACGGTGAAACTACCACCCAACTGCTGAGTGATGCGCACGGGCGTGCCCTCACGCAACGTCGCCTCGGTACCCCAAGGAATTTGGATCGCTTGGCAATCTCGTGTGAGGGTTAATTCCATATTTCTGTAATCCATCACAGACTCCGTACGGTTTTGAGTGCTTCCGGCATCACTGGCACTGTCGAATGAGTTCTCGCCCTTGACTGCAACGTCAGCTACGGCTGACATGCGCAGAGCCTGACGGCTCTCCACCCGGCTTTCGCGCGACCTCGCCGGTTGAGCTGCGACGGGGCGGCGTTATGCACCCGATCATTCAGTTTTCGCGGGCTCCTGACTGCCGACAATGGCGTTGTGCAAGGTATGCCATGCCAGGCTCGCACATTTGACCCGAACCGGAAATTCCCGCACTCCCGCGAGCACCGCGAGCTTGCCAAAATCACGCTCAGGTTGGTTTTTTTCCGTTAGCATTTTGTGCATGTCCTGAAAGAGCGCCTCTACTTCCGTCACCGGCTTGCCCTTCACCGCTTCAGTCATCAACGAGGCAGACGCCGTTGAAATGGCGCACCCCTGCCCGACAAAGCTCACGTCTTCAACGATATCGCCGTTCAAGCGCAGATAAACCGTCAGCTGATCACCGCATAAAGGGTTATGACCGACTGCGGTACGATCAGGATCGTCGATAGTTCGGAAATTACGCGGGTTACGGTTGTGGTCGAATATGACTTCCTGGTAGAGGTCGCGTAATTCGTGAAACTGATCCGTCATTCCGAGTCTCCGATACCGAACAAATTCTGCGCTTTGCGAATGGCCGCCGTGAGTGCGTCGATGTCGTCGGGCGTGTTGTAAACGCCCAGTGACGCTCGTGCCGTTCCGGGAATGCCGAATTGAGTCATCAGGGGCATCGCACAATGATGACCTGCGCGAATGGCTATGCCCTCGGCATCCAGTATTGTGCCTAAATCGTGAGGGTGTATACCCTCGACCAAGAACGACACGAGTGCGGATTTGTGCGCCGCCGTGCCGATGATCTGAACGCCGGGCAGGCTCCGCAACTGCGCGTGTGCATAAGCAAGCAACGCCTGTTCTGCCGCATGTATATGTTCTAATCCCAGGCCACGCACATACTCAATAGCGGCGCCCATCCCGACTGCACCGGCAATATTGGGAGTTCCGGCCTCGAAACGCTGTGGCACATCAGCAAACGTGCTTTTCTCGAAGCTCACTGTGTGGATCATGTCACCCCCACCTTTCCAGGGCGGCATGTCCTTCAATACATCATAGCGAGCGTATAAGGCGCCGATGCCAGTGGGGCCATAGAGCTTATGCCCTGAAAACACGTAAAAGTCACATCCCAACGCCTGCACGTCGACCGGCATGTGGGCAATCGCCTGGGCACCGTCGACGAGCGTTAACGCCCCTACCCTGTGCGCTTCCCGCACTATGTCCGCTACCGGGTTCACAGTTCCCAATGCGTTGGACACATGCGCGAAAGCAACCAGACGGGTGCGTGCATTAAGCAGCGCTCGGTACTCGTCCAGCACCAGGGTGCCGGTGTTATCCACCGGCGCAACGCGCAGTAACGCGCCCGTTTGTTCGCACAAAAGCTGCCAAGGTACGATGTTGGAATGATGCTCCATCCCGGTGATCAGGATTTCATCACCCACGCGCAGATTGGCTCGTGCCCAACTTTGAGCTACCAGGTTAATGCCATCTGTCGTACCAGAAGTAAAGACGATCTCTTCACTGCGCTCGGCATTGAGCAAGAGCCGCACTTGCTCCCGCGCTTGTTCGTACAAGTCGGTGGCGTGTTGTGACAACGAGTGCACTCCGCGATGAATATTCGCGTTGGACTGCCGGTAGAAGTCGAGCTCAGCGT
>CAZMVM010000347.1:0-2147 GCA_964569785.1 uncultured Pigmentiphaga sp. | reverse complement strand
GGCCAGTCCCTTGGTACGTTCCCTTTACCTGGGTTATGTCGGAGACCATAATGCAGCTTGAAATCAAAGGCTTGGAAGTGCACTATGACCGCGTGCGCGCATTGCATGGTGCTGACCTAACTTTAGGAGACAAACCGCTGGCGGTGTTAGGCCGTAACGGAATGGGCAAGACGACTTTGTGTCATGGCATTATGGGCTTGGCCAAAGTCACGGCGGGCACCATCACCTTGGATGGTGTGCCAATTCACGGGCTCTCGCCGCACCAGGTCGCCCGGCACGGAATTGCCTTGGTTCCCCAGGGGCGACGGCTGTTTCAGTCGCTGACCGTAGACGAGCACCTGAGGCTGGCGGAGCGGGGTACCGGTGGCTGGAATCGCGAACGTGCTTACGACACCTTCCCTCGCCTTGCGCAACGCCGGCGTAATCTAGGTTCTGAATTGTCAGGCGGGGAACAGCAAATGGTCGCGATTGCGCGCGCCTTGCTTAGCAACCCACGCTTAATCATCATGGATGAACCGACTGAAGGTCTGGCGCCGATCATGGTGGAGCAGGTTGTGTTGGTATTGCGCGATTTGATTGCGGAAGGCAACGCCTTGCTCTTAGTTGAACAGAATTTGGGCGTTGCACTGGCAATTGCCGAAGAGGTCGCAGTGATGGTGAACGGCGTATTCCAGCGGCGCATGCCGGCGGAAGAGTTGCGCAATGACCTGGATTTACAACAGCAATTGCTGGGGGTAGCCACAGCCGGTTAATGATGCGGCTGTGGAAACTTCAGCGATGGACTGCAAGCCAGATTGTTGGTCCGTTCAGTGTAGTGGCAGCGACGCGATGCTTAAGGCCTGCTGGTAGCCAATAGTGGTCACCCCGCTCCAAATTAACCAGGTTGTCGTTGCCGGCAATTTGAAGCGTGGCCGAGCCCTGTAAAACGAGCACCCATTCATCCCAGTTCTGTTCGTACCAGAAGTCAGGCGGACTTGCCTGCCCGAAAGACACAATGCGCTCTATGCGTAGGTCTGGGACATCCAGCATATTTTCAAAAGATTCCTGGCGGGTGTCAGCGGGAATATTCGCGAAAAGATTCTCAAGCATGTCTATACGATGAAATCTATGGGAGATTGGCTTCCATCAGCGATTCGATGAAAGATGCCTGAATCACGCTAGCCTGCATTGGTCAGCTTATGATGACGCTTCCCCAGGCTTACGCCGCCCCTGCACGTGGCAGGCGAGGTCCGCCAGGCTGGAAAGCACGGAACGGTAGGCGCGCTTTATGGAAACCATTTGCTCTTTATCTTCGTCGGGCAGCTGGCTTTCCTGCAGGGATGCGGTCACACGCGTTTCAAACTCTTTATACACATCCCAGACGTCTTCGAAGTCTTCACATGGTCTCCCATTTTCCACCGCATCGGCGATTCGGTCCAGGCAGGCCTTGACCGTGCTGGCCAGTTTCACAAGCGCTTCTTTGTGGTCGCGGCAAAGCGTTTCAGAAATTGGCTTATCGCTGAACCGATCCACCAGGGTCAGTGTGTAGGCAAAGCGCTCGATTTCGGCGCCCAGGCGCGGGGAAAATGGGCTCAATCCCATGGCTGGGGTGCGCTCTTCGACGCGTGCCTCACGGGCCATAATCCGCGCGCGCTCAATTGACCGTTGTATGGTGTCTAGCGACTTTCCATCCTTGCTTTCCTGATCTTGAACGAGACAGGCGGTGCACTCCAGCATGTGCGCGCCGCTACTTCGTAGTACGGTTGCGAGATGGGCTTGTTCGGTAAGCCGAGCTCGAACGGGCAGGACGGCGAAAGCGGCAATCATCCCGCAAGTGGAACCGATGGCAATAGCCACCACTTTCCTGAACGCGCCCTCAACGACCTGGAAGTCGGGTGCTACCGTAATGATCGTGACAGTGACAAGCCCGTACGCCAAGTTAGGCCATTTGGCCGTGAGAAAGCTCATCAGCCCGACGCCGGCCAGCAAGCCCGCCAGTTTTCCCCCGCCGCTTGTACCCAGCAGAAACACCAGTGCGACGGCGATACCAGCACCCAGCACGGCCCCGGCGATACGACCCAGTGCAGCACCTATGGTTCCATCTATGCTCGCTTGCACAACGAATAAGGCCGAGAACACGCCCCAGGAGACATCCTCGGTTTCCATAA
>CAZMVM010000346.1:1237-2153 GCA_964569785.1 uncultured Pigmentiphaga sp. | reverse complement strand
TGGATCTTGCGCGACCTCATGCGCGCATGGTCGTGATCCAGAGCATCGCCTCCCGGGGAACTCCGACGCATGCGTGCCAATCTATAAGCGCGTAAATGGCTCCGCATGCGACGCGAACGCGGCTGCTACAGCGCTCGCGTGTCACAGCGTAGCATTGCCGGTGCCGGTCGGGAATGGTCTGGGCTTAAAATTTGTGTTGGGAAAACATCTAACTGCGCAATCCAGCACGGGTTTTTGACCCATCGGCGCTTAATTACCTTTATCATTCGCCCTCGCAGGTTTATTTTCTTCTGGAGATCAGCCGGTGATGATTACGGTTTCCCGTTGGTTGACGCTGGCTGCGCTGGCCGTCCTGGGGTGGTCTGCCCCCGCAACAGCGCAAGTCGTGAACGTTTACAACTGGGCTGAATATACGGCCCCGGACACCCTGTCGGGCTTCGAAAAGGCAACCGGCATCAAGGTGCGCTACGACGTCTATGACAGTAACGATACGTTGCAGGCGAAGTTGCTCACCGGGCAGTCGGGCTATGACGTCGTCGTCCCGGCCATCAACTATGCTGCACGTCAAATGCAGGCAGGCTTGTTCCAGAAGCTGGATAAGTCACTCATTCCAAATTGGGAGCACCTCGACCCTGACCTGATGGCCTTGGTTGCACAGGTCGACCCGGGCAATGAGTACTTTGTGCCGTGGGGTTGGGGTACAAGCGGTCTGGGCTACAACGTGACGCGTGTGCGTGAACTGGTGGGCGAGGACGCACCGTTGGACCAATGGGAGATGCTGTTCAACCCCGAGTACGCAGCCAAGCTGCAATCCTGCGGAATATCTGTGCTCGACGAGCCGGCCCAAGTCTTCCCTGCGGTCCTGCACTATTTGGGTAAAGATCCCAATAGCTCTGATCCCGAAGACTACAAAGAG
>CAZMVM010000346.1:0-1227 GCA_964569785.1 uncultured Pigmentiphaga sp. | reverse complement strand
TGGGTAAAGATCCCAACAGCAGCAAGCCGGCCGATTATCGCGAAGCGCTCGAGGCCTTGAAGAAGATCCGTCCCTACATTCGCCAGTTCAGCTCAGCGGGTTATATCGACGAATTGGCGGTAGGCGATCTGTGCATGGTGTACGGCTACTCGGGGGATGTCTACATCTCTAAGCGGCGTGCGGAAGAATCTGGCAAGTCGTACACCATCGACTATTTCATCCCCGAAGGTGGCGCACCGACCTGGTTCGATGTCATGGCCATCCCTAAAGACGCGCGTAATGTGGCTGAAGCACACGCCTTCATCAACTACATCGAAACCCCTGAAGTACACGCTGCCATCACCAATGCCGTGTTCTTTCCGAACGCCAATAAGACGGCACGCCAGCATGTGGTTCCCGAAGTGGCCGACAATCCGATGATTTACCCGCCCCCCGAGGTGGCCGAGACCTTGTTTCTCGTAAAGCCTCAGCCGCTTGATATCCAGCGTTTGCAGACGCGGTTGTGGGCTGAGTTGAAGTCGGGCCGGTAAGCGATCCGACGCACAGGCTGCAGGGGTTACAAAGGAATCAGCCGGGCTTGGTTTCAAGCCAAGCTGCGAGGTGGTTCCGTAACGGGCAGCTTGGCATGCGTTTTTCTCAACACCGGCCGTTACCAGCAGGAAATGCCGCAATCCGCATCGTCGGGCACGAGAGTGCCGTGGCACCGGCGGTAGCGCAAAGAGGGCAAGACTTGCAACTCACCCCAGCGGTTTCCGAAGGCTTTGACTCGGCGGGACTGCATGGGGCCCGATGTCGGCTTCACCCGCGGCGGTGACGGGCCTGTTTCGACTAGGTCGTTGTCCAAGTTGGCTCGTTCGGTGCTCTGCGCAGCGCGTGCCCATTTAATGATTCGAAGTAGCAGTCGTTCTAAAGCTGAAAAGCACCCGCTACAGCGCTAGCTTTTCTGCTATTCGTTGTTGGTTCAGTTTTTCAATGGCGCCCATGCGGGGGCGCCATTTTGCAAGGTGCGTCTCTCATGTCTTTCAACCATGGCAACGGGCGTACGCGGTCGTCTACTCATTCTGCCGGGCAGGACGATTTCGTACAAATCATCGACGTGGCGAAGCGTTTCGGCGATGTAATGGCAGTGCGACAAGTTAACCTCAACGTGCGCCGAAACGAATTGTTTGCGCTGCTGGGCAGCTCCGGCTGTGGCAAATCCACCCTGCTGCGCATGCTGGCAGGGTT
>CAZMVM010000345.1:0-2171 GCA_964569785.1 uncultured Pigmentiphaga sp. | reverse complement strand
CCCGAAGCACTCCGGCCGCTTCGACATCCGGACGGGGCGCGCCATGGCGGCACCCTGTACGACCGATGCCAAAACATATCCGGTCAGAGTGCAAGGCGACGCGATTCTCGTCGGCGTCCCGGACGTGGACTGACATGGCTAGCGAACGTATTGCCGTGCTCGGTGCGGGCCAGGCCGGAGGCTGGGCGGCACTGACTCTACGGGCGGAGGGATTTACCGGCGACGTCGTCTTGTTAGGCGAAGAGCCGCATCCGCCATATGAGCGTCCGCCCTTGTCTAAAGGCGTGTTGGCCGGCACCACCGATCCGGAAGCGTGCAATATCGTGCCGGCCGATTCCTATGAGCAGAAGAAGATACGGCGGTTAACAGAGCGCTGCATCGAAATTCGAACGGAACAACAAGAGCTCGCATTCGAATCCGGCAGAAACCTCGAATACGACAAGCTGATCATCGCTACCGGCACAAGAGCCCGACGCCTGGAAGTTGAGGGCGCATCCTGCAGGGGCATTCATTACCTGCGTACACACGAAGACGCAGCCACACTGCGAGAAGGTCTGTTGGGCGCACAACGCCTGCTGGTAATCGGGGGTGGCTGGATCGGACTGGAAGTTGCCGCAACGGCGCGCGCACTCGGGCTACAGGTGACAGTCGCCGAATCTGGTGCCGCCCTATGCGCACGCTCGCTGGAACCACAGGCGGCGCGCCAACTGGAGACAATGCATCGCCAGCGGGGTGTCGACATCCGCCTCAATTCAAACGTGGCGAGATTCGACGGGGTCACGAAAATCAGGCACGTGGTGTTTGCTGACGGAGAGCAACTCGACGTGGACTGCGTGGTCGTCGGAATCGGAGTCACACCGAATGATGAACTGGCGCGTGAGGCCGGCATCGCGACAGACAACGGCATCCTGGTGGATGGCTTCGGCAAAACCTCCGTCGATGGGATTTATGCGGCTGGCGATGTGGCCCGCCATCCGAACCCGTTTCTCGGCGAACACATCCGTCTCGAGACCTGGGAGCACGCGCAAAACCACGGGATTCACGTAGCGAAATCGGTGCTCGGCACTGCAGCGCTGCCCTATGCAGAAGTGCCCTGGGTCTGGTCTGACCAGTACGACGCGAACATCCAGATTATGGGCTTCCGCCCGGACGACACCGACACGAAAGTGCTGCGCGGTGAACCCAATAGCGATTCCTTCACTTTGGCATACCTGCGCAACGACCGCCTATGGGGAGCGGTTTCGTTCAACCAGGG
The DNA here is from genome assembly GCA_964569785.1 of uncultured Pigmentiphaga sp. Classification (GTDB taxonomy): domain Bacteria; phylum Pseudomonadota; class Gammaproteobacteria; order Burkholderiales; family Burkholderiaceae_B; genus Verticiella. The sequence continues at coordinate 916 of CAZMVM010000345.1, read as the reverse complement.
ACGCGACTTGAAGGCACTGCGGCGTCTGATGCAAGCCGGCATTGCCCTTTCAGCGGACTCGCTTCAGCTCCCCGTCCCGCAATTAATGAAACTTCAGGCTGGGTCACCGCCCCGCCCATCGACCCTTATGTAGACGACTAACAAGTAGGCATCGCCTCAATCGGTTCCGCAGACGAAATCAATTATCAGAACTCTGAGTCGGCGGTTTTGCAATCCTAAATCAACTAAAAATCAAAAATTGAGTGAGACATGAACGTATCCAATAGCAAGGTCCGGAGGCAGGTGCGCCGGACGTATAGTGAGCTTGTTGTCAAAGCAACGCTGGGAACAGCGTCTGCCATGCTCGTATCCCTACCGGCACACGCCGTTGTGCTGTATGAGGAAGGCGGCACGGAGATTCGTTGGGACAACACGTTCAAATATAGTGTGGGTCAACGCCTGAAGTCGCCTTCCAGTGAAGTGTTGGCCGCCGGCGCGGGACCCAACGGAGACGACGGCAACCTCAACTTCAAGCGGGGTTCGCTCATATCGAACCGTCTCGACTGGTTGAGCGAACTCGACCTCAGGGTGGACAACAAGTTCGGTGCCCGGCTCAGCGCCGCTGCTTGGTACGACACGGTCTACAACCGTGGCCCCGCAACGCAGAGCAACCCAAACTTCCCTTTCTCGACGAGCAATACGTTCAATGAGGGCTTCTCTGACCGCACCAGGAAAATGCAGGGACGGTATGCAGAGGTACTGGATGCGTTCGTATTCGCCAATTTCGATCTAGGCTCTGCGCCGACGACCGTCCGCTTGGGGCAGCACACGTTGGTCTGGGGTGAGAGCCTGTTCATGGCGTCCAACGGCATCGCTTCTGCAATGTCGCCGCTCAATATTGCCAAGGGGGCCGCGGTTCCGAATACGCCGGCAAAAG
>CAZMVM010000344.1:0-2172 GCA_964569785.1 uncultured Pigmentiphaga sp. | reverse complement strand
ACACTGACGGCGGCTACTGCGGCCGTTCGTCAATGTGTGTTCCCCGTGCGCTTACCATCTGTCCGCCTCTATACGTCCTTACGTGCAACCCACTGTGTATGCTCACGGGAAAAGGCGTTCTCGGCGTCGCCGACGAACCGGGAGAAACTCTCGTCGGTGTCGGGGAGCAGGGACTGTTCCTTGATCAGGCTGATCTCATGGGCAGCGAGCGCATAGGAACACGCTAGCTCCGAGAACCTTTTCGCCTGCATCCAGCTCAAGAGACTAGCCGCTGCTGCCACAAACACATCAGTTGGCCAGAACGGTTGATCCGGGTATGCGATACGGACGGCCGCGCAGACGACGGCGACTGCGTTGGTGCCAATCAGAACCCAGAAAAAGCTCTTAGAGCTACGCCGATTGAACGCAGCCTTCTTAGCGTACCATGTGAGTTGATCGGCAATTCGGCTGGCTGCGTAGGTAGCTCGGCGATCTTCTAGAGGCTTCGCACGCATCTCTTCCATCACCGGCGTGAACTGTTGGCCGTCCAGGTGCTCCGTGAGCGATTGGCAAACCTCTCGGTTCTGCTCGACGATCTGCTTGAGGGTCTGGCGGAATTCGTTCCGAGCGTTCTCGTCATCCCTGTCGAACGGCTCGGCGCGGCAGACGTAGCGCCATGTGATCGTCTTGATGGACTCCGCCACCGCCCTGCCTGCATACCAAAATCGGTCCGGACGTATTGCGAACAGGTAAATCGAGCATCCCAACGCGCACAGGAGAGCAAGAAGCTGGGCGACCGCAACTGACCAATGTGGGATGTTGATGACTGACAGGATGGCCGCGATCACGAGCATCACGAGGTGCGCAAACAGCGCCCGAAAGAAGTGTCTCTGCGACGCTAACGAGAGCTTGTCAGCCGATCGGTAAAGAGCGGGGAAGTCATGTTCCTGCACGGGACTTACCCTCAATAACCGAGACGCCGATAAACCTCATCTTTGTAGGACCAATTGCCCTTCGCCTGCATTTCCCAGTTTTCAAGAGCATAGGCGACAATCTTCGGTGAAAACGGCACGAAAATCGCGCCGATGTCTTTGATAATGGGTGGACATGTCGAGTCCACCATCTGACGTGAACCATCGAGGTTAATGCCGATGATGCGACACTTCTTCTCAATGGCGACTTCTATTTCCCAACGTACATACTTGTGCTTACTGCGAGTATCTTGCCCTATTAGCACGGCAAACGTGCCGGCCATAGTGATGCGCTCCCGGCATTTTCTCTTAATGTACGCCTCATTCTCCGAGTTGATTTCCTGCGCAAGCTGGCAGTCGGTAAAGTTGAAGTCGATATTTTCGTTCGCCTTCCAAGCCTGCATGAGTCTGTAATAGCGAATGTCGGTGCTGCTAAAGCTGACGAAAGTGCGCGGAAGCCCCATCCCCCAATCCTCCCAAATAAAGTGAAAAACTAATGGATATTTTTGCCAGCTTTTTCAAGGTGTGGCTGGCTCGCGCCCCCTTTACGGTAGGGTCGCGGGAACGTTGAATGGAATGCACCCGAGAATGGTATTATTCATGGCATTCTGAAAACAAGTAGTCGTAAATGATTGATTTTACTATATATTTTATCGTAATTGATAATCGAGTGGGAGTGATTCCGCATCCGGCATCAGCCGGAACGGACAGGTATCCAAGGACAGTCAAGCCCGCGTAACTGCGGGCTCTTCTTACTCTGCTGGCGCTGCGGCCGACAGGTTAGGCCATAGCAGCGCTGAGTACGCCCTCACCAATGGGTTCGCTGAAGGTCGGTGACTTGGCGTGGTGCAGGATGACATCGTGTACTCGGGATGGCTCTTCTTTGACCACATCCCAACACCATGTTCCGAAGCCGCCACGGGCATTCACCGCACGCACCCATGCATCAAGCGCCATCCTCTTGTTGCGGTTCTGGTCCGAGTCTTCGCCCTTGATTTCCAGCACCAACTGCTTGCCATTGGCGAGCCGAATCAGGTAGTCGGGCAGGAACTTGCGCTTGCTGCCTCGCCAGAGGTAGTAGATCTGGAATCCAAGGTGGTCGTTCTTGGCGTATGCGGCCACCTCGTCCAGTCTCTCCAGAACCGATGCCGTGTATTGCTCCCAGGTGCTGTCGGCAACGGCATGGCTGATCTGGGACTTGACCGTTTCCAGACACGGCTTG
>CAZMVM010000343.1:0-2177 GCA_964569785.1 uncultured Pigmentiphaga sp. | reverse complement strand
CGAAGTGGCCGACGAAGCCGACCTGAAAGCCAGGGTCATACCCGCAGAACATTACCGCGTGGGCGTGGCCGACAGCGGCCGGGGGTTCATCCATGTCACGATTCGAATCATGGCCGGCCGTAACGAACAAGCCAAGAAAGACTTCAGTCAACGCGTCGTCGATGGCATGCTCGAGCACATGCCTGCGTTTGACGGTATGACCGTGCATCTGAGCGTTGATGTCGTCGACATGGAGTGGGGCAGTTATCGGAAGGTGAAATTGTAAAGGGCCGCCCCGTAGGACAGCCCTTGCCGCTGCACTTGCGAGTGCGACCCGCCTGATTGTTTACGTGAGTAGCGGCGTCCTCATGGCGACGTCGGTCGGTGTATCGGCGCTCGTGTACTTGAACGTTGCGACCAGGTTGGCCAGACGTGAGGATTGCTCTTGCAGGCTGCCCGCCGCTGCCGTCGCTTCCTCTACCAGCGCTGCGTTCTGCTGCGTCACTTTATCCATTTCAGACACAGCCAGATTCACCTGATTGATGCCTTCACTTTGCTCCCGGCTTGCCGCGGTGATTTCGCCCATGATGTCGGTAACACGCTGAATGCTGGCAACGGTTTCGCTCATTCGGGCTCCGGCTTCGGAAACCAAACGGTTGCCCTGCTCGGTGCGGGTTACGGAGGTTTCAATCAGCTCCTTGATTTCGCGCGCGGCCGCCGCACTGCGTTGCGCCAGCGATCGCACCTCGCCTGCCACCACAGCAAAGCCTCGTCCTTGCTCGCCGGCACGCGCGGCCTCGACCGCGGCATTCAGCGCCAGGATATTGGTCTGGAATGCAATGCCATCGATGACATTGATGATTTCTACTACCTGTTTGGATGATTCGTTGATGGAGCCCATGGTATCAACGACTTCCGCTACGACCTCGCCGCTTTTGACAGCCACTTTCACGGCGGTATCTGCCAGGTTACTGGCGGTTTCTGCGTGGTCTGCGTTTTGCCGCACGGTTGCCGTCAGTTGCTCCATGGTAGCGGCAGTTTCGGCCAGCGAACTCGCCTGTTGCTCGGTGCGGGAAGACAAGTCAATATTGCCGGCTGCGATCTGACTTGCAGCACTGGCGATGGAATCTGCCCCACCGTGTACGTCACGAACGACGTCACGAAGGTTGTCGTTCATCTGTTTGAGAGCGTGCAGCAACTGACTGGTTTCATCCCGGCCGGATGCCTCGATCTCGGTCGTCAGATCCCGGGAGGACACCGTTTCCGCAACCGCTACCGCGCTTTGCAAAGGCCGAGTAATCGAGCGCGTTATCGTGTATGCGAGAACGACTCCGGCTACCAACGCCGCGATTGCCAAGCCGATCAGAAGTGTGAGGCCGGTGTTGTTATCCTCAAACATCTGACCGGCCCGTGCGTCGATAAGCTCGCGCTCATAGCGCAGCAAAGCATCCACACTTCCGGTATAGGCACCAAGGTATTTTGCCAGCTCGGTATCGAAGAAACGTTGGGCTGCCGCGTCGTCCCCGTCCTCCTGGGCTTGCAAGGCTCCGTCGCGGGCTTCTCGGTATTCGGCGCGCCGCTTCAGGACTGTGTCAAACAGCTTGCGCGCGTCCGGGTCTGTAATCTGTTTAGATAAGTGGTCTTGAATGGCCTGAATTTCCTTACTCGCATTGGCCATGTCTGCTTGAACTGCCTCGTGCAGTTCCATGTCAAAAATCTTTCCGACCACGACTGTTCGAATGGCGTTCATCGCGGTGAGTCGGCTCCATTCAGACATTGATCGTTCAAGAGCCAGTCGTTCGCCAACCACTTCAAGACCGGCATTGTTCGACGCCTGAATGCGCCATGCGCCGATGGTTGCGAGCAGTGCCAGAAGCACAAGAATGACGGCAAACCCCGCAACCAACCGGGTGCCGATACTAAATTTGTTCACGTAAACACCTAACAGATATTATGCATGGGCGAGAATGCCCAAGGCGTAGCCGATTTACGGCATAAATGGCGAAAGTTTATTTATCCGGCACCGGAATCGTTGTCACGGTTGTAACAAAGCCATGGTCAACCGAGTAAGCCCGCCCTGTTCAGCAGCCCGTCCAATGCTGCCGCGAACGCACGCCGGTCTGCCTGACTGAACGCCGCCGGCCCGCCTGTTTCCACACCTGCGCTACGAAGTTCATCGAGCATGTCCCGAATGGCCA
>CAZMVM010000342.1:0-2185 GCA_964569785.1 uncultured Pigmentiphaga sp. | reverse complement strand
CAATGGGAACGACGCCCAGGCGCAGCAATGAAAATAGCGTCGTGCGGGCGTTCAAGTAGCGTTGCCGGTCGACCAGGTCTTCATGGGTGAGGAGAATCTGCGCGCTAATCAGGCCGTGCTGCTTGAACGCCATTTCATAGGCCTGCACCAACCCCATTTGACCCACCGCAGCGGCTGCCTGAAGTTCGTGCATATTGGTCGGACGGGTGCGCCAGCCTAAACGGGCCATGCCTTCCGCAACGGCACCGCTGGAAACCAGCACCACTTCTTTGCCTTGTTGGCGTAACTGGGCGATTTGCCCGCTCCAGGCCGCAACCGCGGCATGGTCGAGACCGCGGCCTTCATTGGTAACCAGCGAGGAGCCAACCTTCACGACGATACGGGTGGCGGAAGCAACAACTGAAGGGCTGTTCATGTGCGACAGGCGCGAAAATCGTTAGGAAAACCGGAGGCAAGTGTGGCTGAAGTCGCTACGAATAGGTCTGAGACGGTGACGCTTGCCCTGTTGTGGCGGGAAGTTTAACGCTGCGACGAAAATGGTGGGTCGATCGTTGTTCGATCCGGCGCAAATCGTGGATCCTCCGGCTGCCCGGGACGTCCAGGAGCGGTGGCGCCCGCCGTCATTGAAGATTCGTCGTCTGCCGAGCTCGCCGTGGCGGCTTCCTCTTTGGCGCGTTCCGCATCCAGATAATTCTGCAGGTCGCGAATTAGGGGGGCTATCCCTGCTCCCGTGAGGGCAGAGATGGCATAAACAGGTCCCTGCCAGTCAAACGCCTCACAAAACTGCCGTTGAAACTCCGTGGGCTCGTCGACTATGTCCATTTTATTTAACACGAGCCAGCGCGGTTTCTCGTAGAGGGCGACATCGTAGCGGCGCAGTTCATCCACAATGGCGCGCGCAGAAGCCACCGCGTGCTCGAGGGGATGTCCGGGCGCGTCGAGGGGCGCGGCGTCAACCAAGTGCAACAGCACTCGGGTGCGGCTTAAGTGTCGCAGGAAGCGATGTCCCAGGCCGGCTCCTTCAGAGGCGCCCTCGATGAGGCCGGGAATATCGGCAATGACAAAGCTGCGACCGGGATCGGTACGGACGACGCCGAGGTTGGGGTGCAAGGTAGTGAACGGGTAATCCGCGATCTTGGGACGCGCGTTGGAGACTTTGGCAATAAAGGTTGATTTGCCAGCATTGGGCATCCCCAGCAGACCGACATCAGCCAGCACCTTCAGCTCGAGTCGCAAGCGGCGTTGTTGGCCGGGTTCGCCGCGCGTGAATTGGCGCGGTGTCCGGTTGACGCTAGACTTGAAGTGCAAGTTGCCTAGGCCGCCTCGTCCGCCCTGCGCCAAGGTGACGCGCTGCCCGTGCTCGGTGAGGTCGAACAGCTGCTCACCGGTGTCGGCATCAAAAACGACCGTTCCTACGGGTACACGCAAAACAACATCCGCGCCGGCTGCGCCGTATTGGTCGCGGCCACGCCCATGCTCTCCGTTCTTGGCACGATGCAGACGTGCATAGCGGAAATCGACCAGAGTATTAATGTTGCGGTCGGCCACTGCATAGACATTGCCGCCACGGCCGCCGTCGCCCCCATCAGGACCGCCCTTGGGGATGAACTTTTCGCGGCGAAAACTGGCCACCCCGTCGCCGCCTTTACCGGCAATTACTTCGATGGTAGCTTCGTCAACGAATTTCATCTGATTACTCCTGAGGGCGCCACGATATGTTCGGCAGATTACCAGGCGAACCCAACGCGCTGGAAACGCAAAAGCCCTGTCGGCAGCGACAGGGCTTCATGCGATACGTGCTGGGGGAAAACAGGCGCTTCCCGCGGTACGGATGGGTGCGGTCGTCTTAGGCTTCGACGACAGACACCGTGGGCTTTTTCAGCCGCCCCGAAACCGAGAACTTCACCTTGCCGTCGGTAAGCGCATACAAGGTGTGATCCTTCCCGATGCCCACATTGGCGCCGGGATGAAAACGTGTACCACGTTGACGCACGATAATGGAACCGGCGGGGATGCTCTGACCGCCGAAAACCTTGACGCCCAGTCGCTTCGACTGTGAATCGCGACCGTTACGTGTGGAACCGCCGCCTTTTTTCTGTGCCATGATTGACTCCGTTGCTATCGCCGTCGTGTGACGACGGCGCACCTGAACGTATTACGCCGAAATCGTATCGATGCGAATTTC
>CAZMVM010000341.1:569-2222 GCA_964569785.1 uncultured Pigmentiphaga sp. | reverse complement strand
AGCGCCTGCTTTAATTCACCCTGGCCCGGTCCGGCGAACGTGATGTAAAACGCCTCTAGGATCAATTCGTGGATGCTGCACAGGCGCTTACCCACGCCGACGGCGCCTCTCTGTATAGCGTCCACAAAGAAAACGGCCGGCAGGTGCTGCGCTTTGAGGTGCTGCGCAACCATTCATTGAAGCTGCACCAGGGTGGCGCCTCTGGACGCCACATGACGTTTGCTTCCATTCCCTTGACCCTGCCGGACGGCAGCCCCAACCATCGCAATATCTGTGCGTCCGCCTACCACCGCGGGGAGGCCATCTTTACGGATGATGCCTACGCCGCTACGGAATACGATTTCTCAGGGGTACGCGAATTCGACCGGCATTCGGGCTATCGCTCGCGCTCGCTGCTGACACTACCTTTGATCAGCCATTCCAATGATGTTATTGGCGTGCTGCAGCTCATCAATGCAAAGAACCCGCGTACGCAGGAAACGATCGCTTTCGATCCTAGCCTGCTGCCGATTGTGGCGGCGTTGGCATCCAGCGCGGCAATCACACTCGACAATCAAAAGCTGATACAGGGCCACCGTGATCTGCTGGATGCCTTCATCAAGGTCATTGCTAAGGCGATTGATGCCAAGTCATCGCATACCTCGGCCCATTGCCAGAAAGTTCCGGTACTGACCGAGCTGCTAGCGGCGGCTGCCTGTCGGGCCACGGACGGGCCGCTGAAGGACTTCTCGCTGGACGAAAACGGCTGGTATGAGTTGCGGGTGGCGGCTTGGCTGCATGACTGCGGCAAGCTGTCCACGCCGGATTCCCTGCTGGACAAATCCACCAAGCTGCATGCCCTGCATGACCGGATTGAAACGGTTCGCACTCGGTACGCAGCGTTGATCGCCCAGACGCGACTGGAATGCCGAGAAGCGGCTGATGATGAAACTCGTCGCCGGCTGGAAGCCCGCATCGCTGAACTGCGCGAAGACTGCGATTTTCTGGAGCACGTCAACAAGGGCAGCGAATTCATGCGGCCCGAAGACCAAGACCGCGTGCGGCGCATCGCAGCGATGCGCTGGCGCGACCACCGCGACATTGAACAACCCCTGTTAAGCACCGAAGAAGCCGAGATGCTGTGCATCTCGCGCGGCACACTCAGTCAAGCTGAGCGCGAACGCATCAACGACCACATCAATGTGACGATCCAGATGCTGGAAGCGCTGCCCTTCCCCAAACATCTGCGCCGAGTTCCGGAATATGCCGGCGGCCACCACGAAAAAGTGGACGGCACCGGCTACCCGAAGGGTTTGCGCGGCGATCAAATGTCGTGGCCGGCGCGCATGATGGCCATTGCCGACGTCTTCGAGGCATTGACCGCGCGTGACCGCCCCTACAAACCGCCCATGAAACTATCGCAGGCTCTGGCCATTCTGAAGGACATGGCCACGAATGGGCATATCGACCCTCACTTGTACGAGCTGTTCATCACCGAACGGGTCTGGGAGACCTATGCGCATGAACACCTGCTGCCAGAACAGCTCGACGTTGACGACCCGCGGCCATTTCTAATGGGCGACCGGTAGCTCGGGCTAAGCCCTACGATCCACCGGCCTTGCCGCTGATTCAGGGCCGTCTTGCGCTGAAGTCGCGCGGTTTAAATACCCATTC
>CAZMVM010000341.1:0-558 GCA_964569785.1 uncultured Pigmentiphaga sp. | reverse complement strand
AAAGAGTGTTTGTGGAAGGTTTCTTCGTAGAGTGCGCGCGTTTCGGCTATATCGCCGGTATAGCGCGGGTCTTGGGGGCGCTCCTGGCTGTTGATGTATTGGGCCAGATCCCATGACTGCTGATCTGTAAGCGTATTGGGCTGGCCAAGCGGCATATTGTGCTTAACGAATGACGCCAGGGTGAAAAGCCGCGAAATACCTGCACCCCAGTTGTATGAGGCGTCGCCCCAAAGAGGCGGAAACACCACGTTTCCATCCTGTTTGCGCCCTGACCCATCTGCCGAGTGGCAAATGGCGCATTTCGCTTCGTACACCTGCTGCCCGCGGACGGCATCCGGTTTGAGCTCGGGTTCCGGTAGCCGCGGGAACCCACGCCCATACATGGTGTTGCCGGGTTGATAGACGGGCACGCCCTTGGCCAACCACTGGTGGTAGGCCGCCAGGGCCACCATATCGTCGCTTCCGTAGGCTGGCGGTTCTCCGTTCATGGAATACGTGAAACAGCCCGCAATGCGCTCTTCCAGTGTATTTACATGACCGTTCTTGGGTCGGAAATTC
>CAZMVM010000340.1:0-2230 GCA_964569785.1 uncultured Pigmentiphaga sp. | reverse complement strand
CGGAGGGGTTTGTGCACCTGGTCAGTCGGCCCGGGCAAGGTACTTGTGTGGAGCTTTACTTGCCGCGTCTCCAAGGAGAGGGCAAAGAGGTTGTCTCGACAGTAGAGCCGATGACCAGCGTCGAAGGCACAGGCTATACGATCCTGGTGGTGGAGGACGAGCCTGCGGTGCGTTACCTTGTATCTGAAGTTCTGCACCAGGCGGGCTTCGTGGTGCACGAGGCGAGCGATAGCCCTTCCGCTCTGGGGGTGTTGCGCTCTGGAGCCCCTTTAGATCTTCTGGTGACGGATGTCGGGCTACCGGGTCTGAGTGGGCGTGATCTCGCCGATAAGGCGCTCGCGTTGCGTCCAGACTTGCCCGTGCTTTTCATGACCGGCTACGCAGAGAGCGCGATCAGCAGCGGGTTTCTCAAACCGGGCATGGAAATGCTGACGAAGCCGTTCACGCTAAACAGTCTGTTGCGTAAGGTGGGCAGCATGCTTAAGGTCGATGGGCTCACCCTTCCTGCGGACGGTCTGCCGCGACGTTAGGTACGATAAATTCCACGACTTTCTTCCTCGAGCCGTTACATAACTCTCAGAACAAGGCATAATGCGCGCCGGTTGTTGTGGTTGGGACGAGCGCGCAAACGCGTTCAGCCGCACGGCCCATCGCTTTTGATTCGAGACACCGCAGACTCCCACTACAGCCAACGCGGGGCCCACGTTCGCCCGGCTGATGCGATGGGACGCCCGCTAGTGCCTTGCGCTTATCAAGGCAGTTGTGTGCATACGAAGAATACGTAACGACTCGAGCCATCTAAATCATGTCAGATACTTCCTTCCCGCGTTGGCGTCAGGTGGATCCCAACGTTGTCGCTACCGTCGCGCCCGACGAACGGCTGCCCATGGGTCAAAGCATCGCAATGGGAGCGCAGCATGTGGTCGCCATGTTCGGATCAACCATCTTGGCACCGTTGCTGATGGGTTTCGATCCCAATATTGCGATCCTTATGTCCGGCGTAGGGACGCTGATTTTCTTCCTGTTCGTGCGCGGGCAGGTGCCGAGTTATCTTGGTTCCAGTTTTGCCTTTATCGGCGGTGTCATCGCGGTCACCGGGTATGCCGGTAGCGGGCCCAACCCCAATATCGCCATTGCCCTGGGAGGCATCGTGGCGTGCGGTCTGGTGTACACACTAGTTGGTTTGCTGGTGTGGTACGTGAATGCCCGTTCAGAGCACGGCTCAGCATGGATCGAGGCCTTGATGCCGCCGGTCGTGACGGGGGCGGTGGTCGCCGTGATCGGGTTGAATCTCGCCCCGGTCGCAGCAAAAGGTGCAATGGGGTCGAGCACATTCGACGCGGTCATGGCGTTGACCACTATTCTCTGTGTAGGCGGCGTGGCCGTCTTCACCCGCGGCATCGTCCAGCGTTTGTTGATTCTGGCCGGTTTGATCGTCGCTTTCGTTATTTATTACGTTGCCGCCAATCTGCTGCAATTCGGTCCTCCGATCGATTTTTCCGCCGTTTCTGCGGCCCCGTGGGTGGGGGTGCCAGAGTTCACCCGTCCGGAATTTCAGTGGGGAGCAATGGGCTTGATTGTGCCGGTCGTTGTTATCTTGGTCGCTGAGAACCTTGGGCACATTAAGGCAGTGAGCGCGATGACCGGAAAAGACCTGGATCGCTATTTGGGACGGGCGTTCGTCGGTGACGGCGTTGCGACAATGCTGTCGGGCGCGGTCGGCGGCACTGGCGTTACGACCTACGCGGAAAACATTGGTGTCATGGCCGTCACGCGGATTTATTCAACCCTGATCTTTGTGATTGCCGCTTTCATCGCCATTATGCTGGGCTTCTCACCGAAGTTCGGGGCGCTCATCCAGACTATTCCCGGACCCGTGCTGGGCGGGATGTCCGTCGTGGTGTTCGGGTTGATTGCCGTGGCGGGCGCGCGCATCTGGGTTGACAACCAGGTCGATTTCCGCGACAACCGCAACCTGATTGTTGCTGCGGTCACCCTTGTTTTTGGCGCCGGTGACTTCACACTCAGTATTGGCGATTTCACTTTGAACGGGATTGGAACGGCCACTTTCGGCGCAATTTTGTTGTATGCCCTTCTGGGGCGCTCGCGCTCCAGAGCAAATGGGACGCAGCAATAAGTACAGCCTATCAGGGGGGCGACGGGTGGTCGTCGCCGATGTTTTATACTTGCTTTTTCTGAATTCAACTCTCTTCATATAGGTTTTTGCATG
>CAZMVM010000339.1:0-2281 GCA_964569785.1 uncultured Pigmentiphaga sp. | reverse complement strand
GAGCAGCGGACTCATAATCCGTTGGTGCCGTGTTCGACTCACGGGGGGGGCACCACCCCACACCCCATACAATTCCAAACTTACGCAAATTCACGCACACTTTCATAGTGCGTATGAGGTGCCCGCAGGCACTCATAAACCCAGTTTTCCACACAGACCCCAGCAGATTTTGCTAACCTATCACGCAAAATTCACGCACTGGATCACGCAAATTGGCCTCATTCAGGAAGTACGCTAACGGCTGGCGTGCCGAAATCTTCAAGAAGGGCATTCGCGAGAGCGCAACCTTCGCGACCAAGCGCGAGGCTCAGGAATGGGCGAGCAAGCGCGAAGCCGAGATCGTCAGCATGCGCGCGGGCAAGGTCATTCGCTGGACGCTACGGGAAGTGTTGGACAGGTACATCGCAGAAGTCAGCCCCAAAAAGGCCAGCGGGGACAAGGAAATCTTGCGCCTACGGGCCGTTCAGCGCGACGAGATTGCCGATATGGTGATGCAGGACATTGGGCCGACCGACCTTGCCGCATGGCGCGACCGTCGCCTCAAATGCGTGAAGCCCTCGTCAGTTTTGCGTGAAATCGGGTCGCTGCGCGCTGTCTGGAAGCAGGCAAAGAAAGGGGAATGGGGGTATGTCGATCATGATCCTTGGGCAGAGGTGACAAAGCCGCAAGAGTCGCCGCCCCGCGACGTTCTGTTCCAGGATTGGCAGGTCGATCGGATTATTCAGGCATTGGGTTATGCTGGGGGTACGCCACAAAACAGGCGTCAGGAAGCTGCCGTCGCCCTACTGCTGTCGCTCGAAACTGCGATGCGTGCCGGGGAGATCATCGCGATGCGGTGGGAAGATGTTGCCCTCGAGAAGCGCATCGTGCGCCTACCGAAAACAAAGAACGGCGACGCCCGAGAAGTCCCTCTTTCCCGCCGTGCGATAGAGTTGATCACGAACATGGAAGGCAGAAATGAAGAGCGGGTGTTCACGCTCACTTCGGCATTGCTTGACGCCTACTACCGGCAGGGGCGCGACTTGGCGGGCGTGACTGGCCCAACCTTCCACGATGCCCGCGCCACCGCCCTCACTCGCCTATCGAAGAAGCTCGACATATTGGAGTTGGCAAAGATGGTGGGGCACCGCGACCCGCGCAGCCTCATGATCTACTACCGGCAATCAGCCACCGAAATCGCCGCGAAACTAGACTGACCCCATTCCGGGTAGCACCATACCCAATTTGAGGCCCGCCACCGAGCGGGCTTTTTCGTCTCTGCCACTTCCGCCAGTAGACAGCCCCACGACAGGCGCGCATCATCGAACGATGACCCTCAACCCTATGGCGCTCGCATACATTGCTCTGGGCGTTGTGCTGGCAGCTGTGCTGTGGTGGATCACGTATCGAGATTGACGCCCCGTTAGCAGATAACGGAAAATGACATCATGAGCACAGACCGCACAATCGCAAAGCGCCAGGCAGCGCACACCCAGCGCCTCATTAATGAGGGGGGCCGACGCATCACAGTACGCATCCCTCCCGATCTCAATGCCGCACTGTCAGCAGAGCTGGAGCGCTCCGGACAGAGCGCAAACGCCCTCGTGCTCACCCTGTTACAAAATTATTTGTCGAAACGGTAGAAAGGTGTTGACCGTTAGCGGCTAACGGGTTATATTAAAGCCATGGTGATCAACACAAGACACCCCGCCCCGGCGGAACCGGGCTTCCTGATAGGAGCAACATCATGCATACCCTCTACATCTACAGCACCGAGACCAACACCGTCGTAGCCCGCATCCGCGGGGCAAACAACGAGGCCTGCGAGGCCAAGGCGTACGAACTTGGCTACCTGGGTAACGCCGATTTCGGCGCCACTTACTCGCCCGCGTTTGGCGCGAATGATGGCCTGATCGACGGCGACGCCGCTACTGATTACGATGCCTGACGTACCCGTACACCTGCGCGTCCCAGCCGCCACCAAGGCGCGTTGGGTACGCGCATCCCGGGCAGCTGGCCAACGGCTTACCGACTACATCACCCAGGCCGTGGAGGCGCGTGTGCAGCAGCAGATAGCTCAGATTACGATCCCCGACGACGTGAGTTTTTCCGATCTGCGCCTGGAGCGCAGCCCGAGCGGCGCCGTCCGCTTTGACTGGGCCGTCATCGAGCGCGTATGCGCGGCCAGCGCCGTACCGATCGAGCTGCTGCGCGACGGCCCCGAGGACAATGTGGCCGCGCTGATTGTCAACTGGTATGCAGCCCACCGGCAGGCGGGTGGCGGCCCCGATCCTGTGGCGGA
>CAZMVM010000338.1:0-2287 GCA_964569785.1 uncultured Pigmentiphaga sp. | reverse complement strand
GGTCACGCTGGTTTTGCCGAACTGAACTACACTCCCGAGCGGGAAGACGGCAGCATTGAAACCAGCCGGGCGGTTAACACAGCCGAGCAGTTCGAAATCTCACGCCAGTTCTGGGCCCACCAGGTCGAGCAGGGACGCCTGTCCACGCCTTCCGACTTCATCAATCCGACTCCGCACATGAGTTTCGTCTGGGGTGATGACAACATCGAGTTCTTGCGCAAGCGCCATGCGGCGATGATCAAGAATCCGTTGTTCTACGGCATGGAGTATTCCGAAGACCCCGAGCAGATCAGCCAATGGGCACCGCTGCTGATGGAAGGTCGCGATCCTGCCCAGAAAGTAGCAGCGACCTACATGCCGTTGGGTACCGACGTCAATTTCGGGGTGATCACCAGCCAGCTGACCGAGTCGCTGCAGCGCAACCCCAATTTCCAGCTGGAATTGAATCATGAAGTGCGCGGTCTGGATCAGAATGATGACAAGACTTGGAACGTCACCGTGCATGACTTCAAGACAGACACGGAGCGCACCATCAAATCGCGCTTCGTCTTTATCGGCGCCGGTGGAGCGGCATTGAAACTGTTGCAATTGTCCGGTATTCCCGAGTCGCGCAACTATGGAGGCTTTCCGGTGGGTGGCCAGTTCCTGGCCTTTGAGTCACCCGAAATCAGCGCCCGTCATGAGGTGAAAGCCTACGGCAAGGCCGAAGCCGGTTCGCCGCCGATGTCGGTACCGCACCTGGACGCGCGTAAGCTGGATGGCAAACCGGTGGTGCTGTTCGGGCCATTCGCGTTGCAGAGCACTAAGTTTCTCAAGGACGGTTCCTGGTTCGACCTGTTTTCGTCGGTCAACCACAACAACTTCGCTGGCATGCTGAGTGTCGGCAGGCAGAATCTGGATCTGGTCAAATACCTGGTGCAGCAAGCCAGCCTGAGCGATGCAGATCGTCATGCCGAACTGCTCAAGTACTTCCCCGAGGCCAACCCCGAGGACTGGAAGCTGGTTACCGCCGGGCAGCGTGTGCAGATAATCAAGCTTGACTCCCAGAAGGGCGCGACCCTGCAGTTCGGCACCGAGGTGGTCAGTGACGCCGATGGCACCATCGCCGCCCTGCTAGGCGCCTCGCCAGGCGCATCCACCTCGCCGCCGATCATGCTGAACGTGCTAGCCAAGGTCTTCCCGGAACAGATGGCCGCTGGCTGGAAAGACCGCCTGAACGCCATCATTCCCTCCTACGGGCGCACTCTCAACGACAGCCCGGCGCTGACCAATGAGATCCGCCGTCACACCAGCCAGGCTCTGCAATTGCCTCACGTGGATGTGCCAGAGCAATCTGGGAACGTCCAGGCCCCTCCGATGGAGACCACTGCGGCGGAAGAGGGCGACAATAGAGAGTTTCAGGCGCTGTAACATCAGTAGATTGACTGTCTCCGGAATCAGGTTGGACCAATCGGTGTAACCTGATTCCGGAGAGCCTGACATTCGGAATAACTGCTGGGAATTCTTTTGCTCTGACAGAAGGTACTACCGCCACGCCGCCAGGCTGTCATGTGGCCGGTCGATATTGTCGCGGAAGAAGTCGCGCAGATGCTGGATGAAGAACGACACCTTGGCCGACAGATTGAGGCGTTCAAGGTAGACCGCATAGATGTCCGCCGGCGGCGTTTCATAATCCCCCAGCACCTCCACCAACTGCCCGGTGCGCAGATAGCTGGCCACATTCCACTCGGCCCGCATGAGGATGCCGTGGCCATCCAGTGCCCAGTTCAAGGCCACTTCGCCGTCATTGGTGCTGAGACTGCCGTGCACCTTTATCGACTCGGTCTGCTTGCCTTTGCTCAGCCGCCATATACCGAAAGCCGAATCGTTCTGGCGCAGCACGATGCAATTGTGCCGGGACAGGTCATCAGGCGTGTCGGGATGACCAAAGGCTTCCAGGTAAGCCGGCGCCGCGCACAGACGGCGGCGATTCACTGCGATCTTGCGGGCAATCAATCGGGAATCCGGCAACTCGCCGAAGCGGACCGCCACATCGATGGCGTTATCCGGCAGATTGATCGGCCGGTCGGTCAGATGCAGTTGCACCTCGACTTCGGGGTAGCGTTTGACGAACGAGGAGATCGCCGGACTGATATGGGTGCGCCCGAAACCCAACGGCGCATTTACCCGCAACAGCCCCTTGGGTTCCGCCCGGCTGCTGGATACCTGGCGCTCCATTTCCTCGATTTCACCCAGCAGGCGCTGGGCATTGGTCAGATAGAGCTCGCCCTCGGCAGTCAGACTGATG
>CAZMVM010000337.1:0-2292 GCA_964569785.1 uncultured Pigmentiphaga sp. | reverse complement strand
CAACCCGTAGTCATAGAGAATCAGGGTGGCGGCAGCGGTACGATTGCATCGTCTGCGGTTGCTCGGGCAGCGCCCGATGGCTACACGTTGATCTTTCATTCCGTGTCTGGAGCAGTAGTTAACGCGGTAACGCTGAAGAACCTGCCGTACGATCCTATCAACGATTTTGCGCCGGTTACGTTAGTGTCTCGTTTTCCGCTTGTGATGGTTATTAACCGCGAACTCCCCGCGGAGAATTTGCAAGAGTTCATCGAACTTCTAAGAAAGAATCCTGGCAAGTACAGCTATGGCTCGTCGGGTGTCGGGGCAAGTATCCATATTGCAAGTGAACTGTTCACCTCGCTTGCAGGCGTTGAGATGCTGCATGTCCCATACCGTGGCACCGTATCCGTCGTTCCAGATCTGATAGCGGGCCGCGTGGCTATGCTGATCGATGGTTTGCCTCCGCAGCTGGGGAATATCCGCGGCGATAAGGTGCGTGCTGTGGCAGTTACGACGACGTCGCGCAACGAATTGGTTCCCAATGTTCCGGCGTTGAACGAAGTTCTTCCCGGATACGATATCCCGTTCTGGACCGGAATGTTCGCGCCTAAAGACACACCGGCGCCAATACTGGAGCGCATCGCTGCCGAAGTGCATAAAGCAGTACGGGATCCAGAGACCGCGAAAAAGCTCGAAGCCGGCGGTATTGAGGGAGTAGGGTCTACACCGGCTGAATTTAATGCATACTGGCGCGAGCAACTGGATCTTTACGCGAAAATCGTAGAGGACGCCAATATTCGAGTGGAGTAAGCAGCAGGGGCGAGGGTTGAGCCAACCACTCTGAACGCCGAGGGAGGAGAACTGTGAGTGCGAATGCTGCAGCACCGGGTCCGGTGCCAGAGCTCCGGACCATGATGAACGAGACTGAATGGCAGGCGAGGGTCGACCTGGCTGCCGCCCACCGCCTTGTGGCCTATTATGGTTGGACTAACCTCATTTACAACCATATAGCGTTACGCGTACCGGATGAGCCCGAATGCTTTTTGGTTAAGCGGCACAATCTACTTTTTGAAGAAGTGTGCGCATCCAATTTGTTAAAGCTCCGACTGGACGGAATCAGCGTGGTGGGTGAGGACGACAATGTCAACACTGCTGGATTCACCATACATACGGCTATTCTCCAGGCTCGGTCAGACCTTAACTGTACCCTACATGTACACACAGAAGCGGGCATGGCAATGTCGGCCCATGCAAAAGGCCTCCTTCCAATTAACCAGGGAGCTATGCGCTTTTATAATCGATTGTCGTATCACGACTACGAAGGCATTTCACGTGACGTTGATGAGCGCGGCCGCATCGCCACTAGCTTGGGATCACACAACAAGGCAATGATTATGCGCAACCATGGGTTGCTAACCGCAGGCGTAACGGTTGTAGAGGCATTAACAAATATGCTTTATCTCGTGACGTCTTGCAGGACGCAGCTGATGCTTGAGGCGTCAGGAGCCCCCTTGGTGATTCCGCCACCCGAAGTGTGTGAACATGCCGCGCAGCAGTGGGAACAGCTTGCCGACCTAGGGCCCAGGGACGAGTGGCCAGCTTATCTTCGAATTGCAGACCGTATTGCACCCGGCTTTAGAAGCTAGCGAAAGAAATTGTGCATGCAATGTTCTAATAAATGGGGTGCGATGACGGCGTTTCGATTGCAAGGGAACGCGAGGCAGAGGCTTGACATCCAAGATTGCCCTTAAAGAAGCTCACACTCCTCTATTTAAGCCTGCATGGAACGTAGCAAAATTCTAATTCCCGCAGCCATAGCCTCTACTCCGTTACGCGCTAGGGCTGAATCAGGCCGAAATAACAAGGCCACCAGGGGCTTGCTCGCGTGCCGAACTGCCAGGATGATTTCTTCTTCATCGGTTGCAAGAACAATCCACTCGTTTGTCAACATCTCGGCGTGGATCTCGGTGTCGGTATAGATAACCGCTTCAAAGGCTTTGAGGGTGGCTAGTGCCTCCCCTGGCGTTGCTTTTGCCGAGACTACGTACCCATCCTTGCGTACGGGAAGCCGGCTACCCTTGGTGCCGGTGGCTAGCAGCAGCTGCGTTGCGACGCTTCCAACGGCTATGGTTGGCGCGCTTCCATTCCAGATTTGAGCCAGGAGGTCGGTTTCGGGAAGGGCAGATGCTGTGCTGGCGATAATATTGATTTGGTCGGGCAGAGGCGTGTGAGTTGACGTTGGAGATATCCCTAACGTCCATAAGAGGTCACGGAGGGCGGGTCGAAACGCGTCTGGCCAGCGCGTGACCA
>CAZMVM010000336.1:0-2303 GCA_964569785.1 uncultured Pigmentiphaga sp. | reverse complement strand
CTCCTGCAACATCGCCACCCGCGCCTGGGTGACATCGTGTGCCCAGGTGTGCGTGCTGATGGCTTCGAGCGCCCGGGTTACCATGGTGCTCACGGCATTAGCACGCGCCTGAATGTCTGCTTGCTGCGGATGACGGGGCTGAAACGCGGCATCTTCGGTGTCGCGTGAGAGCGTTTCGTGCAGCTCGGCTAGCCGTCGCCCAAGAGTGCCGGCGACGCCGGCATAGCTGGCAAGCAAATCGTCGTAACTTTCGCGTGGTTCGCCAGTGAGGGCAACTTCATCCAAGGTGCGGCGCAAGTATTCCTGTGTCCATGTCCAGGCGTCGCCCTGATTCGAAACGAACTCGTGCAGCAACATCAGGGTATGTTTGCCACCTGCATCATCTTCGTACGTAACCTGACCTAGTAGAGCCGGCGTGTGATGGTAGCCCTGAGCGGTGAGGTATCCGGTCATTTCCGCTTCGGGGTTTATGCCGTCAACAACTCGTCGTACTTGCTTTAAGACAGCTTGGTACCCGATGATCACCGAACTATTCGACTGTTCTGCGCCTAGCCAATCGAGTTCGGCGTCGTCGAGCAGGTCGAGATCTTGTAGCCTTTCCTGCGGTTGAAAAATTAAACGAGCCTGTTGTTCGCCATAATTGATGAGGACGTGAGACGCTTCCCGCAGGTTAGTCACTATGGCATGAATAAAACCGGGCGTAACGAAGGCATCGGTGAGCATGCCCATCTTGGAAGCGCGGCGCACGCGTGCCAACGCCAGTTGTTGCTGTTGTCCCTGCAGGTTCTCTTCCCATATCAGAGCAACAGGAACTGCATAGTGTTGGCGGTCGGCGTTAGTGTCTACAGAAACCTCCGCCACGTAATACTCGCCTTCGCCGGGTAGCTTCACCGCATACCGTATATCGACGCTTTGTATGCGCAAATGCTTACCTGCAAACCAGCGTCGGAGGCGCAGCCATGCGGGCAGTACATCGCGCTGGAGCGCGCGTTGGGAGACCTCGGTCAGTTGATACCCCGTACGCCCGCGTAAAACCAGCGTGGTGAATTCTTGTAGCTGTTCGTGTGGGGTCGCGTGCCACGCTGGGGGTGCGGCGTCGGCGCGCAAGTCGAACCAGTAAAAACCGTAAGGTGGCAGCGTAAGCAAATAAGGCAGTTCACCCACGGTAGGAAAGGGCGTTCCGCCCAACATTTCAACCGGCACACGATCTTTGAAACTTGCCAGGTCCAGCTCGACGGCTTGCGTTGCGTGCGATAAATTAGCAACACATAAAATGTCAGTGCTGTCGTAGCTTCGAAGATACGCCAGTATTTTGCGGTTACGCGGGTAAAGAAACTGCAGACTCCCACGACCTAACACGCGGTGCTGCCGACGCACTGCCAACATGCGACGCATCCAATTCAATAACGAATGCGGATCGCGCAATTGGGTTTCCACGTTGATTGACTCATAACCATACAGCCCGCCGATCAAGGGCGGCAAAACCAAACGCTCTCGGTCGGCGCGCGAAAAGCCGCCATTGCGGTCTGGCGACCACTGCATGGGTGTACGCACGCCGTCGCGATCGCCCAGATGAATGTTGTCACCCATTCCAATTTCGTCGCCATAGTAGATGACTGGAGTGCCGGGCATCGACAACAAAAGACTGTTCATCAATTCGATGCGACGACGGTCACGTTCGAGCAGGGGAGCCAAACGACGACGAATACCGAGATTGAGGCGAGCTCGCTGTTCTGTAGCGTATACCTCCCAAAGGTAGTCGCGCTCGCTATCCGTTACCATTTCCAGGGTGAGCTCATCGTGATTGCGCAGGAAAATGGCCCACTGGCAGTTCTCGGGAATATCCGGCGTTTGCCGAATAATGTCGGTAATGGGGAAGCGGTCTTCCCGCGCGATGGCCATATACATACGTGGCATAAGCGGGAAATGAAAGGCCATGTGGCACTCATCGCCATCACCAAAGTATTCTTGGGCGTCCTCGGGCCATTGATTGGCCTCTGCCAGCAGCAGGCGGTTAGAAAACGCCTTATCGAGGTCGGATCGTATGGTCTTGAGTACCGCATGCGTTTCTGGCAGGTTTTCGTTGTTTGTGCCTTCACGCTCAACCAGGTACGGCACAGCATCCAGCCGCAAGCCATCGATGCCAGTCTGCAGCCAATAGCGCATGACCGCTAATATTTCTTTTAGCACTTGCGGGTTATCGTAATTGAGGTCGGGCTGGTGAGAGTAAAAGCGATGCCAGAAGTAGGCTTGGGCCTCGGCATCCCATGTCCAGTTCGACTTTTCCGTATCGATAAAAATAA
>CAZMVM010000335.1:0-2311 GCA_964569785.1 uncultured Pigmentiphaga sp. | reverse complement strand
CCCCAGCTAACAAGCCTCGGAAAATAGGATGAGCGAAAACAGGATCGGGCGCATTCAATGGGAGTCTTCAACCTTCGACTTTATGCGCGCCCCTATGAAGTCACGGCCACCATCTGATTGCCCTTCATCAGCGAATAATACGAGGCTTCAGGTTCATTCGCGGGCGACGCTTTGCACCCACTCGTAAACCTGCTTGAGCCCCTTTATCTCATCAGGGGTTGCTTCATTCACCTCTGCGCAGACTTCGTATTGAATCTCCTCAGCAGCCGCTAGACGCGAGAAGTCGGCTGGTTGCAGCTCGATACCAAACTTTGCAGAAATGACGAGTGGATCGGGTGGATTATTTTCCACAATAAGCTCGAGCACGTCGGGGTTAGCATCGGTGATGACCGGCATGCACGCTTTGTCCGTGTAGATGCTTGCGGATACCGACTTAATCGGGCGCACCCAGGGCTCGCCGTCAACCAACATGCGAACTTCACGGCATTCGTTTTTGATTTTGTCACGGTAAGTATCTAAGTACGCGTAGGCTGCTTTCAGATCGCTACCATCTTGCAAGTGATCGTTACGGATCTCAACCCCATATCGGGTGTGGGGGTCGACCACGCTTTTCCAACCCCAAACGTTCAGTGTCGTGCCGACGGGCCATCGGTAGCCACGCTTATCGACCAACAAACGCAAACTATCCGACGCGATCCTCAACGACTGATGGAAATCACTGCGCGTCTCGACCACCTTGACAGAGCGTGATATGCGCTCTGAGCCCACCCCGGCTGCCCCACCGCCGTTGGCGCATCCTGCAAAAGCGATGATGCATAGGGGAATGAGCGTCTTACGGCCCAAATCTACCCAAGCCCGTCGAACCAGCGAAGAGCGCTGTGACCCCATCAAGTCGTCTCCTCGCCCCGATGTCGATGCTCTGATGAACTGATGTGTCATGAGGCCTCTATCGTTTCACGTGTACCGAGTACCGGCTGCTGTCGCGAGCTGCCACGGATAAAGCATTCCACCCGTCACGCGCAACAGGTTCTTGGTAATTGTCCCCCGATCTTGATTGCACGCCGTCAAGGGTATCAATGCTATGACCCGACAGCTCACCACACGCCCGCGCCCCGCAATGTCCTCAGCTCCAGACTGAACACGGCTATAACGACAATCACCGATCACGCACCGCACCGCAGTAGGTTAACCGCGGTACCCATTTAAGCCTAGCGTGGGTTATATGAGCTGGGTAACGTCAGGCAGACTTTCAAGTCGTAAAAGGTTGGTCCATAAGCGCTCACGCAGCTGCGCACTCAGTTGACGAGTGCAGTCTTCGAATTTGTATCGAAGCTCTTCTGCTTGCAAGGGTGAACTCGGGTCTCCGCGCGTCACAGATATCTCACCACTATCCAATCGTCGTCCATCTTTCAAATGTAGGATTAACCGATCACTGGCAGCTAAAGTCGGCTCAGTAGGATGGCAGGTGTTAACGATCCGCACTTCCACCAACTCGAATACAGCCTGGACGTCCGGTCGACGAACGAAGTCATCGGTCACTTCGGCCAGGCCGCAAGCGCGGGCCACCAACGGTGCGGCGAGCGCAAACTGCAGGCTGAACTTAGCCTCTAAAGCATTGGTGGGCCGAGGGTTACGCAACATGGAAGCCTGAGCTGGCCCAACCGTAGCTTCAACTCGCTGCACCTGCTCGGCGTGAACGTCGTGCGCATGCACAAGATCGAGCGCTGCATCAATAATGCGGTGCGCCGCAAAGCACACGGGATACTTCTTTACCGTTAGCCCCAGACTCTCAAATCGAAGCTGTTTGCCGAAATCGGGCGCTGGAGGACCAAGGTCGACATCTCCGTTTGGCGAAAGAGCATACAAAAACCCCTTGGGATGCTCAAAAATATCCGGGGCGGAGGTCATCCCGGCTTGGGCGAGGTCGACGGCGTCAATGCCGCATGCAGCTGCCTGTCCCACATGAAAGGGCTTGGCCATACTGCCAAAGTTGGCGGTCAGCCCCGACGCCATGCTGGCCGCCAAGCCAAGCGCATGCCGCACTTGTCCCACTTCCAATCGGCGCAGCCCCGCCACCGCCGCGGCACTGGCCACACAACCAAACACGCCACTAGGGTGCCAGCCTTTCAGATGATGGACGTCGCGATCTCGAGCAATGAGCTCAGCCCATACTTCGTAACCTGTCAAGTAAGCAGCCATTAATGCTGCTCCGGGGCTTTGCAGGCGCTCACCCTCCGCCAACAAAGCTGGCACCAATACGGCACTGGGATGCCCCTGCAACCCCACATCATCGTAATCGAGGGCATGGGCC
>CAZMVM010000334.1:0-2346 GCA_964569785.1 uncultured Pigmentiphaga sp. | reverse complement strand
TTTCACCTGCTCGATGAACTCACCAATTTTGGCCAGTCCGCCGTTTGCCTGGAGATCTTCCAGCATTTGCAGCGCAGCCTCGTTTGCACCGCCGTGGGCTGGTCCCCACAAACATGCAACACCTGCAGCAATTGCAGCAAACGGGTTAGTACCCGAGGAGCCGCACAGACGAACCGTTGACGTAGACGCGTTCTGCTCGTGATCGGCGTGCAGAATAAAGATGCGATCCAGGGCGCGCTCAACGACTTCATTGACTTGATAGTCTTCGCACGGCGTGGCAAACATCATGCGCAAGAAGTTACCTGTGTAGGACAGGTCGTTGCGCGGGTAAATGAAGGGCTGCCCGATGGAATGCTTATATGCCATCGCCACCAGGGTGGGCATTTTGGCAATCAAACGAATGGCCGATACATGGCGATGATGTGGGTTGTTGATGTCGGTGGAGTCGTGATAGAACGCCGACATGCCCCCCACCAGGCCAGTCAGCACTGCCATGGGGTGCGCGTCGCGCCGGAAGCCGCGCAGGAAAGTGTGCATCTGCTCATGCACCATGGTGTGGTGCGTGACCTGATCCACAAAGTCTTTCTTCTGCTCCGCGGTCGGCAGTTCGCCGTTCAGGATGAGGTAGCAGGTTTCCAGGTAGTCACACTGAACCGCGAGTTGCTCAATGGGATAACCACGGTACAGCAATTCGCCCTTGTCACCGTCGATATACGTAATGCTTGATGCGCATGACGCGGTCGACAAAAAGCCAGGGTCGTAGGTGAAATACCCTGTATCGCCGTAGAGCTTACGGATATCGATAACATCCGGCCCTATCGATCCCTCATAGACGGGAAACTCTACGCTGGCGCTACCGTCGGAGAACGATAGCGTCGCCTTCTTTTCAGATAAATTCATCTCAGCATTCCTTTGCAGGTGATTTCAGGCTGTGCGCAACCGGGCCAAAACATCACGCACGATCGGCGTGTCGAGCTCGCCCGCGGGTTCGGCCCTTGCCAAAAGCAGATCGAGCAATGTGTTGTCGTCAAGCGCAAGTAGCGCTGTCAATGCAGCGACTTCCTCGTCGGACAGCCTGGTTTCGTACGCATCGAGAAACCGCGTAATGATGAGGTCGTTCTCGAGCATGCCACGACGTGCGCGCCAGCGCAGTCGTGTGCGATCGTGCGAATGCGCCATAAGGCTTCTCAGATAGCCCGCCTGACCAGCATTTCCTTGATTTTACCGATAGCCAGAGCCGGGTTGAGACCCTTGGGACAGACATCGGTGCAATTCATGATGGTGTGACAGCGGAACAAGCGGTACGGGTCGTTGAGGTTGTCGAGTCGCTCGCCCGTAGCCTCGTCGCGACTGTCGGCGAGGAAACGGTACGCCTGCAACAAACCGGCCGGACCGACGTACTTGTCGGGGTTCCACCAGAACGAGGGGCAAGACGTCGAACAGCAAGCGCACAAAATGCACTCGTAGAGCCCATTGAGCTCTTCGCGGGCTTCGGGCGTTTGCAGACGCTCACGCTCCGGCGGCGGCGTGTTATTGATGAGGTAAGGACGCACTGAATGGTACTGATTGAAGAAGTGCGTCATGTCGACGATAAGATCGCGCACCACGGGCAAGCCTGGGAGCGGGCGCAACACCACGGGCTGCTTGAGGTCGTTCAGATTGGTGGTGCACGCCAAACCGTTCTTGCCATTGATGTTCATGGCGTCGGAGCCGCAAACACCTTCCCGGCACGAACGCCGGATCGATAGGCTGTCATCGACGTCGTTCTTGATACGCACAAGCGCGTCGAGCAGCATTTTGTCGGTGGGCTGCAACTCGACTTCGAGCTTTTGCATATATGGCCGCTCGTCCTTGTCGGGATCGTAGCGGTAGATTTCAAACTTCATGATACGTTTGGTGCTCATTCCGGCATCCTGCTCGTAGACTTAGAAGGTTCGGGCCTTGGGCGGGAAGGATTCGACCGTAAGGGGCTTCATCTGCACAGGCTTGTACTCGAGCCGGTTGCCGTCGGAGTACCACAGCGTGTGCTTCAGCCAGTTCACGTCGTCCCGCTCGGGGTGGTCGCTCAGGGCGTGAGCACCACGGCTTTCGGTGCGATTGGCAGCCGAATTGATGGTGGCACGCGCAACCTCGACCATGTTCGCCAGTTCAAGCGCTTCGATGCGGGCCGTGTTGAAGACCTTCGACTTGTCTTTGAAGTAGATGTGCTCGGCCTGCTTGGCGAGCTGTTCGATCTGATCGACGCCTTCGCGCAGCAGCTTGAGGGTGCGGAACACGCCGCAGTGGTGTTGCATGGATTGGCGAATGCCGTCTGCCACTTCCTGCGTGCGCTCGCCGGAGGTACGT
>CAZMVM010000333.1:0-2355 GCA_964569785.1 uncultured Pigmentiphaga sp. | reverse complement strand
TCTTGATTGAGCCGGTGCAGGAAATAGCTTTGATCCTTACTTGTATCCACCCCTTTCAAAAGCTGGAACGTGCCAGCAGCGGGGCCCTCTGCAACCTGCCGCACGCGCGCATAATGCCCGGTGGCGATGTGCTCAGCACCCATGCGCATCGCGTGATCCAGGAAGGCCTTGAATTTGATCTCGGCGTTGCACAACACGTCGGGGTTCGGCGTACGCCCGGCGGAGTATTCGCGCAGAAACTCGCTAAACACGCGGTCTTTGTATTCCGCCGCGAAATTCACGGCTTCAATATCGATTCCGATGACATCCGCCACGCTGACCGCATCGAGCAAGTCCTGACGAGTGGAGCAATACTCGCTGTCATCGTCGTCTTCCCAGTTCTTCATGAACAGACCCACCACCTCGTAACCCTGCTGCTTGAGCAGCCAAGCAGCGACGGAGGAGTCGACGCCCCCCGACATGCCTACGACTACACGCTTACGATTGCTCATGTGCTTGCTCCGAGTCTGATCATGGTTGCCAGGTTAGGGTTAGGATTGGGTGCGAGCCTTTGATGTCAGCGTGACAGAATCGACACGCGATGCTGCATCGGGCCCTAGATACGCCAGCGCCTCTAACGGCAACCACGGCCGACGCAACTGACGCGCTCTGAGGTAATCGTCGATACAGCGCATGACAAAATCACTGCGATGGCGCTCGGGATGTGCCCGCACTTCGTCGGCACTTGCCCAGAAGGCCCGTCGTATCCCCGCATCCAACGGCTGCGCCAGCGGTTGCCCCACCGTACCTACAAATGCAAACCGAAGAAAAGTGGTGTCGCCTTCGGCCAGATAGATGCCCAGCAGACCTTCCGCTACGAACGGATGCGCCGACTCTTCAAGTGTCTCGCGCGCCACAGCGTCGAGGAGGCTTTCACCAGGCTCAAGATGCCCGGCCGGCTGATTCCAGCGCACTCCTTCCGAGGTGTCTTCTTCTACCAACAAGAATCGACCACCCTGCTCTATAACCGCAGCAACCGTCACGGCAGGCTTCCAGCGTGTAGGGGTCACATTTTCCTCACGTTTCAGAACGACTCACGAAAATTTTCAGGCTGCCGGGTCTTCAATTGCCCAATGCTCGTGTAAGCTTTTGCGTTACCAGAATAATCGGGCCTTACCTGACAAAAACAAGGAGGAGTTACATGCGTATTGGTATCCCGCTCGAGACGCGAGCGGGCGAGAAACGCGTTGCTGCCACCCCGGAAACCGTCAAAAAGCTGCGGGCCAGCGGCCACGAGGTTTTGGTGGAAACCCAAGCGGGCATACACGCACATTATACCGACGAGGCCTACGAGGCCGCGGGCGCCATCCTGACCGATCATGCAACGGCTTTAGGCGCGGAGCTGGTGTTAAAGGTGCGTGCACCGAGCCCGGACGAGCTGGCCTTAATGCGCCGCGATGCCGTTTTGGTAGGCATGCTGGACCCCTTCGATATCGACGGGCTTGAACGCCTGGCTCAACATGGCCTCACTGCCTTTGCCCTGGAAGCAGCTCCCCGCATCACGCGCGCGCAAAGCCTGGATGTGCTGTCGTCGCAGGCGAATATTGCCGGCTACAAGGCGGTTTTACTGGCTGCTCACTATTACGGTCGGTTCATCCCCATGTTGATGACGGCGGCCGGCACGGTTAAGGCCGCGCGGGTAGTCATATTGGGTGCCGGGGTGGCCGGCTTACAAGCAATTGCAACGGCCAAACGCTTGGGTGCGGTGGTGGAAGCATCCGACGTACGGCCGGCGGCGCGCGAGCAAGTGGAATCGTTGGGGGCCAAGTTTATCGACGTGCCCTTCGAAACGGAAGAAGAACGAGAAATCGCGGAAGGCGTTGGCGGTTACGCCCGGCCCATGCCCGAGGCCTGGATGAAGCGGCAGGCGATCAAGGTGGCCGAGCGATGCAGTCAGGCGGATATCGTCATCACGACCGCGTTGATTCCCGGTCGTCCAGCTCCGATCCTGGTAGCACCCGAAACCGTTGAGCAAATGCGGCCGGGTGCTGTGATCGTAGACCTGGCCATTGAACGGGGTGGGAATTGCCCGCTGTCGCGCGCGGATCAGGTCGTGGAGCACAACGGCGTGACAATACTGGCGCCCAGCAATCTGCCTGCACTCTTGGCAGCCGACGCCTCGGCACTCTATGCGCGCAACCTTCTCGAGTTCATTAGGCTGATTACCTCCCCCGAGGGCACGCTAAACATTTCGCTTGACGACGACATCGTGGCCGCCTGCCTCATGTGTGAGAACGGCGTCCGCCGGCACGGAGACTGACCATGGACACGATCGATCCCATCATTATCAACCTTATTATTTTTGTTCTGGCCGTC
>CAZMVM010000332.1:0-2370 GCA_964569785.1 uncultured Pigmentiphaga sp. | reverse complement strand
TGGAACGTGTTGCGGGTCGATCTCGTGCACATCGATACGGGCTCGACCGCGACGCGTCTCTTTGGCAGCGAGCGCGCGGGCAATCGATGGAGCGCTGCCCTCATGTGGACGTTTTGAAGCCATGGCAAGCAACCCTCCTTCCGGCATGACCAGCGGATCGAGTGCGGCGAACGAGCGCGAGCTCGAGCTATTGCGCCTCGTCGTCGCGCGCGCCCGCGCGGCTGTCAAGGAGCTCGATCTCATCTATCAACGCCGCGTGGCGCGTTTTCTCAGGCGTCAGGTAGTTCAATCGCCCAAGCTGGTCATCTGGACCAAACTCCCCCCAATTGGAACCCTCCGGACGGTTCTTCCAACGCATAATCCAACCTCTGTTTGCTACAAGAGAACGCGTCGCGTTCTCTTACCTTTATAAAATTATCACATATATAATAAACCTATCATGGATGTGAAAACAGCCACCCGTGTATTCCGTGTACTCAACCTCTTTGCCGAGGTACGTACTCCATTGATCTATAGCGAAATCGCGCAACGGCTCGAGTTGCCGCTATCCAGCTGCCATGCCTTGCTCAAGACCATGGTTGCCTGTGGTTATCTCTACGAGCCAGGCATCCGGTCGGGCTACTACCCGACTCAGCGGCTTCTGCATGTCGCCCAGGCGATCTGCAGTGCCGACCCGCTGATCAGTCTGTTCGCTCCAATCCTGGCAGAACTTCGTGACGCCACCCGAGAGACCGCAGTCCTAGCTAAGCTGGCCGATGATCAAGTGGTGTACCTCAGTGTCGTTGAATCGAATCAGATGATTCGCTACGCCCATGAGCCGGGCGGCTTCAAGGCGCTGCACGCCACGGCTTCCGGAAAGGCATTGCTCGGAGCCCTGGATTTCAAGCAACGCAAGAAGCTGCTTGATAGCTACAAACGATGGGACAAGGTCACGGCCAGTACCATCGTGGACCGCAAGGAGCTGGAGGCAGAGGTTGAGGAAGGGCTGCGCAGAGGCTGGCACCACTCATTCGGCGAAAACGTCGATGATGTCGCCGCCATCGCCCAAGGGTTTCTCCTGTGTGGCGAGGCGTACAGCCTGGTTGTTGCGGGGCCGCTGCATCGCATCCAGCGCAACGAACACGCAATTGCAGGCGCCATTTCCCAAGCGAAATTGCAAATTCCCGAGAACTTGCTCTCACCCATAAGAGAGAAACCTGAGAAACCTGGACTACCTTGATGGAGGAACGTTAATGAACCTGTTCCAGAAAGCTCTAAGCGTCGTGGCAGCGGTAACCCTATCGGCTGTCACGCCTGTATCCATGGCCGAATATCCGGACAAACCGGTGAGGATCATCCTGCCGTTTGCGGCGGGGGGGCCGACCGACGCCATCGGTCGCGTTGTGGCGACGCAGATGGGCAAGGATCTGGGGCAGCCATTCGTCATTGAAACCCGACCGGGGGCGAGCGGCACCATCGGCGCAGCCGAGGTGGCGCGCTCCAAGCCAGATGGTTACACAATACTGATGAACGCTTCGGTACAGGTCATCTACCCCGGGCAGTTCAAATCGTTACCGTTCGATCCGATGAGCGATTTCGTTCCGGTCGGGGTGCTTGGTACCGTTCCCATGGTGGCCGTCGTACCTGCCAACTCGCAGTTCAACAGCTTCAAGGAGCTCGTCGATTTCGCGAAGCAGCACCGCGGCCGGATCGCATTTGCTTCCCCGGGCAGTGCGACCTTGCCTCACTTGGTGGGTGAACTAGTAAATATCGAGGCGGGTGTTGACATGGTACATGTGCCTTACAAGGGCACCGCGCCGGCCCTGACCGACGTCGCAGGCGGCCACGTCGACCTCTTCTACGCCCCGCTCGCACCCGCCTTGCCGCTCATTGAGAGCGGTCGCATCAAGCCTCTTGCAGTTTCAACCGGGGATCGCATCAAGGAACTGCCAGATATACCCACCATTCGCGAATCGCTCGACCTGCCCGAGTTCGATGTCGTTACCTGGTACGGTATGTGGGTACCGAAAGGCACCTCTGAGGAGATCGTCAACAAGCTGAATCAGGCAATGGTTGCTGCCTCGAAAGCACCTGAGGTCGCGGAAGTTCTCAATAGCCAGGGAACCACGCCCAGCACGCTTAACGCTGCCGAAACCAAGGCGTTTGTCGAAGCGGAAAACAGGAAATGGGTGCATGTAATGCGCCAGGCAGGCATCGAGCCGGAATGAACAGTGCAATCTCACAATAATCGAGCGCAAAGTACCCCGCTTCATGTAGCCGGCTGATCGGACGATCCGTTGTCGACCCTCGTGGTTTGCCGGCTGCGGCTGCTCGACCTGATCCATCCGATCCATGTACCTGCTCGTACGCACGCGCATGCGTGCGTACGGC
>CAZMVM010000331.1:0-2394 GCA_964569785.1 uncultured Pigmentiphaga sp. | reverse complement strand
TCGAGCTTCTGGATGGCAAAGGGTTTCCCTTTGCTATGCGCCTCGATTGATTCACTTTGCCGGGCGAATTCGAGCATCAGATATCTGCCCGGAATCCACGCTGGAAGAGAAACGACCTGACCTTTCGGGTTGGGTTCAGCAACGGTGACTTCCACCTGAAAGCGGTGTCCGGCTAAATCAATCGGGGTCAAACGATAGGTAATGGGCTGCTTGCTCATGAAATTACCGGAGTAAGTCGCCGCCCAACGTCGAGAACACCGCAAGGTTGGGCCGGCCGAATTCGTGGAGGGGGGCCGGGTACACGAAGCGCCGCTTGAGTTAAGGAGTGAGATCCCTGTACCCTGCAGCGAGTATCTGTCCGGCTCCGATCAGCTTGATCATAGTAGATCTGAACACTGATAAGGACATGTCGAGTGCCCGGAAGTGCCACGCGCCAGTCGGCACAAGTCGTTTCGGCTTAGCTCGGTTGGCTCAAGCGATAATGATGGCAGCGAAGGATTTCCTTTTTTGTGTTTAACCGCTGCCGGGAGGCCAAACATGAGTGAACCGTTGGTACTTTCTGAGATTCAGGGCCGGGTTGGAATTCTTACCCTCAATCGTCCCCAAGCTTTGAACGCCCTGAATGATGAACTCATGGATCAGCTGGGTGAAGCGTTGCTCGCGTTTGAGCGCAACGCAGATATTGGCTGCATCATTATTACGGGTAATGAGAAGGCATTCGCCGCAGGGGCGGACATTTCGGTCATGCAAGATTGGACGTATACCGAGGCCTATGCGGGCGACTACATTACGCGTAACTGGGAAACCTTGCGAAGGGTGCGCAAGCCGGTCGTGGCGGCGGTGGCAGGTTACGCACTGGGCGGTGGTTGCGAGCTGGCGATGATGTGCGACATCATTGTTGCAGCCGACACGGCACGATTTGGTCAACCGGAAATCAAGCTCGGTATTTTGCCCGGCGCCGGCGGCACACAGCGGTTGCCGCGTGCAGTCGGGAAAGCCAAGGCGATGGATATGATATTGACGGGGCGCTACATGAAGGCCGACGAGGCCGAGCGTGCCGGTCTTGTGTCGCGTGTGGTACCGGCGCAAGAGCTGATGAACGAAGCGCTTGAGGTTGCCACTGTCATTGCCTCCATGTCGATGCAGGCAGTCATGATGGCTAAAGAGTGTGTGAATCGCGCTTGGGAAAGCTCACTGAGTGAAGGTGTATTGTTCGAGCGCCGACAGTTTCACGCCGCATTTGCGACCCAGGATCAGAAGGAAGGTATGCGGGCGTTTGTTGAAAAGCGCCAGCCCGAATTCAAGCACAAGTAGGACGCGCGGCGGTTGCTCCGGCTGACCGGATGACCGCCCACCAGCGCGCCAGGCCGGGCTCAGACCAGATACTGCCGTCCTTCGGCCGCCATTTCACGCAAACTTTGCGGAACCGCATAGCGTGCGCCGTGCGCGGCGGCCAACTGGTCGCAAGCTGCAACGAAGGCAGCCGGGCCTACCGTGTCGATTTGGCTGATTACGCCGCCCAGGATGGCAGGAAAGCCCCAGCCCAGGATAGAGCCGACATCCGCGTCGCGCGGGCTAACAATGCCTTCGTCCACGCAACGCGCCGCTTCGACCGACTGCGAGTACATTAAGCGCTGACGCACTTCCTCGGCTGAGGGTTGTTGAGGCGCAAGGGGGAAGTGATCTGCCAGCCCCGGCCATAGAGCGGTGCGATGGTTGTCGGCATAGTCGTAAAAGCCCGCGCTCCCTTTGCGCCCAGCCCTGCCTAGCTTTTCTACCATAGTGATCAACACGACATCTTGCGGTTGTTCCGCATAACGCGAGCCCTGATCCAGCTGGGCTTGCCGCATGGCTTTGTAAAGCAGCTCGATCGAAAACTCGTCGATCAGGGCTAAGGGCGGCATGGGCATGCCGGCATGACGTCCCACGTTCTCAATCAGCGCGGGATTGATGCCTTCGGCAAGCATGGTCATTGCTTCGTAAGCGTACATGCCGAACGCGCGGTTCGCGTAAAAGGCGGGACAATCGTTCACGACGATCGGCGTCTTTTTTAAAGTGCGGACAAAGTCGAGCGCATGCGCGATGGCGGTATCGCTGCTGTTTTGGCCCCGCACGACCTCCACTAGGGGCATGCGATCGACCGGGGAGAAGAAGTGCATGCCAACGAAACGCTCGGGACGCTCAACGACGTTGGCCAGACTGGTAATAGGTAACGTAGAGGTATTTGAAGCCAGGAGGGCATCTGGGGCGATGACTGCCTCGGCTCGTCGGGTAACGTCGGCCTTTACGGCGCGGTCCTCGAAGACTGCTTCAATGACGAGTTGGCAGTCGGCCAGGGCCGCAAAGTCGGTCGTTGGATGAATCCGATTTAACGTCGCTTCCCGCTGTGTAGGG
>CAZMVM010000330.1:408-2418 GCA_964569785.1 uncultured Pigmentiphaga sp. | reverse complement strand
AAAGAATATCGATATTGCCGAAGCCCAGAAACTGGCCACCAAGATCAAATCCGGCAACCGCTTCGATCTGAACGACTTCCGGGATCAGCTGCAGCAGGTCAAGAAAATGGGCGACATGAGCTCCATGCTCGAAAAATTGCCGGCCCAGTTCGCCCAGGCAGCTTCACAGATTCAGGGTGGTCAGGCAGAAAAGCAGTTGCGGCGCACCGAGGGCATTCTTAACTCAATGACGCCTGCAGAACGCGCCAAACCGGAAATCCTCAAGGCTTCACGCAAGCGCCGCATTGCGGCGGGCGCCGGTGTGCCGGTTCAGGAAGTGAACCGTCTGCTGTCGCAGTTCGAGCAAATGCAGGGGATGATGAAGCAAATGAAGAAGGGCGGTATGGCCAAGATGATGCGCGCCATGGGTGGCCTGAAAGGACTCGGAGGCGGCGGCTTCGGCGGCTTTGGCGGTTTTCGCAAGTAAAACCGGGTGCCTCGCCCCAGCTGGGGCGGGGCTTAACCGCCGCCCACGGCGACAACGATCTCTACCACGTCGTTGCTGTTCAGCAGCGTGTCAGCGTGCTGGCTCTTTGGGACGATATCGCCATTGCGTTCTACCGCAATGCGTTTGCCTTCAAAACCCAGACTACGTATCAAGTCGGCCACACTGCGGTCCTGGCCCAGCGCATGTGGCTTGCCGTTCAGAGTTATGTTCATGAAGCTCTCCGGAAATCAACGGCCTTGCGGCTTAACAGAATTCATATCAGGGCTTTCGCGTAAAGATCAAGTCCCACACGCCGTGCCCCAGGCGCAAGCCGCGGTTTTCGAACTTGGTAAGGGGGCGAAAAGCCGGCCGTGGTGCGAAGCCCTCGCAGGTGTTGGCCAATAGTGGCTCGGCGCTTAGCACTTCGAGCATCTGGTGGGCATAGTGTTCCCAGTCTGTGGCGCAGTGGATGTAGCCGCCAGGTTTAAGACGGCTGGCCAGCAACTGCACAAAGGGCGGTTGTATCAGCCGCCTTTTGTGATGGCGCTTTTTGGGCCATGGGTCGGGAAAGTAAATGTGCACCCCGGCCAGTGAGTCGGGGGCGATCATGTCACGCACGACCTCGACGGCGTCATGCTGAATGATGCGCAGATTTTGCAGCTGTGAGTCTTCGATGCGCTGAAGCATCGCTCCCACCCCCGCGTTGAAAACCTCGACACCCAGGAAGTTATCCTCGGGTCGCGCCAAGGCAATCTTCTCGGTTGTCTCGCCCATCCCGAAGCCAATTTCCAGCACCGTCGGTGCATCGCGACCGAACACTTGCTCGAAATCGATGGGCGACGCGCGAAATGGGACAGACCACTGTGGCAGCAGCCGGTCGAGCGCGTCTTGTTGACGTGCGGTGATATGACTGCGACGGTGGACGAAGCTGCGGATATGACCGAATTCAGGGTGCGCTTGCGGGGTCTCACTTTGCGACTGCGCGCCAGGCTGATTCTCGGTGTGTGGTGGTGTCGAATTCATAGTTTGAATTGTAGCCATTCTTAGCGCCAGCCAAGTGCCGGTGCGACGTGAGTAAGAATGGCTTCCATAATGTGAGCGTTGTAGTCGGGGCCAAGCTGGCTGGGTATGGTAAGCAGCAGCGTGTCAGCTTCGGCAATAGCCTCATCCTGTTTAAGCTGTTCAACCAGTACATCGGGTTCAGCGGCATAACTGCGTCCAAAGACCGCGCGTGTATTTGCATCGATATAGCCCACCTGGTCTTCGCTTTGGCCCGAGCGTCCAAAGTAAGCCCGGTCTTGCTCGTTAACCAGTGCGAAGATGCTGCGGCTGACGGACACCCGTGGTTCGCGCGCGTGGCCTGCTTCTTTCCAAGCCTGTTTGTAGGCGCGAATTTGTGCGGCCTGTTGAATGTGGAAGGGTTCCCCGGTTTCATCGTTCTTGAGGGTTGAGCTTTGCAGGTTCATGCCCAGCTTGGCCGCCCAGACGGCGGTCGCGTTGGAGCCTGCGCCCCACCAGATCCGGTCGCGCAAACCTTCCGATAG
>CAZMVM010000330.1:0-398 GCA_964569785.1 uncultured Pigmentiphaga sp. | reverse complement strand
CGGTTCGGCGACTCCTTCGCCCTTGAGCAAATCAAGGAATATCTCTGCGTGCATCCGGCCCATATCGGCATCAGTCTGGCCCTGCGCCGGTTGGAAACCAAAGTACCGCCATCCGTCGATGACCTGTTCGGGAGAGCCCCGGCTGATACCCAACTGCAGTCGCTGCCCTGCGATATAGTCTGCTGCACTGGCATTCTCGACCATGTACAGAGGGTTCTCGTAACGCATGTCAATGACACCGGTGCCGATCTCGATACGTTTTGTGCGCGCCCCAATCGCGGCCAGCAGCGGGAACGGAGAAGCAAGCTGTCGTGCGAAGTGGTGCACCCGAAAATACGCACCGTCCATCCCGAGCTCTTCTGCAGCAACGGCGATGTCAATCGATTGCAAGAGGGAAT
>CAZMVM010000329.1:0-2421 GCA_964569785.1 uncultured Pigmentiphaga sp. | reverse complement strand
TGGTGTACCCATAGGTGTACCCATGAGAGAAAAACGGCATGACCCGATACCCCAAGGCAGGCAAGGGCCACAAGTGGACTGTTCGAGAGCTTAACGCTATCCCGCCCGACTGGAAAGGAGACACCCTCAGCGACGGGGGCGGCCTGGTGGGCGAAGTGCGAGCAGCTGATGCAACGGTGTCAATCGCGTTTCGGTATGGCTTCAAGTGGCAGGGTAAGAAGGCGTGGTTCTACTGTGGCACCTGGCCGGCTGTGGAACTGGCAGAAATTCGCCGACGCCGTGATGATGCTCGCGATCAGGTGGCAGCCGGGATCAACCCGAACGACAAGAAACAGGCCGACCGCATCGAGGCTCAGAAAGCCATAGAAGCGACCCTGGAAGCCGAGCGGCGAGCACTGGAAGAACGCCGTACCGTGTCTGATTTATTCGAAGCCTGGGTGAAAAACGGGATCACGCATAAAGACGGAGGGGTCGACCTGCGCCGGCGATTTGAAAAGGATGTGCTGCCGGCCATTGGCAACAAGGCCGTGAAGGACGTACTGGCAGACGACATTCGGGGCCTGCTGCGTGACATGGTGGCCAAGCGGGGGGTGAACCGATCCGCCATTTTGCTGCTGGCCGATATCAAGCAGATGTTCCGCTGGGCGGGTGACGAGCAGCCCTGGCGGCGCTTGCTGATCGAGGGCGACCCGGCGAAGCGGATAAAGCCTGAAACCATCGTGACCCAGGATTACGACCTGTCGAACGAGAGAACCCGCATTCTGACGCCTGAGGAACTGCGCGAGCTGCGCGACATTTTCGAGAAGATGGAACGCGAATATGAGGCGGCACCCGACAAACGCAGCGCGACCCGGCCCCTGAAAAAGGAAACGCGGCTGGCCGTCTGGATTGCCCTGTCCACCTGTTGCCGAATCGGCGAGATTCTCAAGGCCGAGTGGGCGCATGTGAACCTGGAGACAGGCGAATGGATCATCCCACGGGCCAACTACAAGCGACAGCGAAGCGACAAGCGGCCCGATTACCTAGTGCTGCTTTCACCCTTCGCACGTAAGCAATTCGCCGAGCTGAAAGAGCTGACCGGCAAGTCTGCCTGGTGCTTCCCTGCCCGCGACGGAAAAGGGCCGGTGAGCATTGCCACGGTATCAAAGCAGATCGGCGACAGGCAGATGAAGTACAAGAAGCGCAAGGCTTTGAAAGGGCGGCGCAATGACAACAGCCTGGTGCTGACGAGCGGCCCTGATATCGAATGGACGCCGCACGACCTGCGCCGGACTGGTTCAACCATGATGCAGCGCCTGGGCGTATCGAACGATGTCAGAAACCTGTGTCTGAACCACTCCATCGGCAGCAAGATTGACCGCACTTATGGGGTGTATGACTTCGCGGAGGAAAAGCGGGAAGCGTGGGAGCGCCTGGGGGCTGAGCTGGACCGGGTACTGGCTTAAAACGGAATCGGTTCGCTTTTTTCCCAATCAGGAAGCTTATCGGGCGACATGTCACCCGCTGCGACTGCAACAAAGGTGGGCCAGTGTTCACGTAGGGCTTGATAGTTGACCGAAGATTCTTTTATTTCCCATGTCCATTGTCCCGGTGTGCTTGGGTGGTGATAGGTGCCATGCCAAACTGCGCCGTTTTCCTTGATGAGCTTCCACAGCCGCTGTTCGTCATAATTCAGAAGGCCCGGCGCGATCAAGGCCAATTTGACGAATCTGTCCGGCTCGTCAACGTCCCATAGCTCTTTAGCATGAGCGGCTATTGAGCAACCGAAATCTGCTGGCAAATCGTCCCGTATTAGCACTTGTTCCAGGCTTTTTTGAATAGCCCATTCGATGTAGCTGGACAGGGTGCGCCGCTGCGTCCGGGCCGCAATTTCGGCCAAATACCGCAATTCTGGATCGAGTCTCACCGTTACCGTTTCTGAGCGCGTAGTCTTCGCGCCACCGCCTTTTCTCGTTGCCATTCCATCCTCCGCACGCATTGACAAAGATTGTACATGTGGTGTCTGTTGACACACAACTTAAAACTATGCACAATTCAATCGTGCTGTAAGTGCACACACGAGTAAACAGACAATCTAACGAGGCAATATCAATGCAAGAGTTAACCCCGCAACCCGTACCCGAGCACCTGATCTTTGATGATCTGGAGACCATGAAGCAGTACTGTGGCATGGGCCGTACTGCGGTGTATGCCGCCATCAAGAACGCGGGTTTCCCGCAGCCGTACCAATTCGGCCCGCGCATCGTGCGCTGGAAGCGTGTCGAGGTTTTGGAATGGATGGAAAGCCGCAAGCGCGGCACTCGGATCACGCCGGTGCAACGCAAGCGTGAGCGTGAACAGGCGGTGGCATGATGGCCGCCCAAATAAGAAACCCCGTCGAGCGCTGCAACGCTGACGGGGCTGGTAAAGCACGATTCAATG
>CAZMVM010000328.1:0-2433 GCA_964569785.1 uncultured Pigmentiphaga sp. | reverse complement strand
CCGGACCGCGCTGGGCAAGGCGGCGGCGCCGGCCGAGGTCCAGGCCAGGCTGGGCGACTATCGGGCGTTAGGTCGCCGGGCTGCGGACGCGATCCCGGGCGCGGTGCTGGTCGAGTACGAGGATCTTGGCCACTCGCCACATATCCAGGACCCGGAGCGGTTTCATCGCGATTTGCTCCACGAGTTTTCGCGGCCCAAGGGGCGAGGCAACTAGGCGGCGGCCCCGGAGCGGGGCAACGGCAGCTTTCGGCCAAGAGCGGACGCTTCGGACTCAAAATCCTCCACCGTCAAAAAGCGTGAAGGTTCGAATCCACCTTCGCGCCAGTAAAAACAATAAATTAGGCTTCGTTGCCTAGCCCCTTTCGTAGTGCCGGTGATTCACGTTGTCGCCGCAGGCATAGCAGCGCCGGTAGGCGCCGCCCCGGCTCAGGTAGCCCGTGCGCTCGTGGCCCAGCGGGCCGCCGCATGTCGGGCAGGTAGGCCCTACGCCCCTGTGCCATTGCACCAGCCGGTATGTGGGCGCCACGAACAGCCCGGTAGCAGCCACCAGCCCCAGCAGCGGCACCCAGCGAAAACCCTGCATCAGCCCGTGCCTCAGCGGGCTATCGGGCAAGCCCGAAAGCATGAGCATCGACGCCGCCGCGAACAGCAGCGCGACAACGGAGAGCGCATAGGCCCGAACAGCCATCCAATCCCAACGATCCATAGTTCCTCCCAAAGTTAGTCCCCAAGGGCAATCATTCGGATTGGTGTCGCAAGGATTGAGACTATTCCGGACAATCATTTGAGGCATAGCGGGTAGCGCCGACCCTTGAATGGGAATTCGCCATCCCTATCTGGACCAGGGTGGAACACAAACAGGGGAACTCATGAGCGCGACATGGAACGACCGTTTTGCCACGTGGGCGCAATCGCCCAGCCAAACAGAAACCGACAAGATCGAGCACTCCATCACTGCGATCAAGAAAGCCCTTGCCGCATCCCCAAAGGTAGCGTCCGTCACTAAAGTGTTTGTTCAAGGCTCGTACCGCAATCGCGTAAACGTACGGCAAGACAGTGACGTGGACATTGGCGTGCTCTACACGGGCAATGCATTCTTCGCCAACTATCCGGATGGGAAAGGTCATGCCGACTTCGGCAATAGTAATGCGACCTATACATATGCCGAATACAAGAATGACATTGGAAAAGCTTTGACTGATTATTTGGGCGCTGAACACGTGACCCGTGGCGACAAGGCATTCGATGTCCACGAAAACAGCTATCGCGTTGATGCGGACGTGGTCCCAGTCTTTGAGCATCGCCGATACAGCAGCAGTGGAAGCTACATCAGCGGCACGGAACTTCGGCCCGACTCCGGCGGCAGGATCATCAACTGGCCCGAACAGCACTACGCGAACGGAAAGCAGAAGAACGATGACACCGGCCGCGCATATCGCGGCGTTGTCCGCATTATCAAGAAGCTGCGCAACATCATGGACGAAGATGGCATAGCCGAAGCCAAACCTCTTAAGGGCTTCAACGTCGAATGTCTCGTATGGAATGTCCCTAATAGCTGCTTCATACATACCACATGGTACGAAGACGTATCCGCCGTACTGAATCACCTGTCCTACTACTTGTCGAGCATGGCGCTCTGTGAGGAATGGGGCGAAGTTAGTGAGCTCAAATACCTCTTGAAAGGCGACGATGCGAAGCGTGCCAAGTTCAAATCCTTCGTTGACCGTGCACGTCGATACGTCGGGGTTACCTGAACCATGTTCACACGCCTCCAAATCACTGTCGCGCTCGCCGTTGCTACAGCCGCGTGGGGAGCGGTGCTTTGGCTGCAAGGAACGCCCATTTCCTGGAGCCACCTAGCCCCGTTCACAACGGTGGTCGGCGTCCTCGTAGTCGTCGCGCTGGCAATGGAGCATCTTTTCTGGCGGCTGCGTATTTTTCAGGGATGGCTATTTGATCGCCCTGACCTTCGTGGCACTTGGAAGGTGACGATTCAATCGGAATGGGCCAATCCGGGAACCGGCGAGAAGAGCCCACCCATTACCGCATACGCTGGCGTCGTGCAGACGCTGAGCAAGCTACAAATCCAGCTTATGACGCCGGAATCAGAGTCCTGCTTGCTGGCGCACGCTATCGAGCCAACGCCGTGCGGCAACCGCTTCAATGTGTCGGTGGTCTATGCCAATACACCCGGCGTGGAACTTCGCGGCGTGAGGAGCGAACGGCACGTCGGAGCAGCGACGATCTCGACTCATGGCACAAAATACAAACCAGAATCCATGACTGCTGAGTATTGGACGGACAGGCGGACAGTTGGCCGAATGACTTTCGAAGATCGTGTTCCGAGTATCTACTCGCGCTATGAAGATGCGAGGAAGAATCTAGGGTAACGCCTTACGCCACCCGCATGCTCTCGGGAAATTAATGGTGAAG
>CAZMVM010000327.1:2196-2449 GCA_964569785.1 uncultured Pigmentiphaga sp. | reverse complement strand
AGTGCATGGACTCGTCACGCAGGATGTACATGTACTGCTCGGCCGCGCCCGTCATCTTGTTTTGTCGGCCTAAGGCAAGAATTTGAGTGAAGCCTACGTAGAAGAACAGTCCTTCCATCAAGCAGGCAAACACAATCAGCGACTTAAGCAGCTTTTGGTCGTTTTCCGGTGTGCCAGTTCTGAAGTTTGGATCCGCAATCAGATTAATGAACGGAATGAGGAACTCGTCTTTCGCACGGATCGATGGAATCTC
>CAZMVM010000327.1:0-2186 GCA_964569785.1 uncultured Pigmentiphaga sp. | reverse complement strand
GTGGTAAGCATTGAAGATCTCGGCTTCGTCGAGATCAAGGCTTTCCACGATGTATTGATAGGCGTGCGTGTGGATCGCTTCCTCGAAGGCTTGACGCAACAGGAACTGACGGCACTCGGGCGCGGTGATGTGTCGGTAAGTGCCCAGCACGATATTGTTCGCTGCAAGCGAATCGGCGGTTACGAAGAAACCGAGATTGCGCTTGACGATGCGGCGCTCATCCTCGGTAAGACCGTTGGGGTCTTTCCAAAGTGATATATCGCGCGACATATTAATTTCTTGCGGCATCCAGTGGTTGGCGCAAGTAGCGAGGTATTTCTCCCATGCCCATTTGTACTTGAATGGCACCAGCTGGTTGACATCGGTTTTGCCATTAATGACGCGCTTATCGGCCACGCTGATGCGTTGCGCGTTGGCGTCGGGCGCATGGATGATGGCAGCCGGATTCACTTCAGGTTCAGGCACAGCCGCTTGAGGGGCTGCGGGAGCTGCCGAGGCCGGCGTGGCCGGACCTTCAGCTGCAGGTTTAGCAGGAGCAGGCCGCGGGGCCGGCTGGAGAAAATCTTCGTCGTTCCAGTTAAGCATATCGGTATCCTTGTCGCCCTGTAACTACTGGCAGGCTTCGCACTCGTCGAAACCAGGATCGCCCGGGCGCATGGTGCAGGCAGCACCGAGAACTTCGGGCTCCGGCAGATTGGATGGGCTGGCAGCCGTTGTGCTGACCGTGCCGCTCGCTGTGGGTACGGCGGTAAGTTCGCCACCACGGCCGGTGGATTTCTCGGCACTGGTTGCACCCAAGGTGCGCAGGTAGTACGTGGTTTTCAGTCCGCGCTGCCAGGCGAATTTGTAGGTTTCATCGAGCTTTCTGCCAGATGCGGCGGCAATGTATATGTTGAGCGATTGTGCTTGATCAATCCACTTCTGACGGCGCGACGCGCATTCGACCAGCCAGCTGGGGTCGATTTCAAACGCCGTGGCGTACAACTGGCGCAAATCAGCTGGGATACGATCGATGCGGGCAAGCGATCCGTCGAAGTATTTCAGATCGGCGACCATGACCTCATCCCAGAGACCTCGCTCTTTGAGGTCGCGAACGAGGTACTCATTGACGACCGTGAATTCGCCCGAAAGGTTCGATTTCACATACAGGTTTTGATAGGTGGGCTCGATGCTGGCCGATACGCCGATGATATTGGAAATTGTTGCGGTTGGGGCAATGGCCACGCAATTGGAGTTACGCATGCCATGTTGCTTGATGCGCTCGCGCAACGCGTCCCAATCCAGCGTTTTGCTGGTGTCGACGTCGAGATAATCACCGCGCTCCTTACGCAATAGCTCGATGGAATCGATCGGCAGAATGCCCTGATCCCACAGCGAGCCTTTGAAGGTCTCGTAGGGGCCGCGTTCGGCAGCCAGACGGCACGATGCGTCATAGGCGTAGTAGCACACCGCTTCCAGCGAGCGATCAGCAAACTCGACTGCTTCTTGAGAAGCGTAGGGGATGCGCATCATGTGCAGACAATCTTGGAAACCCATGATGCCCATGCCCACCGGTCGATGACGCAGGTTGGAATTGCGTGCTTTTTCGACAGCGTAGTAGTTAATGTCGATGACGTTATCCAACATGCGCATGGCGGTGCCGATGGTGCGTTTGAGCTTGTCGTGATCGAGCTCGTAGCGGCCGTCTGCCGTTTGTTTCAGGTGGGCGACCAGGTTGATCGAACCCAGGTTGCAAACGGCGATCTCGGTTTCGCTGGTGTTAAGGGTAATTTCGGTACACAGGTTAGAGCTGTGGACCACGCCCACGTGTTGTTGCGGCGAGCGGATATTGCATGGATCCTTGAACGTGATCCATGGGTGGCCCGTTTCGAAGAGCATGGACAGCATTTTGCGCCACAGCGAAACGGCAGGGACCTTCTTGAAGAGCTTGATTTCACCGCGTTCGACCTTGGCTTCGTATTCGAGATAAGCGCGCTCGAACTCTCTGCCGTACTTCTCGTGCAGGTCAGGAGCGTCGGACGGTGAAAGCAGCGTCCATTCAGCATTTTCCATCACGCGCTTCATGAACAAATCAGGCACCCAATTGGCCGTGTTCATGTCATGGGTGCGGCGGCGTTCGTCGCCGGTGTTTTTGCGCAGCTCGAGGAACTCTTCGATATCCAGGTGCCAGGTTTCAAGATAGGTGC
>CAZMVM010000326.1:0-2496 GCA_964569785.1 uncultured Pigmentiphaga sp. | reverse complement strand
AACGGCCGCAGTAGCCGCCGTCAGTGTTTGATCTTGGAGTTAACGGCGTTAACTACGCCGTTTCAGGCTGCCACCGATGTGGCAACAGTTCGTCGATCCTGCTATTCGGATGCGTAGGCAGGCGCGTGAGGACGTCCTTCACATAGGCATACGGATCGTGCCCATTCATCTTCGCTGACTGGATCAGGCTCATAACGGCGGCCGCACGCCGGCCCGCCCGCTGGGAGCCAGCGAACAGCCAGTTCTTCCTGCCCAGGGCGATGGGCCGGATCTGGTTTTCGATCCAGTTGTTGTCGATGGGTAATCGGCCATCATCCAGGTAACGCGTCAGCGCCGCCCAACGCTTCAGGCTGTAATCCAGTGCCCGGGCGATGCCGGTGCCCTCGGGCACCTTTATGCGGTGTGCCGTCATCCAGGCATACAAGGCTTCGGCAATGGGCCGCGCTTGTTGTTCACGTAATCGTTGTCGTTCTTCAGGGGGCAGGCCTGTCGCTTGAGCCTCAATCTCGTAGAGTTGTCCGACAGATTTGAGTGCCTGCTCAGCAATCTGGCTTTTGCCGGACTGATGGAGTTCATAGAACTTACGTCGGGCGTGCGCCATGCAGCCGACCTCGGCG
Organism: uncultured Pigmentiphaga sp.; assembly: GCA_964569785.1. Classification (GTDB taxonomy): domain Bacteria; phylum Pseudomonadota; class Gammaproteobacteria; order Burkholderiales; family Burkholderiaceae_B; genus Verticiella. Next base: position 1,879 of record CAZMVM010000326.1, on the reverse strand, counting down.
ATGCCTTGTTCGAAGCAGGCTTTGTAGCCACCGTAATCGTCGCAGATCAGTTCGCCGCGCCAGTCACCGAGGAAGGCTCGGGCATGTGACCCGCTGCGCCCCTCGGTAAAGTCGTAGACCACCGCCTTCAAGTCCTGGAAGGCGCCGGGCGCATAGGCCCAGAGGTAGGCACGGTGGGTTTTCTTGCTGCCGGGTTGCAGGACCTGAACCGGCGTTTCATCCACATGCACCACCGGCTCGTTCAGGATGGCGTCTCGTAACGCATCGACCAGCGGCTGTAAACGCACCCCGCACACGCCCACCCATTCGGCCAGCGTGGAGCGTGGAATTTTCACGCCGGCTCGCGTGTAGATCTGCTCCTGACGATAGAGCGGCAAGTGGTCGGCATACTTTGCCACCAGCACATGCGCCAGCAGGCCGGATGTGGCGATGCCCTTGTCGATGACCTGAGCAGGCATCGGTGCCTGGGTCAGCGTCTCGCACTGGCGGCACGCCCACTTGCCTCGGATGTGCTGTTCAACGCTGAACACACCCGGGGTGTAGTCAAGCTTTTCGGTGATGTCCTCGCCGACGCGCTGCATCTGCCAGCCGCAGCTGCAAGCCGTGGAGTGTGGCTCGTGGCGCACCTGGATGCGCGGCAGTTCCGGCGGCAGCGCCTGCCGCTTGGGCTGCGAGACCGTCTTCTGTTCAGGCTGCGGGCCGCCCAGGTTGATAAGCTCTTGCTCGATGGCAGCGATGTCAGCGTCGACTGCATCTTCTAGCAGCAACCCTTGCTTACCGCCGAGCTGCTCGCTTCTCTTGCCGAAGCGATAGCGACGCAGCACCGCGATCTCATGCGTGAGCTTGCGGATGTGCGTGTCCTTAAAGTGAATGTCCTGCGCCTGCTGTTCGACCTTGGCCATCAATTCCGCCGTCAGCGCCCGCAGGGCGTCGGCATCAAGCTGATCGAGGTTGGGTGCTGTCTTCAGAGGCATGGACGTCATGATGCCATGGCCGTGTGCAGCGCACCATTCGCACAGCCCCCGATTGCAAATCTGTCGTCATAGAATGGCGATCGATTCGTACTCACCCAGGCGTTGCCATGGCAGACCGATGACGAGCGCACGCGCCTGTTCAGACGAGAGCTCCATCTGTGTGTCGCCGGGCCGAGGCCAGTGCACACTGCCCTGATGCAGCCGCCGTACAGCCAACCAGACGCCGAAGCCATCACACACCAACACCTTTAGCCGGGTGGCGCGTCGGTTGGCGAACACGTAGGCATGGTGCGGCTGCGAGGCGCCGAAGACTTCTATCACCTTGGCCAGCAGCCGGTCCATGCCACTGCGCATATCCACGGGTTCGACCGCTATCCAGATTTGGTCAATGCGGATCACTGAAATAATTCTCGCAACCAGCCGGCGCATTCGCCAGCGGCCTGCGCAGGCCAGCGCACCCGTGCCTGCAAGGCACCGCGCTGAAGTTGGACTTCAATGTCGCGCGTTGCCGCCGGCGTGTTGGGAGGTGTGACCATCCTAGTGCTCGGGGCGGCCCCGACAGGGATAAATGCAGGCGTGTCAGGCAGTGTCAACGCACCGCGTCGTGCTTCCCGGCGCCAGCGCTGTACCAAGTTCGGGTTCAGGTCGTGCGCGATGGCAATGCCAGCCACCGACGCACCCGGCTGCTCGCAGGCGTGAAGAATCTGTGCTTTGAATGCCTTGCTGTGCTGGCGCCGCGTGCGCCGCTGAGCTGAAGCGTCTGAATTCATCGATAGTCCCCACTAACAACAAGTGGGGACTATGCGCCCGAGCGCTACGCTCGCTCAAGGTGCGTTGAGCAGACGCTTACAACTGACCCCTCACCGAGGCGACCAACGTCCCGAACGCATCCAGCAGCCGGCAAA
>CAZMVM010000325.1:0-2498 GCA_964569785.1 uncultured Pigmentiphaga sp. | reverse complement strand
ACGCCAACGCTGGTGCTGCGTAACGGCGCCCAAACCCCGGAAGAAATTCTGGCTCCCAAGGTGGTTCCAGAACAAGATCTTGCGCGGTGCGAAGAGATCGGTGGTTTGGTGGCAGGCACCTTGCTGCTATAGGCGGCAATCAACTCATACCTTTGACACGCTGGCGACACCAGCCCTGGCCCAAATTCACCCGCGAGGCCATCGATCCCCCGTTGGCATGCTGCAGCCATCAGACGCCGAGTTTTCTTATACTGTTTCCGACGTGGTATCGAATCTATTTATAACCAAATAGAATAAACATATCCTCGCCCTTTATAAGACGAGGGCTAAGGGCAAGCTATCATCCCTGGACTCACTTTTTCTCGCGCTTTCACTCCACGAGGAGAACGCCCCCATGAAGCAATTGACCCGATTCAAGTTCGTCGCCTCCGCCCTCTTGGTGGGCCTCGCGGCAGCCCTGCCGTTCACCTTGCAGTCGGCATCCGCCCAGAAGAAGCCAGCGCTAGAGTTCCTGTATTCGCCGTTTGCAGACTACGCGCCCTTTTTCATTGCTGAAGAGCTCGGGTACTTCGAGGAGTTCGGTGTTGACGTTCAGCTCACACCAAAAACCGGGACTGCGGAAACCATTCAAATGCTCGCCACCGGCAATGCCGAAGCTGGCGCTGCAACGTGGGGCGCAGGCCTATTCAATTCGATCCATCGTGGGGCGACAGTTACCATTGTGGCGACCTCGGCACGTATGCCCGACTCGGTGCCCTCCCCATCGCCATTCATGGTTTCTGAGCGCGCCTGGGAAGCTGGCATACGTAGCGTCGCCGACCTCAAAGGCAAGCGGGTTGGCATTCCTGGCCCCGGCGGGTTTGGGCTATTTTCAGTAGCGAAAGCACTGGAGAAAGGTGGCTTGACGCTTGATGATATCGAGCCCGTGTTCCTGCCCCCGCCCGCGACCGCAGCTGCTTTTGCGAACGGTGCACTGGAAGCCGGCTGGAGCATTGAGCCGTTCGCGCTGCAACTCGAGCGTCAGAAATTAGGCCGTCGCTTGGTCGAAGACCATACATTTGGCACTGAACTGGGATTCATTGCCTTCAACAACGAATTTGTACGCGACAACGAGGAAGCCGTCGTTCGATTCTTGGCCGCGTACCTGAAAGCTGCCCGTCAGTTGGACCAAGGCGGTTGGAAGGATGATGCGATCCTGGAAATCGTGGCCAAATACACGGGCACCGACAAGGATTTGCTGAAAGATATTTCCTACACTGTCCGTTCTGAAGACGGCTCTATCGATTTGGCTTCCGTACGGGAGCAGGAAGAATTCTTCCGCGCTCGGGGCAACCTGGAGTACGAGGGCGAAATCGATATCGACCAAGTTTACCGACGCGACTTGCTCGAACGCGCCAACCAGCTGTTAGCCGAGCAAGGTTGAGATGTCTGCCGTCACATCCAAAACGCCGCCCCAACCGGCGTCCGCAGCGCAACCCCCTGCCATCATCGTCAAAGGCTTAAGCAAGGCATTCTACGATCGCAATACTGGCAGGGTTACGCTGGCTACCCACGACGTCAACTTCACGGTCGAGCGAGGGCAGTTTGTATGCATTGTTGGGCCAAGCGGCTGTGGTAAGACAACCGTGCTGCGCATTCTGGCCGGTCTTGAGCAGCAGCTGGACGGTGAGGTGGTGCTCAATAGTGGCACCCCACCGGGAATGGTGTTTCAGGAAGCCTCGGTGTTGCCATGGCTCACCGTGCGCGAAAACGTTGGCTTCCCGCTCAGCCTGCAGGGCGTACCGGCCAGTCAACGCAATCAACGCGTGAACGAGCTGCTCGAACTCACCGGACTCTCAGACTTCGCCAATGCACTACCGCATCAATTGTCGGGAGGCATGAAGCAACGCGTGGCCGTTGCCCGCGCGCTGGTCGACGATCGGGAAATCTTGCTCATGGACGAACCGTTTGGCGCACTCGATGAGCAAACGCGCCTGCAGCTCCAGCAAGAATTGCTACGTATTTGGGATACTAGCGGGAAAACTGTCGTTTTCATCACCCACAGCGTGGATGAAGCACTTACTTTGGCCGACCGCGTTCTGGTGATGTCACCTCGCCCCGGACGCATCGTGGCCGATCTTGCGGTTCCTTTCGACCGTCCGCGCGACGTCGTTGCCTTGCGTCGCGACAAGCGCTTCTGGGATCTCACCTACCAAGTCTGGAACCTGCTGGCTCCCACTCAGGATACGGACGCATGAGCACAACTCCACCTCAACTCACACATCAACAGCTAAATGCCCTGAAGGCACCTGCACGTCGGGAGCAATGGTCGCGCTATGTTTCATACTTCAGCCCGGTGTTGCTGCTCATCGTGTGGGAGCTCACGTCCCGGTTCAACCTGATCGATCAGCGTTTTTTTCCACCGCCCAGTGCAATCGCTGGTACCGCATGGCAGATGATCACCAGCCTGGAGTTGTTCACACATCTGTGGGCAACGCTGCAGCGGGTGTTCATCGGCT
>CAZMVM010000324.1:0-2508 GCA_964569785.1 uncultured Pigmentiphaga sp. | reverse complement strand
GGTGAGCCGGGGAGAAGGCACCGTAGAAGAAGTCGGCTTGTTCATGACGCGTCTGAGACAGGCAGACGGCATTGTGGTGCATATGCCGAACAACCTGATATGGGGAAACACCATCGTCAATTACAGCCGCAACCATATTCGTCGTTTGGAGATCGGTGTTCAGGTGCCCCACAGTCATGATCTTGACGCGGCGCTACGTGCACTGCAGGCGCTGGTGGACGAGCATGCCGAGGTACTGGATAACCCCGCTCCGCGCGTACTCGTTGCCGCATATCAAGAGAATTTTGTCGCTGTGACAATACAGGTGTGGAGCAAGGTGGAGCATTTTGTTGATCTCAAGCTTGACCTGTATCGCAAATCCACTGCCACATTGCGTGATATGCGTGCTCAAGGTTAAGGTGTTAGCGCCTTGTATGAACAACAAGCCATACCTATAACGAGGAGACAAAATGAAACAGTTCAATGGTATGAGTGTGCGCAGGCTGGCGGCCAGCGTGGTCGCCGCCGTATCAATGGTGGCCGCCCCGGCCGCCATGGCTGCCTATCCTGACAAACCAATACGCCTCATCGTAGGTTTCTCGGCGGGTGGCACCACTGATGTCGTGGCGCGCATTCTGGGCAAAGAAATTGGCGACGACCTCGGCCAGCCGGTCGTAATCGAGAACCGGCCCGGTGCAGGCAGCAACATCGCCGCCGAGATGGTGGCCCGCGCCGACCCAGATGGTTATACGCTGCTGATGGTGGCGGTCACCAGCGCCATCAACCACACCCTGTACAAAAATCTGAAGTTCGACCTCACCACCGACTTTGACCCGGTCGCCCTGGCGGTGCGAGTACCCAACGTATTGGTGGTGCACCCCGACGTGAAGGCCGATTCCGTCGACGAACTGACCAAGCTGTTAAATGACAACCCCGGTACGGTGAACTTTGCTTCTTCCGGCAGTGGAACGTCCATCCATATGGCTGGGGAGCTTTTCAAGCTGCGTGCGGGAGTAGACGTCACGCACATCCCCTATAAAGGCAGTGCCAACGCCATTACCGATCTGATCGGCGGTCAGGTGCAATACATGTTCGACAACATGCCGTCTGCCTGGCCCCATGTCGAAAGCGGCAAGCTACGTGCCCTGGCCGTCACCACTGCAGAGCGTTCGCAGACCGCACCGGATCTGCCCACCATGCAGGAATCCGGCTTTGACGGTTTCGACGTTTCTTCCTGGTTTGGTGTGATTGGCCCTAAAGGTATGCCCACAGACGTAACCGAGAAGCTGAACAAGAGTATCCGGGCGGCCCTGGCTAAGCCGGAAGTCCGTGAACGGCTTCAGGGGCTAGGTGCGGTGCCTGCCGACACCACGCCGGATGAGTTCGGGCAGTTCATCAAGACGGAAGTCGAGACTTGGGGCCCCGTTGTCGAGGCTTCAGGAGCACGCGTAGACTAACGTGCATCATCCCGGCGGCGATGTTCGCCGTCGGGGGCTTCCGGCAGACGAGGCGGGTTGTTTTCATAAGCGATTCGCCCGGCCTTGATCATGGCAGTGCAGACCCCGCGCAACATGTCGACTTCATCGTTGGTCAGCGCATTGCGCGCAAACAGGTGGCGCATTCGCGGCATCAGCTTTTTGGGGTGTTGCGGATCCAGGAATTTGACCCACACGAGCGCTTCGGCCCAATGCTCCATCAGCGCCTGCACGCGTGCGCTGTCGGCGGGTTGCGAGCCGGGGTCGGGTTTGCCTTCGGTGACCGGAATCAGCGGGGCATCAGAGGCCGTCAGCAACGCGTAACGCAGCTCCCACGCGGCCAGTTGCAGCGCCTGCGCGACATTCAGCGAGCTGTATTGCGGATTGGCAGGGATATGGCAGACGCGGTGACATAGGGCGATATCTTCATTGGTGAGACCTGCCCGTTCTGTGCCCAGCACGATGGCGACGCGACCCTGATTCACTTCAGTCAGATGTTGGTGGGCTAACTGGGCGGCCACGCGTATGTCGCAGGCAGGCGGGCCTAAAAAGCGGGGCCTGGCCGTCAGTGCAAAGGCCAGCGTGACGGGGGCCAACGCTTCTGTTAATGTCGGCACAGTGCTTGCCGCCTCGAGCACGTCAGTGGCACCGCTGGCCATAGATATGGCTTCGGGTTGGCTCGACATAGCGTCGAATCGGGGCGCCACCAGGCACAGCTCTCCGAAACCCATAGTCTTGATAGCGCGGGCGGCTGCGCCTACATTGCCTGGGTGCGACGGTTGAACCATAATGAAGCGGATCTGCGCGAAACTGGAGTGCGGAACGGACTCGTGGCGGGAAGTCATCTAAAATACGCGGTTTGCTCTTCTGGAAAAACGGATATCTATGCACCCGATGCTTAATACCGCCATTAAGGCGGCTCGCCGCGCCGGCACCATTATCAATCGGGCCAGCCTCGACCTCGAACGTCTGCAGGTAGCGCGCAAAGGGCCTAAGGATTATGTCACGGAAGTGGACCGCGCTGCGGAAGAAGCCATCATCGACACCCTTGCCA
>CAZMVM010000323.1:0-2525 GCA_964569785.1 uncultured Pigmentiphaga sp. | reverse complement strand
TTGACCCAGCCTTGGCGATGGAATCGTAATCCATTGTGCATTCCATCATCATGTCAGCAGGCACCACAGGCGCACTGGACCCCCCCGGGATCACGGCTTTCAACTTGCGTCCGCCGCGTACGCCACCCGCCAATTCGAGCAGCTTGGAAAAGGGAGTCCCCAGGGGGATTTCGTAGTTGCCAGGCAACTCGACATCGCCAGAGACCGAGAACAGTTTGGTTCCGCCATTATTGGGTATGCCTACATCAAGGTAGGCTGCTCCGCCGTGCCGGATGATCCATGGCACCGCCGCGAATGTTTCGGTGTTGTTGATGGTAGTGGGCTTGCCGTACAGACCGTAACTCGCGGGGAAAGGCGGCTTGAAGCGCGGCTGGCCCTTCTTGCCCTCGAGAGATTCGAGCAATGCGGTTTCTTCACCGCAAATGTAGGCACCGTATCCATGGAAGGCGTGTAGCTGGAAGCTAAACCCCGACCCCATGATGTTGTCGCCGAGAAAGCCAGCCTCACGCGCCTCCTCGAGTGCCTCCTCGAAGCGCTCGTAGACGTCCCAGATCTCGCCGTGAATATAGTTGTACCCGACCGAGATGCCCATGGCATAGGCCGCGATCGCCATACCCTCGATGACGATGTGCGGGTTGTAGCGCAAAATATCGCGGTCTTTAAAGGTGCCCGGCTCACCTTCGTCGGAGTTACACACCAGGTATTTCTGCCCCGGAAAGGTGCGGGGCATGAAGCTCCATTTCAAACCCGTGGGGAAGCCCGCACCGCCGCGCCCGCGCAGGGCCGACAACTTGACTTCGTTGATGACGTCTTCGGGCGTCATCCCGCCAGTGAGCACCTTGCGCAGGGCCTCGTAACCACCCCGCGCGACGTAATCCTTAAGGCGCCAGTTGTTGCCGTCGAGACCCGCCATGATTTGCGGCTCGATGTGCCGGTTGTGTAGACCGGTGGAGGTAGAAAGATCGCGCATCGTCATCGTGCCTCCCCTGCCTCGGCTTTGAGCTCGTCGACCAATGCGTCCAGGCGCTCGTCAGACATCCGGGTACACATCCGCTTGTTATTGACAAGGAGCACGGGCGCATCACCACACGCCCCCATACATTCGCCTTCTTTCAGCGTGAACATGCCATCGGACGTCGTTTCGTTGAAATCGATTCCTAACCGCTGCTTCAAGTGATGTGCAACACGGTTCCCGTCGCGCAACGCACAGGGCAAATTGGTGCACACCGTAATCTTGTAACGGCCCACCGGCTGGGTATTGAACATGGTGTAAAACGACGCCACCTCGTGGACGGCGATGGGGGGCACACCAAGATAGCTCGCCACTTCTTCGATGATTTCGGTGGACAGCCAACCGAATTCATCCTGCGCGATCGCTAACGCCGCGATGCTGGCGGAGATCCGCTGATCGGGCGGAAACTTCTCCAGCTCGCGGTCAATTTTTCGGTAGGCCTGTTCGGACAACAACGTCATGTCAGTTCCTGGAACTCTGGGGAGGTCAGCGATCGATTTCGCCGAACACGATGTCCTGCGTGCCAATCAGGGTGACGGCATCGGCAATCATGTGGCCGCGGGCCATTTCGTCGAGTGCTTGCAGATGCACGAAGCCAGGCGCACGGATTTTCAGACGGTAGGGCTTGTTGGCGCCATCGGACACAAGGTAGATACCGAATTCGCCCTTGGGGTGCTCAACAGCGGCGTACGCTTCGCCAGCCGGCACGTGGAAGCCCTCGGAGAAGAGCTTGAAGTGATGGATAAGCTCTTCCATGTTGGACTTCATGGACGTACGCGGTGGAGGCGCTACCTTGTAGTTGTCCGTTATGACCGGACCAGGATTCTTGCGCAGCCAATCGATGCACTGCTTAATGATGCGATTGCTCTCGCGCATCTCGGCAATACGCACGAGGTAGCGGTCGTAGCAATCGCCGTTGGTGCCCACCGGGATATCGAAGTCGACTTGGTCGTACACCGCATACGGCTGGGTTTTCCGTAGATCCCAGGCAACCCCCGAGCCGCGCAGCATTGGCCCGGTAAAGCCGAGCTCGACGGCCCGTTCGGGCGTAACAATGCCGATATCGACCAATCGTTGCTTCCAAATGCGGTTATCAGTTAGAAGCGTTTCATATTCGTCGACGCAAGCCGGGAAGCGTTCCGTGAAATCCTCGAGGAAATCAAGCAACGAGCCTGAGCGCGCTTCGTTCATGGCCTTGAGCTCTTTCTCGGAGCGGTACTTGCTCGGCTTATACTGCGGCATCTTGTCGGGCAGATCGCGGTAAACACCGCCCGGACGATAGTAGGCTGCGTGCATGCGTGCCCCCGAAACGGCCTCGTAGGCGTCCATGAGGTCTTCACGCTCGCGGAAGGTATACAAGATGACCGCCATCGCGCCCACATCGAGGGCGTGGCTACCCACCGACATTAAGTGATTGAGGATCCGCGTGATTTCATCAAACATGACGCGGATGTATTGCGCGCGGATCGGAACTTCGATACCGAGCAGCTTCTCTATTGCCAAAACATAGGCA
>CAZMVM010000322.1:0-2525 GCA_964569785.1 uncultured Pigmentiphaga sp. | reverse complement strand
CAGGCAGTGAGCTCCTCGGGCGAAATGACGTCCTCGATGCGCTCGAACGGCTTTCCACCAGTGCGGTCTTCAACCACTTGGATAATCGCGTCAGGCGCCATGGTTCGGTTGGCCAGCACCACCTCTCCGGTGGGGCCAAGTCGCTGTCGCTCGTACTCTTTCAATGCCTCGCGGATGTCAGCAGCCTCGCCCAGCAACCGGGCCAGCACGACTGCATCGATAATGGCTTGTGCAGCACCATTCGAGCCGCGTGGCATCATCGGGTGAGCCGCATCGCCCAGTAGAGTAATGCGCCCTTTTGTCCAGAACGGCAACGGGTCCTGGTCCACCATGGGGTACTCATAAATGGCATCGGCGGCGCGCATCAGAGCCGGAATATCCAGCCAATCGAACTTGCAATGCTCGAATTCGTGGATGAACTCCTCGCATCGGCTCCGCCGATTCCAGTCGCGCAGCAACAGATGGTTGGGTCGCACCACTTCAATGACCCAGTTAATCAATTGAGTGCCCTCGCCATCGATATTGTCACGGATGGGGTACATGACGAGCTTGCCGGTAGCGATGGTGCCCAAGTAGACGTGGGTAGCCCCCGAGAGATACGGCTTCCAGCGAGTGGTACCGCGATATTGCGTGGTGCCTTCGTAACGCGGCACGGCTTCTTTCGGATGCATTTGCGCGCGCGCGACCGAGTGCACCCCGTCGCAAGCAATGGCTGCGGGGCCACGTGCGGAGGGCAGACGCTGACCATTGCCATCTTCGAAGTGCACGATGGCCGCATCTTCATCCTGCTCGACCGCGACACACTTGTGGCCCAGCACAACTGCATCCTCGCCAGCGCGCTTACGCACCTCTTCAAGTAACGTCATGTGCAAATCAGCACGATGAATGGAGACCTGCGGCCACCGATAGCCTGCGTACTCGCCACGTGGCTCCCGATGTATGAGCTGACCCAATCGCGTGAAAAAACAATATTCGCGTGTTTCCACGCCTTTGGATCGCAATGCAGACTCAAGCCCGAGCAGCGACAACTCTCGCATCGCGTGGGGCAATAGATTAAGACCGACGCCCAGCGGCTTGATTTCCTTGGCCGACTCATAGACACGGAAAGGAACCTTCGCCTTATGCAGCGCAAGCGCAAGCGTGAGACCGCCAATACCGCCACCCACAATGATTATTTCATTTGAATCTCGCATACGATCCGCCATTGCTATTCGTTCTTAATTGTCAGTACAGTGACAAATTATGCTGTGAACTTTCTTCAGACATAACTAGGGTAAACCCTTGAGTCGTTCTAAGCCGGGCGGCTTAGGCCGATAACGCGCGAAATATAAGGGCTTCTATGTGCTCGCACTCCATTCGCGAACATTCTCTTCCCCCGTCGGGCCAGGGGCCGCTTCAGAACTCACGTCGAGTACTTCTATCAGATTACTGAAGTTTAGTTCAGCTAGATCGGAATGTAACGCCCACAGATCGCACGGCCCCTGACTCCGATTGAGGTCGACCCCTTGTGACCGCTTGAGGCAAGGTCCCGATATTGCTTGCTGAACTCAGATTGTCCGGACGGTGGCTGGCAACGCGCAGTCTTGATGAATACGGGGCCAGGAGGACCCCCGCCCGGTATTCTTTTGTTCTGCGCGACGTGTCGCTTCATCGGTTAGAACAAGCTAGCTGACTTTTGAAGTCGCGGTAAGGCCGGGTCACTGAAGTCACCGACCTTGGCTTGCCACAGCGAACGCCACGCAACGAGACCGCAACATCAAGCGTCAACCGTGAGGCAGCGCCTTTTAACGCTCGGCACTTGGGAAGGTGCAGTCGCTGTGAAGGGTGTAACAGACAGTTCGCAGAACACCTCTCTAATCATCACCACGCGTGTAGCGGCAGCGCTGACGAAGGAAGGAGCGGCGGGTTCCGCCCTTCGACGAGCGTTAGCCGGCATCTACCGAATCTTGATCCGGATTAGGCGCCGGATCGCTTGAAATTGGAAATATCGTCCCCATGAAGGCTGAGCACGTTACTCGATGCCCTGGGCAGCCCTCCCGCAGCCGTCGCGATGTTCATTATTCAGGGAGGACCGCCACAGTTTCAGACAAGCACACGTTTCAGTTGCGTGCTTGATGGGGCGACGGTAATCTTGCGTGTTTGGCTCGCCGACTACCGGGGAGCCGAAACAGCGTTTTCGCTGTCATTTTCTTGGTTTTCCGCAGCTTGCGGTCGTTACAGGCAATTGCTATAGCTGCAGTGTATTGGGTCTGGCGCAAGGAGTCGCACGAATGAGTACTAACGTAAGCAATCCCGGCAAGAGCGGCAATTCCGGAAGGTCCGCAGAGGGTCCGATTCCGGTTACCGTCCTTACCGGATTTCTCGGCGCCGGGAAAACCACATTGCTCAACCGCATCCTGTCCGAGCAGCACGGGCAGCGCATCGCGGTGATCGAGAACGAGTTTGGGCCAGAAAGCATCGACAACGACCTTCTGGTTCAGGAAAGCGACGAACAGATCATCGAACTCAGCAACGGCTGCGTTTGC
>CAZMVM010000321.1:0-2544 GCA_964569785.1 uncultured Pigmentiphaga sp. | reverse complement strand
CATCGTTATCCGCCGCAATGACCACCTCACGCACGCTGCCAGGCAGCTGCAAGCGGCTCAGTCCATTGGCCGACACACACGACCAAACCGGCCACCCCGACAGTTGACCGGCCGCCAGTGCGGTCTCAATCCCCTCGGCCACCATCAGCCGACCGTCCGAAGGCGCGTGCAGCCGCACGGCCGCACCGTTGAGTGCCCCGTTGCGTACCGGGGGCATGGCTTTCTTGGCCGGTAAGTGCTCGCCAGTCACCGGATGGCGTAGTTGCAATTTCTCGCCCCTCTCAAGGCTCAGGTAGGTTCGGTGAAGGCCAACCCCATTGCCTTGAAAGTCCTGAATACGAGCCAGCATCGCAGGGTAGTCGCCCAACAGTTGCCACTGTCCTTCAATCTGCTCGTAGTACGGCAGTTTCACCACGAAGCGTAGTGCAGCGGGCCAATGCAGGCGGTGCAGGCCACGCGCGATCAGGTACTCACTGGCCGGGTCGGTGCCATTCAATGGCTGGGCTTTTTCCCAAAGCGATTCAAGGCGCTGATACCTTTTCTGCTCATCACGTCCGTGTTCAGGCGACATGGACACGGGGCCCACCGCCTGCACAGGGCGAGCAGACGATCCCGCCATCACGCCCTGGGCACCCCTTGCGCCACCCAGGCAGTTGACCACGCGTTGAACGACATGGCCCAGCGAATCCCCGGTGACATGTCTGAGCAGGGTAAAGCCATCACCAGCCAACGGTTCGCCTGCGCCCTGGCTGCAAATAAACGTGCCATCACCGTTGCGGTCGTCGAATCGGAACCGGTCGCGCCCCCCACACCCAGGACAAGGGCCATGGCGGCCTGTCAGAAAGGTCGAGGCAATGCCCAGGCTCATCAGAATATGGGGCCAGTTGCCTCGCGCTGCCATTTTGACCTGAGCCAGGTTGAAGTTTTTCGGGTTAACGTGCACCGCACACCTCCGCGCTGGTGGCTCTCACGCTGAATGGCAAACTGCACAGTAACCTTGGCAGTTCGGGTCGCTGCTGATGCCCGATAACGGCGTGTGCGATCACCTGCGCAAACCCTGCCAACCGCTCGCGGGTCGGCTCCAGGTCGTTCCAGCCCAATGGCACATCGATCAGATCGAGCATAGCCTCGTGCAGCAGTTCGGCCTGCTCGGTTGTGTCAGGGCACAGTGCCATGCGGGCCAGCACAAGCACGGCCGCTTCGTGGCCTTCTGTACGAGGGTCGGTCGGTAATTCGGCTACCTGCAAATGAGAAAATGATCCGGACATCATTTGTCCTCCCCAATCTGCCACGATGCAGGGTCCACGAGCCAGGCACGAACCTGCTCAACGCGGAAACCGACGCTATTGGGCCCCAATCGAACCGGAGCGGGAAACAATCCGGATTTGGCCCAGCGATAAATCGTGGGCTTGGATTTGGATGTGAGGATGCACACGTGATCGATGGGCATGAAGCCTTCGCCGATCATTTGCGGCTGAATGGTGCGTTTAATCATTGGCAATCCAATAATCGCGGTGCAGCCCATGGCCAGGAAGCAACCCAGATGTATGCCCCTGATCACGCGCAGCACCGAATTTGTCTGGGTGAAGCCAGATTAAACGGGTCGGACGTAAAGAAAAATTCCCAGGTCGCCGACAAAATATATTGATCGGCGATGTCGATAGTTATTTATTTTTCGGGGGACGCCCAGCCTTGAGTTTTATACCCGGCACGGTCGCTTTGGCCCATTTCTTTAGCGTCGGGCGCGTTACGCCGCGCAATGGAGAATCCTGAGGTAGGCTTTCTAACAGATCATTAATCGAGTCAACCCGTGCGCCCGAACTGACGTGCGCTCGCACATGCTCCTGCCACGGCTCCATGTGCGTCAAGACGTCACGAGACCGGCTATTGTTGGTGTTCTGCTCACTGATCAGCTGTCGATGCTCTTCGAGCGCCAGTTCTGTGTAGCTCGCTTCCGCCAAGCTAAAAACCACCGTTCCGTCCTCTTCAGACCTGATAAGAGGCGATTTCGAGTCGCGGCCGGCAGGCGTATTCTTGTTGTTTTTCATTATGTTTTCCATTTTGCTTGGTCGACTACGGCGCATTCAATAGCGGTCGATGCAGCCGAAGAACGCCGCCTATCACGCGTCTTCGCCTGTATGCCTTCAAGGCCCGCTGATAGCTGCGACGCTACCCATGACCAGGAATTAGCCGACCGGCCACTGATGAACTTCGCGATACGCGCGTACGCTGCCTTCATCAAACGCGACAAATAGGCTCTCGTCGGGGTCGAGGGGATGATGACGGAAATACGCCCAGACATGAGCGTTATGAAGGGCAGGCAGCTTTCTATCGACGAACATGACCAGCAGAATCTAAGGACGATTCCGGCACCATAACTGAATGCGAATCATTACGGATTTACTTGGATTAAAAGCCCCACAACCTTGCGATTGTGAGGCTTTTGGTGCTGAAGCAACTTAGTCATCCCATTCGCACTGAAACTCAGTACCGCTCAGCAACATCGGCCACTCTGTGCCCACGCTCAGTCACCTGGCGAACGGC
>CAZMVM010000320.1:0-2607 GCA_964569785.1 uncultured Pigmentiphaga sp. | reverse complement strand
TTCTCGGTGGCACAGGTCTGGTCGTAGATCAGTACGGTCGTGCCTTCGACTTCGCGCAGCTCACGCTGAATTTGATCCAGTTCGTCGCGGTGGTGAACGGGCGGGTTGCCCTGGAGGTTGATGCCTTTGTACTTCTCAGGTTCGTCAGTGACAATGACGATACGGCTGACCCCTTCTGCCGCAACCTGGGCGACCAGGGCGGGCACAGTCAGGGTGCCGTCGACCGGTTGACCACCCGTCATCGCCACCGCGTCATTGAACAGGACTTTATACGTGATGTTGGCCTTGGCGGCGACGGCGGCACGGATGGCGAGAATACCGGAGTGGAAGTAGGTGCCGTCACCTAAATTCACGAAAACGTGTTTTTCCTTGGTGAAGTGCTGCTGCCCGGTCCAGGCCGCGCCTTCGCCGCCCATGTGGCTGAAAGTCTCGGTACGGCGGTCCATCCAGATGGTCATGTAGTGGCAACCGATGCCTGCCATGGCCCGAGAGCCTTCGGGAACCTGCGTCGAGGTATTGTGGGGGCAACCTGAACAGAACCATGGCTTGCGCTCGATGGGCGCAGAAGCCTCCTGTTTGGCTTTGTCCTTGGCATCCAGTATGGCGAGATGGACCGCGATGCCGGTGCGTATATCTTCCGGAAGATCAAAGCGCTCCAGGCATTGCGCGATGGCGCGCGCGATATGAGCGGGCGAGAGATCGGCGTGCGGCGGTAGCAGCCATGGGCCGCGCGGTTCCGTCCATTCACCGCCGCCGTTGCCCCGGTCGGCGAATTTGCCTGAGACACGTGGTCTAACGTCGTCGCGCCAGTTGTATAGCTCTTCTTTCAGAGCGTATTCCAGAACCTGACGCTTCTCTTCAACAACTAGAATTTCCTGTAAGCCGGTCGCGAATTCGCGCGCGTCCTGCGCGTTCATGGGCCATACGCAGCCCACCTTCATGATGCGGATGCCTGCACGTTCGCAGGCAGCGTCATCCAGCCCGAGGTTGCGCAATGCCTCTCGGGTATCGAGATAGGCTTTACCCGCAGCCATGATGCCCAGCCGGGCTTGTGGCGCGTCCACGACGATGCGGTTCAGGCGGTTACGCCGCACGTAGGCCAGTGCCGCATAAAGTTTGTGATCCAACAGGCGGGCTTCCTGGGCTAGCGGGGTGTCCGGCCAGCGCAAGTTGAGCCCGTCTGCGGGGAGTGGAAAATCTTCCGGCAGGAGTATCTGCGGCCGTTGCGGGTCAACGTAGACGGAGGCGCTGGATTCCACAACTTCGGTCACGCATTTCATGCCGACCCACAGGCCGGTGAAGCGACTCATAGCCCAGCCATGCAGACCGTAATCCAAGTATTCCTGTACGTTCGAGGGATAGAGCAGGGGAATACCGGCGGACATCAGGTTGTGTTCAGACTGGTGTGCCACCGTCGAGGACTTGGCTGCGTGGTCGTCTCCGGCCAGCACCAGCACACCGCCGTGTCGGGAGCTGCCCGCGGCATTGGCGTGCTTAAGTACATCCATGCTGCGGTCTACGCCCGGGCCCTTGCCGTACCAAATGGCAAACACGCCGTCGTGAGTGGCATCCTTATACAGATTGACCTGTTGTGTTCCCCAGCAGGCTGTGGCCGCCAGGTCTTCATTCACACCGGGTTGGAAGACGATGTCTTGTGCCTTGAGGTGATCTTTAGCTCGCCACAGCGCTTGGTCGTAGGCGCCCAAAGGGGATCCACGATAGCCCGAGATGAAGCCGGCGGTGTTCAAGCCCGCAGCGGCGTCGCGCGCCTTCTGTAACAGGGGCAGGCGCACCAGCGCCTGGGTACCGCTCAGGTAAATACGGCCTTCTTCCAGGGTGTATTTGTCGTCCAGCGTAACTGCGTGGCCATGCGGCAAAGCGCTTGCCGGCAGGGGTGCGTTCATGGCGCGGTCTCCTCTTGTCATTGTCGTGACACGGTGGGCGCAGGAGCAAGGGGTACGCCTCAGCCGCCCGTGTGACATTGATGTCTTTTTATGCAGTGTATGCGTGCGTAGCGTTATCGTAAAATCAAATTTTCAGCTAGCAGGTATCTATAAAACAAATGAAGAACGAGGTGACCCTGCGGCAATTCCGTTACTTCATTGCCGCGGCTACAACGGGGCAGTTTTCTACCGCTGCCATTGCCGAGAACGTGTCTCAGTCCGCCATCACAAACGCTGTGCAGAGCCTGGAGCGGCGTCTGCAGCTGCGACTGTTCGATCGACTGCCGCATGGCGTGGCCCTGACGCCGGAAGGTCAGGTGTTCTTTCACCATGCCCGACATGTGATGGATGCGGTAAGTGACGCCCTGAATCATGCCACGCTAAAACCGCAGGCGATGCAGGGGACGATACGCCTAGCGGCCACCTACACCGTGCTGGGTTATTTTCTTCCCGATTTGCTTAGCCGTTATAAGCGTAGCTACCCCAACGTGGAGATCGATCTTATCGATATGGATCGCCCGACGCTTGAGGTGGCCGTCAAAGAAGGCACGGTGGATATGGGGATCGGGCTCGTCTCCAATCTCAAAAATCGCGATGACTATCGATTGCATACGTTGGTGCGTTCACGTCGCCGGGTCTGGGTGGGTGCGGGCCATCCCTTGGC
>CAZMVM010000319.1:0-2620 GCA_964569785.1 uncultured Pigmentiphaga sp. | reverse complement strand
ATTCCGCCTGATGTCATGCATTATGCGGAGCCGATCGGGGATGAGGTCGTAATGAATCTGGACATTTTCGCCCCGATTCGGGAAGACTACCTGCACCTGGTACAGTATCAGAAAGATCAATTCAGCACATAGTCTCGACCCATCACAGCCACAACTTTTGGAACGGGTTGCGAGCATGCGTAGCATTGTGCGGCCGGTTCAGCCCTGTGCCGCATTCATGATCCATGCAACGGGTCGCAGCTTCGGCCCGGTTTCATCGTACTTGATGCATGCGGCGGGATTTTCACCTGCCACGCGATGGACACGTGGCGATCATTAGAAGCAGTGGCCATCCACACTTATGTTGGTACCTTGAGTATCACTCGCAAGAAACGCGACCGAATCTTTCATAACACGGGCGACGCCGACACGACACCTCAGTTGTTCCGCCTTTCACATATGCCGCGTCGCGGGCGACCGCTTGTTTTAGTCTCACTTTGACCTGCCATGACCACGACACCAGCAATAGACATTAACTCCATCGATGACACACGTATCGAGCAGCTCGTTTCGGGTGCGATCGATCTACATTGCCACAGCGGCCCTTCTGTGATGGCCCGATATCTCGATCATATCGAAGCGATGCAAGAGGCTTCAGCGGCAGGTTTGAAAGCAGTATTTCTGAAAGACCACTACTATTCCGTGACGCCCGTGACGCAATTGCTGAACAAGCATTTTCATCATTTGGGCGTACTCATGCTGTCGGGTGTGCCGCTAAACAACGCAGTGGGAGGGCTGAATGTTCACGCGGTCGAGCATGGGCTGAAGCTGGGGGCAAAGCTTGTGTGGATGCCAACTTTTTCATCGGCCAACCACATCCGCCACCACCAGCAGGATGCCGACTTCAAGAACAAGTTCCCACAAACTCGTAAAAAGATGATCGAGCCAATACCTCTGAGTGTGCTCGACGACAACGGTAAACTGAAAGACGAAGTGCTACCGATTCTGGACTTAATTGCAGAAGCAGATGCCGTTTTGTCAGCCGGGCACTTGCATATTTCTGAAATATGGCCATTGTTTGAGGAGGCACGTAAACGGGGCGTAAAGCGCCTATTGGTGAATCACCCGACCTACGTTGTCGACGCCTCGCTGGATGATATGCGCCAGCTTGCCCGTGACGGCGTTTACATGGAACACTCAATGTGCATGTGGGTGCCGGGCTCGAAGTTCAAGTTCTACGACCCCGAGTTCCTGCAGCAAATCATCGAGGCCGGTACGGTCGAGCGCACCATTCTCGGTTCCGATTTGGGGCAGGAAGGCAACCCGACGATTGTTGAAGGGTTTCGACACGTCATCGCGACGTGTTTGGCGCTAGGATATTCCGACGACGAGGTTCGTAAAATGACCTCAATCAATGCGGCAACCCTGATGGGAATCTAGTTCGACTTTTACGGAGCTAAGGTGGCCAAGGAAACAACTCAGCGCGCGGCTAAAGATGCATCTGCCGGCCCTCCCATGCTGGAATCGGTCGGTATTGTTTTCGCCATTCTCGATCACCTCACGGCCGCACGCCGGCCGTTGGGAGTCACCGAACTGGCCAACCTCATGGAGCAGCCCAAACCTCGCGTGTACCGCCACCTTGCCTCAATGCGGCTGCTTAACGTTGTGGAGCAAGATCCGATCAGCGAGAAGTATCGTCTCGGATCCAAACTTGTTAATTACGGCAATGCTGCCAGTGAGCAATTTGATCTGCGTAGCATCGCGGATCCGTATCTGACGCAATTGCGCGACCGCACCGGGCAAACGGCACTGCTCTCAGTACCCAGTAACGGCACTGCCTTGGTTGTGGCCGCGGTCGAATCTTTGAACAACGTGTGCATCACGGTGAAGCCCGGCAATCGTGTCGTACCACATGCCTCGGCACAGGGCCGCATCGTCCTGGCCTATAGCGACGAGCCCACCCGCAAACGAGTACTGCGCCGCAAGCTGGTAGCAGCCACCGAATATACGATGACCGAGCCCACCGCCCTCGCTGAGCGACTGCAGCTCATCCGCGAACGTTTGTACGAAACCGCAGATGGTGAGTCGATCGAGGGCATCAACGTGCTGGCCGCCCCGGTGTTCCAGGGTAGTGAACAAGGTGACAAACTGGTGGGAGTCATCGGCATCATCGGACCCAGCCGTCATGTTCCGGCGAATCCCGATGCCACACTGCTTGCCGAGCTGCATGACGCGGCGGGCGCACTTAGCACGCGCTTGAATGCCGTTACTTACGAACAACAGGAAGATGACTAACCGTTTAGCGACCAGGGTCGGATCCCTGCCCTTGAAGAACCCCCTTATTTGCGGCTCTGGTGAGCACACCATGACCGGCGCGGGGATCCGAGCCGCACTGAACGCGGGCGCGGGTGCGGTTGTTGCCAAATCAATCAACGAGTCTGCAGCCGCCAAGGCACAGCTGGACAAGACCGATTACGCGCTGATTAACAGCTTGGGCCAGCAACAGGTGTGAGGAGAAATCACGGCGGACACCGGTTTGTTCTGTCGCTCGGGCCTTATACAACGAACTTTCGAGGACTGGATGGCCGAGCTGTACGAACTCGATCATGAGGCCAAGCGCAGGGACAGTTACGTCATTCCC
>CAZMVM010000318.1:0-2622 GCA_964569785.1 uncultured Pigmentiphaga sp. | reverse complement strand
GGTACTGCGGTAATGGCACCAGTATCGGGCTGGATGTCTGATCGGTACAAAGTAGCTGTGCTGTGCGGTATTGGTGCCGGGTGCATGGCGGCGGGGCTGGGTTGGGTTGCTGCGCTGCCCATAGGAGCGGCCTTCGGCTGGCATGCCGTCGGAATGCTGGTCGCCGGCCTTGGGTTCGGGTTCTTTCAGAGCCCGAACAACCGGGCGCTGCTGACTGGCGGACCGAGACGTCGAAGCGCTGCGGCGGGCGCTTTGCAAGCAACCACTCGCGTATTTGGACAAAGCATGGGGACGGCTTTGGTGGCCATTGCCTTTAACCTGAGCATGTCTCATGGAGCAACGCTGGGCGTGGTAATTTCCATGCTCTGTGCGGTGGCGGCACTGGTTGTGAACATAGCTCGATATTTCAGTCCTGTTCCGGATAGTGAGCTCTGACTGATGCGCATATTGCAGCTTAATTTTGAGAAGGGATGGCGCGGGGGCGAGCGCCAGACTTTAATATGCATGCGGCAGTTTCGGGCCGCGGGGCATCATGTTGCCTTGTTGGCACGACGCGGAGAGCCTCTGGCCCGGGCAGCGCGCGGTGACGGCTTCGAGGTGTACGAGGCCGGCTCTGTCGCATCACTTTGCATGCAGCTGCTGGGCATTGCGCGCGAATTCGATCTGCTGCACGCGCAGACGGCAAATACCCTGACGTGGCTCGCTACGCTCAAGCCGCTATTGCGTCGCCCTGTTGCCTTTACCCGACGCACGGCGTTCCCCGTGTCCGAGAAGAAGCGCGCAAAGACTCTATGGAAGTGGCGTCGGGCAGATTTGTTTGTGGCCATCAGCGAGGCGGCTGCGGCGGAGCCGCGCAGGCTCGGCTTGGCGGTGGAAGTCATTCCGAGTGCCATCGAAGCCCGGGTGCTGAACATGGACCGGGCCCGAGAGTTCTCGGAGCGTCACCAGTTGGCCGGCCGCAAGGTTATCGCTACCGTGTCAGCCCTGACCCGAGAAAAGGATCCTTGCACCCTGGTGCGGGCAGTGCACGAACTTGGCTGTACTCGCAATGACTTTGTCTTTGTGCATCTGGGAGGCGGCGGCGATGCCGAGCAGCCGGCGCGCGACCTGGTTGCAGAACTTGGCCTGAACGATCGCTACCTGTTCGCGGGGTTCCAGCAAGGGGTCGAAGATCTTTATCGTTTGATGGACGTATTCGTGATGGCTTCGAAGCAAGAGGCCTTGGGCAGTAGCGTGCTGGATGCGTTTGTCTATTCGGTGCCTGTCGTATCAACGGACGCGGGTGGGCTGGCTGAAGTGGTGGGCGACGACAGGGGTTTGTTGTGCAAGGTGGGAGACCATCAAGCGCTGGCGGCGTCCATCCAGCAAATCTTGTCTGATGGTCAACTTCGCAACCGTCTGGTCCAGAATGCACATGCCTACGTGCTGGAGCATCACGATCCGCGGCGCATGGCTCATCGTTATCTGGACGCATTCAAGGCTGCAGTCACTCGATTCGCTGCGCGGGGCTGAGGTTTTCGCCCGCTTAATTCGATGCCGAAGGCATGATGGGCATGCGGGTTTCAAACTTGCTTCTGTGTATCGAGAAAAAGCTGCGGACGTTACGTACATTGGCATCTGATGTGAACGTGCGGTGCGCCATGGCATGGTAAGCAGGCATATCGGCGACCTGGGCCACCACGATGAAATCCGGCCCTTGCGAGACACGGTAACACTGCAAGATTGCGGGCTCTGCCGCGGCACGCTTCTCAAACGCCGCCAGATTTTCGGCCGTTTGCACATCAAGCGTTATTTCAATAATGGCTGTCAGCGTAGTGCCCAGTTTTTCTGGGTTGACGATGACCACCTGCTTGTCGATCACCCCCGTTTCGCGCAGGCGGCGAACTCGCCTCAGGCATGTGGGTGCGGACGCGTGAACGCGAAGAGCCAACTCGTGGTTGGTCAAGGAGGCATCGGCTTGCAGTTGTTCCAGAATGCGCATATCGAGCTCGTCCAGCGACACAGCATCGTCAATTTTATTCATTTTTAACTCAATGATGAAATATTATTTCGTGCTAACTTTATGTCGAAATTAATGTTCATTTTAGTGTTAATTTAGAAATCTTATTTCTCGCAGACTTGAGCACAATAGGGCCATTGAATTTCAGCCAGGAGTTAGGCCTATGTGTGGAATTGTTGGCGCGGTTGCGCAGCGAGATGTCACCCCCATTCTTGTAGAGGGTCTGAAGCGCCTCGAGTACCGAGGATACGATTCCTGCGGTGTTGCTGTCTACGCCGAGGGCGGCTTGCGCCGTACTCGCAGTACCCAACGCGTGGCCGAACTCGAACGGGAAATACAGGCCGAGAAACTGGCAGGGTATACCGGCATTGCGCATACCCGATGGGCTACCCATGGGGCGCCTGCGACACATAATGCTCACCCCCATTTTTCCGGGCAGGGCCGGGGCGAACCCCGCATTGCCCTGGTGCATAACGGCATCATCGAAAACCACGACGAGCTGCGCAGTGAATTGAGCGCAGCCGGCTACGAGTTCGAAAGCCAGACCGATACCGAAGTTATCGCTCATCTGATTGATCACAGTTATGACGGCGATTTGTTTGCTGCCGTTCAGCAGGCCACGC
>CAZMVM010000317.1:1115-2624 GCA_964569785.1 uncultured Pigmentiphaga sp. | reverse complement strand
GGACCAGCGCCGGCGGCGAGCCGACGAAGGGAACCGGCCTCGAACCTTCCCATAGGAATGGTATTCAACGCCGCCTTTTCTGCCTCGCTTCCCACTGGGGTGGCTTCTCGGAAAAGCTCGGTTTCCACCGGGCCCGGCGACACGGCATTGACAGTGATGCCATAAGGCGCCAGCTCGAGTGCCCACGTATTGGTACAGGCCAGCAGTGCTCCCTTTGCAGCAGAATAGCTCGTGCGACCAGCTGACCCATGTATGACACGACTGCATATATTGACAATCCGGCCCTCGTGACGCGCCTTCATTGCCGGCACAAAGGCCTGGGTAACCTGGACGGCAACCCGCAAGTTCAGATCATAGACCTGATAAAGGGATGAGAGATCGATTTCGCCAAGAGCCTCAGGCTTGACAATGCCAACGTTGTTGACAATGCCGTCGACCGGATATTTTTCGCGTATGACCCGCAGGATGTCTTCAGTTTCCCCTGCATTGGACAAGTCACACGAATACAGATAACCCGGGAAATCGATGTCTTGCGTATGACGGGCAAGTCCGACAACATGACAGCCCAGATCGGCCAGACGACGACTGATTGCCCAACCTATTCCCTTGGTTGCTCCCGTAACCAAAACGCACTGATTCTTCATATATGTCTTCCGTTTCTGGGGGCTAGCTGACGTCGACAGGCACTCGAGGTGCCAGCGCGCATAATAACTCGTAGCCGATCGTGCCGGCTGCGTGAGCGACCTGGTCGACTGAAGGCCCGCCTTGACCCCACAGTACGACCGGCGAACCAATGCCTGCATTGGGCAGGGAAGTCAGGTCGACGATGAGCATATCCATGGATACCCGACCAAGCAATTGGGTTGGGCGACCATCAACCGTGACTGGCGTGCCATTTGGTGCATGGCGCGGATAGCCATCAGCATAACCGCAGGCCACCACCCCGACCCGCATCCGCTGGGAAGCGACAAACACATGTCCGTACCCCACACCCTGGCCGGCGGGAACCTCCTGGACACTGATGATACGGGACTTCAGCGTCATAGCCGGCTCCAGGCCCAGATCTTCTGCCGACTGACCCGGGAACGGAGTCGAACCATACAGACAGATTCCTGGTCGAACCCATTGCTCAAGCTCGGGCGGTGCCCATAACCAGTACCGTGGTGTCAGCGTGGCGGCCGAGTTGCACAGACTGACTGGCCCCGGCAAGTCGCGACAGACATCCATGAACAGATTGAACTGTGCTTCGGTGACACGAGCGTCGTCATCCGATCGCGCAAAGTGTGTCATCTTTCCGACAATGCAAAGCGCTCCCCTTGATTGCTCTTCGAGCGCCTGCCGGTACGCTCCGGCAAAGGCGGCGGGTGAAAAACCCAGCCGGCTCATCCCCGTGTTGAGCTTGATCATCGCATTCAGGCCTGGCCCAGGCGCGGCGGCCTTGAGCATGTCCAGCTGTTCCTGGCAATGCACCGTAGTCCATAAACTATAATCTCGAAAAACGCGGATGTC
>CAZMVM010000317.1:0-1105 GCA_964569785.1 uncultured Pigmentiphaga sp. | reverse complement strand
CGAGCATCAGGATGGGTTTGTCCCACCCCAGTTCGCGGCACCGGACGGCCTCATCCAGATCAAGCATGGCAAGACCCTGGGCCTGGCCAAATGCCCGCACCGCATTATCAATGCCATGGCCATACGCATTTGCCTTGATGACCGCCCAAATGTTGGGGACAACCCGGCGGTTCTGTTGACTGAAACTGATCAATTGTTGGGCGACGACCGCCAGATTGTGCTTTAAAGACGACAACGAAATCGAAGCCGAAATTGGACGTGGCATAAAACTCCCCTAATAGCGAAAGTCTAATCCATGTCGACATTCGATGTGCAGCCCCGGGACCACTATGAGAATTTCCCGGTAGCTTCTGTCTTGTTGCCCCGCCGCTTGCGCGCCCCGATCTCGCATATCTATCACTTTGCCCGCAGCGCTGACGACATTGCCGACGAAGGGGATGACGAACCCGACATCAGGCTTCAGAAGCTGGCCGCCTATCGCGAAGCGTTACTTTGCCTGGGTAACGGACATGCGATTTCAGCTTCGCATCCTTTATATGGCGTCTTTGGTCCGCTGGCACACACCATCAAAACCCACGGATTACCGTTGCAGCCGTTTCTGGATCTTTTGTCGGCGTTTGAACAGGATGTCACTACGCATCGCTATGCAGACGAAGCAGCCTTGCTGGACTATTGCACACGCTCGGCCAATCCGGTGGGACGCTTGCTGCTGCACTTGTACGACGCAGACGATGCCTTCAACCGCAGCCAGTCCGACGCCGTTTGCACCGGACTGCAATTGGTGAACTTCTGGCAAGATGTGGCCATTGACTGGAAGAAGTCGCGTGTTTATCTGCCGCAAGACAAACTGAAACGCCACGGAGTCAGCGAATCGCATATTGATAAAGGCCTGTGCGACGCCGCCTGGATTGCGCTGATGAGCGAGCAAACCACGCAAGCTCGCAGCTTGCTCCTTGAGGGGCTGCCGCTCGCTCGTCGGCTTCCCGGACGCATCGCCCTCGAACTTCGCATGATCGTATACGGCGGACTGCGTATCCTCGAACGCATGGAACAATTACACTACGACGTATTCCGGCACAGACCCACATTGCGCAAGCGTGATTGG
>CAZMVM010000316.1:0-2629 GCA_964569785.1 uncultured Pigmentiphaga sp. | reverse complement strand
TAAAGAGCTTGAACTTGAATTTCGCGACGACGTTTATTTTCATGACGGCAGCAAGTTAACGGCCGAAGATTTCAAGTTCACGTTCGATCGCGCCATTCAAACTAAAACTTTGTCCCTTAGTGGCATGATGGCCACATTAGAGTCGGTCGAGGTCATAGAGCCTTATAAGGCGATCGCCAAGTTTAGGGTTGCCTCGCCAACCGTACCTAAATTCCTGGGCTTTTTGGCTTCATACATTCTTCCCAAAGATTATTTTGAGGAGGTGGGCGAAGCCGGATTCCAGAAGCAGCCTATCGGGGCTGGGCCGTACAAAATCGTCGACTATCAACGCGGTTCGCGCATCACACTCGAAGCGTTTGATAAATACTGGCAGGGCGAGCCCGAGATCAAGCGCGTCATCTTCGAGATTGTTACCGACTCGTCGGCGCGGGTGGCAGCGGTTGAATCTGGTCGGGTAGATGTCTCGGTGCAGATTCCTGTTCGCGAAGTGGCGCGCCTGCAAAAGAACCCCAAGCTCGAGGCCAAGGTTTATCCATACAGCGAAATCTACATCCTGCAGATTCCCAGCTATGTCGACACGTTCCAAAACGTGCATTTGCGGCGTGCCATGCAACTGGCTATAGACAAGCAGGGCCTGTCGCGGGCGTTTTATAACAACGTTGCCAAGCCGATCTCGTTGCTGGCGTCCAAAGGTTCGCCGGGCGACGTAGCCGATTTCGAAACACCATTTGACCGCGAAAAGGCCATCGAAGAGCTGGCCAAGGCCGGCTACAGCAAAGAGAAGCCGCTTAAGATTCGCCTGTTTTCCAGCAACAACACGTTCCCCTCGGATTACGATATGGCGCGGGCCATCGCTCAGATGTGGTCGCAAATTGGTATTGAAACCACTGTTGAAGAAATCACCGTGGCAAAGTACCTCGAACTGAGTCATTCGTCCAAACTTGATGGAGTCATGCTGTATAGCTGGGCCAATGCCACCGGAGACCCTGAAATCTTCACGGGCTCCATTCTTGACCCGCGCCTGCGTTTCTCTACCTGGAAGCAGCCCGAGCTTGCCGAAGTATTTGATCAGCTCAAAACCCAGGTGGACGATCAGAAGCGCCTTGAAGGCTATCGCGAGCTAAACGTTAAGGCGGCAGAAAATGCCTGGAGCATTCCTGTGCTTCAGTCGGTGTCTACCGTTGCCCATAACAAGGATCTTAACGTTCCCACTTATCAGACCGGATATATCCTGCCGCAGGAATATTCCTGGAAATAACCTCGTTACTTGGGCCGGTGCATTGGTGCCGGCCCTTACCTTCCATTTCGCATTGGATCCGCATGACACCTGCCGTATCGCTGCTTGCACGCCGGTTGGGCGCGATGTTTGTCACCGCATTGTGCCTGTCGGTGGTGGTGTTTATTGTGCTGCGCCTTATCCCCTCCGACCCGTTGGCGATGTTGCTCCCGCCGTCTGCCACACAAGCCGACATTGAAGCCGTGCGTACCGAGCTCGGTCTTGATGGCACTATTTTTGAGCAATATGTGGTGTGGCTGGGCAGGGCGCTGCAAGGAGACCTGGGAAGCTCAATTTACTTTCGCGAGTCGGTTATGTCGTTGCTGGCATCAGCGTTGCCAGCAACGCTGGAGCTGGTGCTGGTAAGTCTGATCATTGCACTGCTTATCTCGATTCCAGGCGGAATACTGCTATACAAGCTTGAAGGCAGAAAGGGCGAAATGGGCGCTGATTTTTTGCTGGTGGTGCTGCTTTCGATACCGTCGTTTCTTTGGGGAATCATCCTCATCATCGTCTTCGGCGTGATGTTTCCGATCCTGCCCTTTATGGGACGGGTTGATCCGTCTTACGCCGTGCCTTCGATTACCGGCTTCATGTTACTTGACGCCCTGCTTCAAGGCGATTTGGGCGCCTTCATCGATGCAATCTCGCATCTGATACTGCCTGCGCTCGCACTTGCGTTGTCGTTCAGCCCGATCATCGTGCGGGTATTGCGTTCCAGTCTGCTTGAGACGGCTACCGAGCAATACGTTACTACTGCGCGTCTACGCGGACAAAGTGAATGGAATGTGTTGATGCGGCACATGCTTAAAAATGCGGCGCTGCCCACTCTTACGCTTATCGGTGTTCAATTCGGTTTCTTGTTCGGCGGCACCCTGCTGATAGAAATGATCTTCTCATTTCCCGGTATTGGCAATCTGATGGTGCAAGCGATCAAAAACTTTGATCTGCCTCTCATTCAGGGGGTCGCATTGGTCTTCTGTTTAATGGTTCTTCTCATCAACTTTAGCGTCGACAGCCTGTATGTCGTGCTTAACCCAAGAGTCAAAGCCTCATGACAGCCGCCACCCTGCCCATTTCTACGAGTAGCAACTGGCTGCGGCGCCTGGCGCATCCTAAAGTGGTGGTGGGAGGCGTAATGGTTGCTGCGCTGGCCGCGGTGGCGCTGTTTGCTCCTTGGCTGGCGCCTAACGATCCTAACGGCCAGGATCTTCTGGCCACAGTGCTCCCGCCAATGTGGGCGGAAGGCGGGCTTGCTCAGTACCCCTTGGGCACTGATACGTTGGGTCGTTGCGTTTTGTCGCGCGTTATATATGGATGCCGCCTTGCATTGTTGGTGGCGTTTGCCGCCGC
>CAZMVM010000315.1:0-2633 GCA_964569785.1 uncultured Pigmentiphaga sp. | reverse complement strand
ATGAATCGTCTTGCGCGTGGTCAGCAGGGACTCAAACTCCAATTGCCATCCGGCACGAACCGTATCGTCTGCCTTGGCACGGAACATACCCACCAACTGCTCATTGGGGCGCCAGGGACTGGTGCCAACACTGATGGAGCGTCCGGAGTTCGGGTCGTTTGCCAGCCAGCGCGCCAGGGCATTGGCGCGCTCTACGAACGGCATCAACAGTAGGAAGTTGGTGCCTGTGCATTCCTGCTTGACGGTAGCAAGCAGCAGTTCAATGCGCAGGCCACGCTTCTCGCTTTCCATATTGTGCGCCTCGTCCATCACCATCAGCGATAGCGGGCGACTCACCTTCTTGTTGCGAACGACCAATTGCAGCTTTTCTGGTGTGGCCACCAGCACATCGAACGCTCTGGCTTCGCCAGTCTCCGTCGAAGAAAGTAAGGACTCTTCGATGGCGTCGATTTCCACTGCGCCCGTGAGCTGCTCAACACGCACACCGATAGGGCCGAAATCGCGCCGTAATCGGCGCGTGATCTGGTTGCCCAATGCCTTGGTGGGCACGACATAGGCTACCCAGCCGCCGCGTTCGGCAAATTGATTCAATGCCTGGAGTATGCGGAACTGTGCAAGCAGTGTTTTTCCACCTGAAGTCGGCAGGTCAATGACCACGGCGGTCGCGGCAGCATCCAGCAGTCCCTGTTCCTGTAGTGCGGCCCGCTGGGGCGGCAGCAACTCGAACATGGCTTGATGCTTGGTGATGGAGCCGACGAAGCGCGTCACCCTGGAATTGATCGAATGGGCAACCCACCACAGTGAGCCTGTAACCATCTGGCGCGAGGTTGCATGAAGCCAGCGCATGAGCACTTCCAGCGCTGCATCGCCACACACCGTGGCAGCATCCGTCGCTGCTTCGAAATGCTTGTCGAGCACGGCATGAACACCGCGAGGCTCTCCCTGGAGGACGTAGCAGGCTAGCACTTCGGTCGCTTTGGCCCAGTGGTAGAACGCAATCAGGCGCAAGGCCATCGCCCGATCCTGGGCGTCGGAACCGCTGTTCAGCGAGGATTTTTCATACTCGGACTGATCTTCCCGCAACCCGGCAATAATCTCGCGGATCTGATCCAGATCGTCCCAGCCGTTCTTGCGCAGTAACCGTACCCAACAATCGAACAGGCGATACAGCAGACGCAAATGCCACGGCTGATTGGCTGCGGACGGCACGGCAATGGCCGCCCGGTTCTCCGTGAGCCAGCGCCGGATGTCTGACCAGCGGTCGCCGCAATAGGCCAGCCCCGACAAGTGCAGCACTTGAAAAATCCTTTCTTCAGCCGTGGTAGCAACTGGCATTAACCGGCGGAACTCGAATGCCCGCCAAGCTCCCGCCACGCATTGCAGGCGCAAGTCATCCTGTTCGGGCGACTGACTGAGGAACGCGGGCAAACCTTCGATAGCGGCCATTTCGTAGGCCAGCGCCACCCGTTTTAGCAAATCTTCCGCATGGGCGGAATCTGCCATTGGCAAGTGCAACTGCCTTCCCACTGCTTTTTGCACCAGGCTGGAATGTGCCAATTCCGTGGCTTGCTGACGCGCATCGACAGGGATTGCCGCCACCGCCCAGTGCGATTCCAATTGCTCCAATGCCTCTTGCTTAAGATTCATGCGTCACCCCCGTGCTGACGGGACGCGACCACCTTGGCCGAGAGATTGGTAATGCTTCCAGCAGGCAGATAAATTGCGATCAAGCCAATCGTCATCGCATCAGGGCAAGCCTCCGTAAGTGTGTTGACCCGTACGCGCAAATCGTCTTCATGGGGAGGCACGTCCCGGACCAGCACCCCAAACAGGCGTACCTCGCAGGTGTCGTTGAGATAAACCGCCGCCGCAGCCTGATAGCGTTCGCGCCAAGCTGCTCCACTCGCTCGATGCCCTAGGTAACGCACTAGGCCATCGCGTATCTCGCGGCGGTTGCGCAAATCTTCCATCTGCTGTTTCAGTCCGTGCCGGCCATAGACCGCACCCGGTGGGTAACTTGTATGGGACGAGGTTTTCACCTCGCCAAACACAAAACGCTCGCGGCCGTCCTTGTGCTGAAAGCCGACGAGGTCTGCGCCCGGCAAGCTGGAGCCACGTTTGCGCTCATCACGCCCATCGGGCCACGGAAAGAAGCAGTCATGATTTTCACTCAGATAATGCTCGGCCAATGCTTCACCAACACGCCAGTCCTCTGGTGCCGAGGTGTCAGCCAATAACGCATCTAGATTTTCCCGCGAGAACTCCGTATCGGCCAGACCATCGAGCAGTTCGCCAAGGTTGTGGACACCGGCGTCATCAAAGACCAGAGCGCCCACCGGCCCGGCAAGCTGCCGATCGAGTTGATCGACAGGCAGGCCAAGGCCCACTCCTGTCACCGGTATGGCGCCAAGCCGATAGTACAATGTGACAGCCGGGGACATCATCATTCCTTGTTTTTCACCTTAATAATCATGGCAAGAAGTTCGGCCCTAGAGCCGGTATCTTGTGGCATGGCGGCCAATGTGGTTGAGCCCTTTTCAGTTCGACGGTTTCGGTTTCCGTCATGGTGAGTGCATGATCCATCAGAGCGCATCCGGCAGCAGGACGTAAACGCCCATGACGTCGACCGGCAG
>CAZMVM010000314.1:0-2676 GCA_964569785.1 uncultured Pigmentiphaga sp. | reverse complement strand
GCTCACCATCTACGAGTCGCCGAACAATCTGCCGGTCCCTCTGTTCGGCAAGCTGGCCGGCAAGTCCAAGGACCAGATCAACCGCGAGTTGAAGGCGGGCAAGCTGCTGTCCATCAGCCTGGGCAACCGGGGACAACGGGTTCCCGATTGGCAGCTGGTGCCGCTCAAGCATAAGCTGGCACAGGTGCTCATGAACCAGTGCCCGCACGCTGATTCGTGGGACCTATATCGCAAGCTGACCCAGCCGCACCCCGAGCTTGGCGATCGCGCGGCCATTGATGTGGTTACACCGTCCAACATGCCCGCGATCATCCGGGTCATCATGGGCGATTACCAGCGTCGTGAAGAAGCGCCCGAGGCCGTTGCCTTGTGCCCCATTCCCGAGGATATGCGGCAGAGCGTCAGTCGGCTGGTGGACAACGCAATGGCGTTTGATGGGGGCTGATCTGCGTGCAACAACCTATAGCTGGGGCAACGGCCCTGGCCATAGGCGTCATTAGGTAGCACCAGCTCTGGTGACTTGGAGCGCTCTACGCTCGAATCGCTCCGCCACGGCGTTGGCTTGTGCGCTGGATCGCTGCAAGTACGTCACGATTTCATAGGGGCCATCGGCGAGCGGTCGCACGGTCATTTCCCATCCACGGGCACACTGGATGCGCGACCTTGCAGATACCCCGACGCCGTAGCCAGCGGCTACACATAGCGCCATCATCTCGAAAGAAGACACCCGTTGGACGCTCTCCTGGCCCGCTGGCATGAGGGATGCCAGCCTCTCATCCAGCAACGGGCAGATCTCTGCCTGCCAGCGATAAAGAGGAAAGTCCTGTAGATCGGCGATGGTGAGCTTCGCTTGGTCGAACAAGTGCAAATGAGACGGCATGGCGATGGCCATGGTCTCCGTCCACAACGGTTGCGTTTTGAGAGTTGAATCGTTGTGCCCCTCAAATGACAACCCGACGTCGTAGTGGCCTTCAAAAAGCCCTTCTCGCAGGGCGTCCCCTGCAACTTCACAAAAAGTGAGAGTGACGTCTGGCTCTTCTGTACGTTGCCGCGCCAGAAGTGCGGAAAGCTTTGATGACTGTACGCCCGGTGCTACCGCAAGCCTAAGACGAGGGTGCGGGTTGGGGGCATCGTGCATAAGAGCCCCAAGAAAAGAATTGACCAAGAAACCCATCCGACATGATACCAATGAGTTAAATTTAACGTGGTTAAATTCTATTGGCTGCACGACGCTTCTGCAAATGCAGAAGCGTACTGTTCAACGAGGCCGTCCCCCGGGCACAACACGATATGAAGCCGAGCCAGCCCTGGCGTTCGGCAAGGCGGTGCGCGCGTTTCGTATAGACCAAGGCCTTGCTCAGGAGGAGTTAGCTGCATTGGCCGGGGTCGAGCGCTCGCATATGGGAAAAATCGAGCGGGGCGAACATTTACCCTCGTTGGCCCTGATATTGAAGATTGCCGCAGCACTCAAGATCAGTAGCGCCGAACTCATGACTGCGACGGAGCACAATCTGAACTCCACCAAAGAGTCTTGAGGTTGACCTCTTGACGGTCAGGTGTCGAAGCCTTCGTGCAGGCGGACGATAACCCGCTCCAGTAGGCTTGACATATTGGTATTGCTTCTGGGGCGAAGCAAATAGGTGGTGATCTCGGCCGATTCGAGAGCCAAAGGACGGGTCACCACGTCTGGGCGCTGACATAAAGACACCCTTGCCGTGGTCGTGAATCCGACGCCATATCCTGCACCGACCAAGGTAAGCATCATGTCTAAAGACGATGCGCGCTCAACTACTTGCGGCTCGTATTCCAACGGGTGTAGAAGTCGAGTCAACTCTCGGCAGTACCCTTCGCACACCTGCGGGTCGCAGAGGATAAGTGGTTGATGCGTGAGTGCGTGAAGTGGCACTTTCCTGTGGCCGAGTAGCGCATGCCTTGCAGGTATGGCAATTACAAGCGGATCTCGCCAGACGGCTTCGGCCACGATGTCGGCTCCGGCCTCGGCAGTATGTGCAAACCCAATGGTGAAATCGCCCGAACGCAGACCGCGCAATTGCTCGGCCAGCGGCACCTCAGACAGACGAATTTCTATTTCAGGCTCTTCGGCACGGCATCGAGCTAGAAATGTCGATAGCCGTGGGTCGATCGCTCCATCGGACACAGCTACGCGCAGGCTGCCTCGTAGGCCCGCTCCGATGGCTTTCACATTTTGCCGTGCTTGCTCAAGCGTTGTGAACAGCCGGCGAACGTCTTGCAGGAACGCTGTGCCGGCCGCAGTCAATCGAGTTCCTCGACGGTCACGCTCGAATAGCATGACGCCCAGTTCATCCTCAAGTTCCTTGATAGCCCGGGACAATGGCGGCTGCTCGATATGTAGTCGCCCGGCTGCGTGCGTGAAATGCAATTCTTCAGCCAAGACGATGAAGTAACGAAGATGGCGCAGTTCCATTTAGGACTCCCCCTGCAAGATGAGGTAACCTCCCAACGCGCATAAAAAGGCAACATCTTGCGATCATGATGGAAGCACGACACGTCATAGTTCAGTGGAGTTGCTGATACACCGGGTATCGGCGGCAAAGTCCCACTACCTGCTCACGAACCCGATCGCGGACCTTTGCCGACGCGTCTGCGCCTGTTTCCAGTGTATCCAGCACGTCACACAACCAACCTGCCAGCTGT
>CAZMVM010000313.1:0-2705 GCA_964569785.1 uncultured Pigmentiphaga sp. | reverse complement strand
CAATTGAAATGGGGGGCCAAAGCCTCGCTGAGACACCAAGCTCATATGCTGTGGGCACCGCGCACACTACAGCCACGGCAATACTTTTTCGCTGCGCGATGAATTCCTTCATCAAGGCACGCTTTCGAGCTGGGCCTTGTGATCAGTCACGCCGGATACATGGCTATGGAATACCTGTGTCACACAGATGGTTGGGCGAGCGAAGTAAATGCAGTAGCTAGCAGCGCTGGCGTAGCCCCGCGCGTGTTGGCAGCACTGATCTGTGCTTCAAGATCGCTGCGATGTGTCTGACGTTTCCGCAATCATCTGGACTTGTCTGTCGTAATCATCGGCAAGGTCATTCAAGGACTTCGCTGTATAGTCGTCCGCGCTTCTGGCTAGGCGCCGGCATCGGCGAGCCTGAGCCACAAAATAATCTATACTTGCGCGGGTCATTCACTCTCCAGTTCAAAGTGCGAGCGCAATGAGATCGTGTTGTCAAATTTCAGATCGCGAGCAAGGGTTCCCAACTTAACCTGCAAACAGGCCCGTGAACGCTTTCATGGCCAGCAGCATGC
Source organism: uncultured Pigmentiphaga sp. (assembly GCA_964569785.1). GTDB lineage: Bacteria > Pseudomonadota > Gammaproteobacteria > Burkholderiales > Burkholderiaceae_B > Verticiella. The sequence continues at coordinate 2,148 of CAZMVM010000313.1, read as the reverse complement.
GAGAATTCGCCCATCAACGAAACCAAAGTGTTCCAGTTAATCGGGCGTTCCCATCTCCAAACACCTGGGCAGCATTGGCCGTCCGCATGTGACCGAGACAGGCATCACAGCGATGCGGTCGATCGACGTAAGGAAGTTGGCCTCCGGTCGCTCGTCCGCGACCGGCGCCAATGTACAGGGAGGCAAGAGCTCCTTCGTCATGGGGCTTACCCCCCAGTGCCGAACAGGTTTCCCAAGCCAGGAAGGCGCCAAGACGACCCGCTACTATCAATGAAGCAGGAAGCTCTCCCCGTTAGTTCCGCGACGACGTCATCGATCTCCCCGCGCTATCTCTGTTTGGCCAAGGTGACGCCAACGATACTTATACTGTCCTCGGTAGGAGTCTGGCCGGTCCTAAGAGAAAATACGGCACCAATCTCCTGACCGGTCGGGCCGTAGAATTGTGGAAAGATGGAGCTCCCCGGATCGTATGAGCCGGACCCGGTAAGCGAGGCCGAAAGCATCTCGCCCGAGACGAGAGTGCTCGCAAAGGTCCACTGCCCGAAATCATTTATCGCTCCGTTTGTGTCGGTGCCCCTTAGCTGAAGCGATCCGTCGTAAGATCCTTCCGTGAAATCGACCGTGAACTGTGATGTGCCTCCTATCTGATAAGATTCGCCCCGCATGGACGATCCCGTCCCGTAAGCCAGGCCGGTGAAATTGGCCGTACCAGTTCGCTTAGCGAGTAGCTCAGGCTGCGTTTCAATTCCGTAGACCAGATAACGACGGTGGAATGTCTCTGTGGCTAGTCCGCTCGGGATTACCCCCTCTTCGCTCGACTGCCATCCAACGAAGCTAGAATAGGTGAGCGCGATCTCCGAGTTCGCCTCTCCCACTTTGTAGAAGGAGACCTCCAGTGGATTGCCGGCCAAGATGGAGCGATAAGTCGTGAAATTCGCGGGTCCTTCAGGATCAATTTCCGCAGCCTGCGGCTGATATTTGACGCTATCCAAACCAATGCTCTGAATGCTGCCAGCACCCGTGACATCTACAGTCCCCACGGAGCGACCGTGCACCAGGCTTGAGAAGCCGTTTTCGCCTTCAGTCGTCGTCCATTGGAGAGCTACGCTCTCCCCGAACAAGCGGTCATCAACCAGGAGGTTGGTTAGGGAGATGTTACGAATGCCATCGCTTGTACTTCCGACGGGAAACCGTTGTCCCGTCAGAGCGCCGGTTAACGACGCACCGTTGCCGCCACCGGCACTGAAAGTGGCACCGATTTCGTTCGCGTTCGGTCCATAGAAGCTGCCGCTGAGCGTGCCATGCAGGGTGGCATCACTGCCTTCGTAGCTGAACAATCCATTGAAGCCGTTGGCAGAATCCAGCTGGCCGCCGGCCTTGAAGTGTAGAGCTCCACCAGAGCCGCCTATGGTTACGACATCCCACTCGTTGAGAAACGCGCTCGAAACGAACGTACCGTCAGCGAAATCGACAGCGAAATCGCCAAGTCCTTGAACGATCCGCACTTCGCTTCCGGGTATGGTGAGCAATCCAAAAACATCCGTGAGCCAGTGAGCCGCGCCCGTGCGGGGTACCGAAGAATTGGGCGTGTCGAAGCCATAAGTGAAAGTGCTAAAAGAGGTTTGCTGAGATCCGCCGCTGAACGAGTTGGATTGCCAGTACCCCATCCCGACGTACTTGTTGCTAAACTCGGCGCTGGAATAGGGATTGGTGACTAGCGTGAGGTAGCTGCTGCCTGCATGTGCATAGCGGCGTTCGCCATCCCAACGCTGCGGCTGCTCTTCGTTCGGGCCGAACGTCTGCGAGCGCCCTTCGGTTTGGACTGTATAACTTTGGCTGCTCGCATCATAGGTAACGGTGATTGGCGCGCGTGATCGGCTCGTAGTCTCAACCACTACATCTAGTGGAGAAACCGAAACGCTCGTGGTGGTGGCCTCGTCGCTAAACGTCCGGCTTTCCTGGAGATTGGCAATTTCTGAGTCAGCTGGCGACGGCGTGGGCGTCGGAGAAGGTGTTGGAGCCGGGGTAGGAGTGGGAGACGGGCTGGGCGCGGGGGCCGGAGGCGGCGGGGGAGCGGAGACGACACCTCCTCCGCCGCTGCCACTTCCGCCGCCGCATGCCCCCAACAAAGCAGCTAAACTGACCGCC
>CAZMVM010000312.1:0-2753 GCA_964569785.1 uncultured Pigmentiphaga sp. | reverse complement strand
AATTTACGGAAAAGAGGTTTGGTCATGGCGCGTGTATGCCAGGTAACCGGCAAGAAGCCGATGGTGGGTTATAACGTTTCCCACGCCAACAACAAAACCAAGCGCCGTTTTCTGCCCAACCTGCAATCGCGTCGCTTTTGGGTAGAAAGCGAGAACCGCTGGGTGCGTCTGCGCGTCAGTGCTGCCGCCTTGCGTTCGATCGACAAGAAAGGCATCGACGTCGTCCTTGCCGAAATGCGTGCGCGCGGTGAGCGGGTATAAGCCGACAAACCGCTCGGGGATCACCCCCACCTAACCTAACAGGAGCACATCATGGCCAAAGGCGTTCGCGAGAAAATCAAACTTGAATCCAGCGCTGGCACGGGTCACTTCTACACCACGACCAAAAACAAGCGTAATAAGCCCGAGAAGCTGGTCATCAAGAAGTTCGACCCAGTCGCACGCAAGCACGTCGAGTACAAAGAAACCCGACTCAAGTAATAGTGGTAATGCCGCAAATCGCGGCTCGCCAATAGTAGTAAGGCCCGCCTGTCATGCCACGCGTTGAAAGACTAGTGGCATGCCACGCGGGCTTTGTCATGCCTGCAGCTCGGTCAAGGGGTTGATCCCCGCCACCCCGACGGCAAGTCGACGCGTTCCGCCACGTTCACAAGCCGCCTTCATCAAGACGTGCCCCACATTGCGCGATAGATATCGCGTGCTACCCCTCAACCAACTGACTCAGCTCGGCAGCCTCAATGAGCTTAGCTCCCGCCTCCAACATTTCGGCCCGGGCGACCGCTAACGAGCCGTCAATGTCAATTGCCCGACAGGCGTCTTCGATCACCACGGCGTCAAACCCCGCAGCTCGGGCATCCAAAGCACTCCACTTCACACAAAAATCGGTAGCAATCCCACATATGAAGAGGCGTGTGATCTGCAACTCTCGCAGGAACCCCGCCAATCCCGTGGATGTGCTGCGGTCGTTTTCACGAAAGGCAGAGTAAGAATCGATGTGGGGGTAGATGCCCTTGCGAACGATTAGCCGCGCTCTGGTCGTATCGAGGTCAGGGTGGAATTCGGCGCCGCGGGTTCCCTGAACACAGTGATCCGGCCACAATACTTGGGCGCCATAAGCAAGCTCGATCGTGTCGTAGGGTCGCCGACCCGGGTGCGACGAAGCAAACGACTGATGGCCTTTTGGATGCCAGTCTTGAGCCAGCACGACGTGCTCGAATCGTTGCTGCAGATCGTTGACTAACGGAATGATACCGTCACCATCGTCCACAGCCAGCGCTCCACCGGGGCAAAAATCATTCTGAATATCAACCACTAACAACACATCTGTTGAAGACACGGCAATACCTCCAGATAACATCATCAAAGACCGGACCGGTCTGATTCGTCCTCGCGCTCTGCCGCCGGGCAAACTACCACTTTTCTCTTTGCCAAGGTGGGCTGCGGGCACGGACTGCGTGCGAAGCATTTAGACACTCACGAGTTGCTCGGTGCCGCGGGTCTCGGCATTCACGCGGCTGTTCGCTGGAGCAAATGGGAGATCAAGCCTGCTTTACTCAAACAAGCAACAGGTCATCAGATCAGCAGAGTACAACCTTGGAAATGCGCGCGTAGCGCCCGGTTCCGCGACTTGTCGATGAGATGACCAGTCGACTGGGGAAGCCATAAAAATTATTCAAAATTTCGTTGACTTCTTTTATGCTCAAAGTTAGCATAAACGCCTTTTCCGAGTTCGGGTAGTTTACACTAATTATGCTCAAATTGAGCATAATTAGTCGTTACCCATTACCCTTGGGGCATCGCCTCGAGTTGCATAATGCAGCTTTGGGCAAGTTTGGTCCCTTCGAGGCAAATGTTCTTCCCATACATGCGGTTCGGGGCGCTAGTACCATTTTGTAGGAGCATTTCGCCGACTCAGGTACGGCAGCATCGCCGCAGTGAATGACCTACCCGTTACGCCGCTTGTTGACACGCTCGATATGAGCAATTTGAAAGGAGATGCCGGGTGAAACACGCTCCGGTTGCAAAATGGATCGCCGGCATTGCTGCCGCCCTAACACTTATTTCCCCCGCCCTTGCTGCCAAATCCAGCGACACTATTCGTATTGGGGAAATCAACAGCTATAAAGCCCAGCCCGCTTTTCTAGAGCCCTACCGCCGGGGCTGGCAACTTGCCATGGAGCAAGTCAACGCCGCGGGTGGCGTCCTGGGTAGGCCGATCGAAATCATTTCCCGCGACGACAACGGCAATCCGGGCGATTCCGTACGCCTGGCAGAAGAGCTGCGTACCCGGGAAAACGTCGACCTGCTCTTCGGTGGTTTTCTGTCTCACACCGGCCTGGCGTTAACCGACTATGCGCGCCAACGGAAAATTCTGTTTCTGGCAGCGGAACCGCTCACTGACAAGATCACGTGGGAGCAAGGAAATCGCTATACCTTCCGGTTGCGTCCTTCCACGTACATGCAAGTAGCCGGGCTGGTGCCCCGTGCTGTCGCACTGCAAAAGAAGCGTTGGGCTATTGTGTATCCCGACTACGAGTATGGTCTGTCGGCCATGAACAGCTTCAAGCAGTTAATGCGTGAGCAACAACCCGATATTGAATTCGTGGCGGAAATTGCTGCCCCGCTAGGCAAGGTGGACGCCGGCAATGTGGTGCAGGCAGTGGCAGATGCCAAACCCGATGCGCTTTTCAACATCCTATTTGCAACAGACTTATCGCGTTTCGTGCGCGAAGGTACAACCCGTGGCCTGTTCG
>CAZMVM010000311.1:0-2770 GCA_964569785.1 uncultured Pigmentiphaga sp. | reverse complement strand
TCCCGCTACTGCTCATTCGCAGCCCTCCGAACACCTCACCCACCCCAAGTATCGGCCTGACATCGATGGACTGAGAGCGGTAGCAGTGCTCTCGGTGGTGATCTTCCACGCTTTTCCTGACCTTATTCCGGGCGGCTTCATCGGCGTGGACGTCTTTTTCGTCATCTCCGGCTTCCTGATCTCGACGATCATCTTCAAGAGCCTCAGTACCGACAATTTCAGTTTCACCGACTTCTATGCCCGCCGGATCAAGAGAATCTTCCCGGCCTTATTCGTCGTTCTGCTTGTAACGTACGGGCTGGGCTGGCATTCCTTGTTGGCAGACGAATTCCGGCAGTTGGGAAAGCACATCGCCGCAGGCGCTGGCTTCGTGGCCAACCTAGTGTTCTGGTCCGAAGCGGGCTATTTCGACAATGCCTCAGAGACCAAGCCCCTGTTGCACTTATGGAGCCTTGGGATCGAAGAACAGTTCTACATCGTGTGGCCGCTACTGCTCTGGCTGGCTTGGAAGCGCCGGCTCAATTTGCTTGTCGTTACCATCGCGGTGGCCCTCGCTTCCTTCGCCCTCAACATGACGGCCGTCGGGTCAGACGAAGTCGCAGCGTTCTACTCTCCGCAGACGCGCTTTTGGGAATTGCTATGCGGCGCCCTGCTGGCTTGGTTCACTCTGCAGCGGAAAGGAACCCTGGTGTCGGCCGCTACCGCAACTGTCAAAGCGAATCCCGGCTTACTGTCAGTGTTGGGGTTGTCGATGCTGGCCTTCGGCTTCTGGCAAATCACCCCGGAAGTGGCCTTTCCCGGCATATGGGCTGTGCTACCCGTTGCTGGATCCGTTCTCATCATCTTCGCTGGGCCGCAAGCATGGCTGAACCGAACTGTGTTGGCAAATCGCCTCATGGTTTGGTTCGGGCTGATCAGCTTCCCGCTTTATCTGTGGCACTGGCCGCTATTGTCGCTAGCGCGCATTGTCGAAAGCGGTATGCCCGCGGCCACGACGCGACTGGCAGCGGTCGCACTTGCCACCGCATTGGCCTGGCTCACCTACCGGTTCATCGAGCAACCCATACGCCGTAACTCGCCGCGAAGTGCGGTCGCCATCCTGGTGGTGCTCATGGCTTGCGCCGGCGGTGTCGGTTTCTACGCCTACACGCGCACTGGGATCCCGGAGCGCCCGGTGATCGCAATGAACGCGGTGTTGAATTCCGGCTTCGACGGCGCTACAGGCCCCTACTTGGCGCCGGGCTGCGGCATCGAAGACCCTGCCCAGCAGGCCCTCTTCGCCGTGTGTGAAAGCGACAGCCGCGGTAACGTACGTTATGCATTGATGGGCGACAGCAAGGCCGGGGCACTATATGCCGGCCTTATGCGAACGTCGACAGAGGCCGGACGCTGGTTGTTCATTGGCGGCAATGGCCCGAACGGCGCGCCGGTGCCTTTCCTGGAATCAGATAACGACCCGGTCCGCCCGTTGACGACACTGGCGATCAACGCGATTATCGCGAATCCGAATATCGATGCAGTCGTTCTTGCCACGGCCGTACGCGTACTGTTCGGCCTGAGTGACGGTGTAGGTGGCGGAAACCTTAGTGCCTACGACTACAACTACCTTAAGAAGTTAAACCACGTCGGCAACCTTGATAAGACCTATGAAGGAGTTCACCGCGCCGTAGAAAAGCTTGTGACCGCCGGCAAACGAGTCATAATCGTAGTAGACAACCCAGTCTTGCCAAACCCACAAGACTGCGTCGAAAGAAAGACAAGCTTACCGCTGGTGAACCGCTATCTTCGCAACGAGAACCCCGCCTGCGAGGGACCCACTGCGACCTTCAATGCCGATATCGCTCTTTACCGTACGATGCTGGAGAAACTGCAGCAGGCATTTCCCGAATCGGTGCGTATATTCGACGCTACCGAAACCTACTGTGATGCAGATACGGGGGTTTGTGGCCCGGTAAAAAATGGCCGAATGATGTATTCATTCACCGATCATATTTCGGATTATGCGGCCGGGCTGGTAGGGAAGCAGTTGAACGAGGATCTCGCGCGAGAAGTCGCAGCTAACACGACAAGACAAGACGAATAATTGAGGTGCGATGCGGGTTTGCCAGTGCAGGCCTACCGCGGGCAACTAGCGCACACCCTCCATCAGAAGGCTGAGTGTCGTCCCGCACCACACACGCACGTGGGCGGGCGTTGCCACAGGCACGCCTCCTTGTCTTGCAGATGCCTTGGCCGGCTTAACTCGGTCCCGAGGCGGCAAAACGGTGTGGCGCAGGCTGCCCAAAGCGGTCGGCCACGCGAAAGCGCGTACTGTCAGTGTGACGCCCGCTGAAATACGGCTCCAGCGCCTAGGCTGCCGTGCGGACAAAGCTGGCGTGTGCTGTGAAGCCCTACAATCTTTCGAACAACACCCGCCACGCCTCTGCATGCAAGCGCACCCCGGCGGGCACGTTGCGCTGCTACGCCAGCGAGGCCCAGTCATTTGAGACGAAAGCAGACCGCGCCACTGTCTGCAGTTTGTCGGTCATTACAGGTTAGCCGGCCGCGCGGCCAAACGCGCAGGCGACGCAGCGCCCATGCGCCGTTTCGCCATTTATTTCTTCGCCAACATCGTGAAATAGGGAACCGCTTCTTCCGCAGCGCCCACCCTGTCGACATCACTTTCATTACAATCAACGGATTCCAACGAGATCCAGAGACAGACTAATGAGCGAGTGGAACGTAAGGGGCCGGTCTGCACCGTCTTGAATGCGGCCTCCAAATAGCGAAA
>CAZMVM010000310.1:0-2780 GCA_964569785.1 uncultured Pigmentiphaga sp. | reverse complement strand
TGTCCAGCCCCACCATGAGTTCGGCTTCGGCGATGACCCGCGCCGTGTGAAGCAAGGGCAAGCGCGGCAGCACAAGCGCGTTTGGCACACTTTGCGCGATCGTCTCGGCACGCTGACGCTCTTCGTCATTGCCGGCGAACAATACGGGTAGGTAGCCCGCCTCGTTTAGATATCGAAGAACCGCCTGCCAATGCGCGGTGGGCCACAGCTTGGCCGGGCGACTGGCTGACGGCATGATGGCGGCAAAGGGGGCCTCGTCGGGGTGCCAGAGCTCTCCGTTAGACAGTTCTACTGGCTCCAGAGGGTGCTTCAGTACCCGTTGCAAATTGAAATCGGGCTCGCCCTCGAAACGATATCCGACGGAGAGCCCGAACAATTTGCGGTAGCGACGAACCGCGGGTTGCATCGGCCGTACGCGATGTCGATAGCGGTAGAAGAGCGACGCGACCGGTTCGCGCGCAGAAGCCCAGTCAAGACCATGGACAGGCCCACGCGCCTTGGCCGCAACCAGCAAGGCCGACTTGATCAAGCCCTGCGAGTCGATGACCACGTCATAAGTGCGAGCACGCAGTTGCTCCAGGAAAGCGGCGCGTTCTTTACGGACCGGCGCAGAGAACCAGCTACGACGCCAGCGCCGCAAAGCAACCGGAATCACCCGGTCGACCGCAGGATGCCACGAGGGAATCTCGGCAAAGGCTTCCTCAACAACCCAATCGATGACCGCTTCAGGATAACGCCGGACGATGTCCGATACAGCCGGAAGCGTATGGATCAGGTCCCCCATGGACGAGGTGCGAACAATGAGAATGTACATGCGACTGCGAATGCCGTCGGCCCTTACGGCCTTGAACGGGAAAATACATCGAGCCAATAACTGGTTGACGGATCGTGCGTTCCCGGCGGGCTGAGTTCACCGGCGATCTCACGCGCAAGCCCTGAGGCCATCGTTTTGCCAAATTCCACCCCCCACTGATCAAACGGGTTAATTCCCCAAATGACGCTTTCCACAAACACTTTGTGTTCGTACAGCGCCAATAAGGCACCCAATGAGTGCGGGGTAAGACGCGGCAATACGATCAGCGTGGAAGGCCGCCCCCCCTGGGTGGCACGATGAGCAGCCAGCTCGGGGGCATCGGTACTGCTTGCCTCTTCAGCTGTTTTTCCGCGCAACAAAGCGGCGCGCTGAGCAAGACAGTTAGCCAGCAGTTGGCGATGATGATTGGGCCAATGATGATCTGGATGGCGGCAAACGATGAAGTCGACCGGGGCTCCGTCACTACCCTGGTGCAACCACTGAAAGAACGTGTGCTGCGCATCGGTGCCCGGCATGCCCCAAACCGCCGGCCCCGTCGGCACTTCTACCGGGTTACCGTCGCGGTCGACCGATTTGCCCAACGATTCCATTTCGAGCTGCTGAAGATACGACACGAGGTAAAACAGGCGCGTATCGTACGGCACCACCGCAAGCGACCCGTATCCCAGCACACTACGATTCACCACACCCGCGATCGCCATTTGCACCGGCGCATTCTCGTTGAGCGGGGCTTGCAAAAAGTGCCGGTCCATTTCGGCAGCACCCGCGGTCATGCCGGCAATGACCTCGGACCCCACGGACAATGCCACAGGCAAGGAGATGGACGACCAAATGGAGTAGCGCCCCCCTACCCAATCCCAGAGCCGAAAAACATGCTGTTCTGGTACACCCCACGCAACGGCGCGTTGCGGGTTAGCAGTAATAGCGACGATTTGCTGGTAGGGGTCGGCGATTTCTGCTGACCGGAGCCAGGCCAGGGCCCGTTCGGCATTGTGTAAGGTCTCGGTGGTGGTGAACGACTTTGATGAGACGACGACGAGGGTGTCGTGCGGATCGAGCCCCGCTAGGCCCCCGACCATGGCGTGACCATCGATATTGGACACGAAGCGAATGGCGCGCCAGCGTCCGGTGTAACCGAAAGCCCCCACTGCCAGACGTGGCCCCCAATCGCTGCCGCCGATACCGATGTGCACAATGTTGCGCCAGCGTCGTTCGGTATCAGCGCGTTGCACGAAGGCGCGCACCCGCTCGCGTTCAAGCGCCACCGCAGGTGGTGGCGCAGCATCACGCAAGACGGTATGCCACGCTGCGCGTTGCTCGGTATTGTTCACGTGCTCGCCTGCGAACAGGGCACGACGGGCTTCATGCAAGCCCCTGGCTTGCAGAAGCGCTTGCGCGGCGGCGTCAAGTTCGGGCGACTGGGGTTGAGCGCTAACGTCTATCTTCAGTCCCGCCGCGTCGATGACACGCAGCGTTTCGGCCCGACGATTAGCGGCCCGCGCGGCATCAACGAATTGACGCCATTCAGCAGTTTCAGTCAATCCCTTCAAAACGGAAGCTCCGCTTCCGGCGCAATGCGCCGAATCTGTTCACGAAATTGATGTTGAATGCGCTCCAGAGCTGCCTGATCGTCAGCTTCAAATCGTAGCACTACGACGGGCGTTGTGTTAGAGGATCGAGCCAGACCGAACCCATCGGCGTACTCCACACGCACCCCGTCGATGGTAACGATTTCCTGCGCTCCGGAAAACTCTCCTCGACGCTGCAGCTCGGCGACCAGCTTGAACTGCTCACCCTCGGCGGTCTCCAACTTGATTTCAGGTGTGGAAACTGCCTGAGGCAAAGCTTCAAGCACGGCCGACGGATCGGGATGCGCCGCCAAGATTTCGAGCAGACGGGCGCCGCTATACAGACCGTCGTCGAATCCGTACCAGCGTTCTTTGAAAAAAATATGGCCGCTCATTTC
>CAZMVM010000309.1:0-2784 GCA_964569785.1 uncultured Pigmentiphaga sp. | reverse complement strand
TGGATAGGACATGGACAGCATGATGACGCCGGGTATGAGTAAGTGGAGCCTTCTAGCGAACTCGCCAGAAGCTGAGACGCGTGCGGACCTTTCACTTGAAGAATGCAATGAAGCCAGCGATCAGAATCGCGCAGCCATACAAAGAGCATTGCATACAGAATTATTAGTTGTGACAACGCACGCACGGAAACTTGCGGACAGTTTTTGGGCGATGAATCATGCAATGCGCGAAGAAAACGATCCAGAATTGCAGGGTTATTTTGGGACACGGGCGCGCTTACGTGATAACACTCTAAGTATTGATTGGTATCGAAACTACTTCATACGAGACAAGGTGACGGGTAAGAAACGGCCCATATCGAAGCACATTGCGAAAGGTGAAGGGTTTCGTTATTCGAAACGTTCGTTCAAGGGCGCGAAGGAATGGGAGCAAGAGGTTATTGAGGAAGTTGAGGATCAGTATGCTATGTTACGCAAGCGGGCGCATTTGTTGCGAACGATGCGCCGTGCGTTAGCGGAGTACGACGCGTTAATGGCCTCACCACGCGATTCAGGGGAAAGATGATGCGCTATGATACGCCGACGAAGTTAGTTTCTCGTACCATCCGGGGGCGGGAGATTCCCGGCCCTGCCCTTAATTATGAGCATCATCGTCGCGTTGGGATTGCGGAGCACAAGCGTTTTGAGCGCGATGTTGAGGTTCTTTTTGAGCGCAGTGCGATTCGTAAGCGCAATGTTGTCAATAAGCGTTTTGTTCGTTTGTTCACGGTGCTGACGTTTACGGGCGGTGTCATTTTGTTCATATTGACGTAAGGGGAAGTCATGAGTGGCAACAAAGGGACCGATGACAAAAGCAGAAGGGGCTACGAGTTAAGCGCAATTGACGACGATGAAATTGCAGTTCAGCGCCAGCTTCAATTATTCAGTTCACTGACGTTTGGTGATCAACCGCCTGATGATTACAGCAATGTTATTGACCTGTACGACATGCTTCCGCGTTACCTTCACAATCGGAAGGTGAGTGATGATTTAAATGTTGAACGTTTAGTTCGCAAGGTTCGTCACAGGGGAGCCGAATACGTTATGGAAGTGACGCCGGCGTTGTTGGAGCGTAATGGTGAGACGAAACTAATTTTTCCGGGGCAGCGTGAAGAAGTTGTTGAGCATGCCTTACGAAAGCTCGCTATCAACGGCATGGGGTTTGTTCACGGCAGCCAGGTTTCGGTTCAGTTTCGCTTGAATGATCTTTCAAGAGAATTGGAAAAGCGCGGTCATACACACTCATGGCCTGAGCTAAAGGAAGCCATTGAAGTATGTCACAATGCGCGTTTGAAGGTGTCGAGTGCCGATGGTAGACGGGTTGCATCGGGAACCATTTTTCCTGTGGTGATTTATGCGAACCCGGATAGTGATGATCCGTCTGAGCTGAATCGCCCCGGGTTTTGAGGAGGCTGTATTTCTTGAGAGAATACAGTCATGAGCAAGAACAATAAATTTTCCCCTGAAGTCCGTGAGCGTGCCGTGCGCATGGTGCAGGAGCATCGCGATGAGTACCGCTCACAGTGGGCAGCGGTTCAGTCCATTGCGCCCAAGATCGGCTGCTCGGGCCACACGCTGTTGCAGTGGGTACAACGCGCAGAGGTGGAAGCCGGTACGCGGCCTGGGCTCCCGCAGGCGGAGCAAGAACGCATCAAAGCGCTTGAACGTGAAGTCAAGGAACTACGCCGCGCCAATGAGATTCTCAAGTCGGCCAGCGCTTTTTTCGCCCAAGCGGCGCTCGACCGCGAACTGAAGAAGTAAACGCCTACATTGATCAGCATCGGAACCTGTATGGGGTCGAGCCGATCTGCAAGGTTTTGCAGGTCGCCCCGTCAGCCTACTGGCGTCATGCCGCGCGATGTCGTAATCCAGAGCTGCGAAGCCAGCGAGCCAAGCGCGATGAGCGGCTCATGGTGCATGTCCAGCGTGTTTGGGAACAGAACTTTCGGGTCTATGGCGCTCGCAAGATTTGGAAGCAGTTGGCTCGGGAGGGCGTGGCCGTGGCACGATGCACAGTCGAACGATTGATGCGACACCTTGGTATCGAGGGCGTCAGGCGCGGCAAACGGGTTCGTACCACGATCCCTGATAGCGAGGCCGCCTGCCCGCGCGATCTGGTGAAGCGGCATTTCGAGGCGGACCGGCCCAATCGTCTGTGGGTAGCGGATTTCACCTACGTGTCGACTTGGCAGGGATGGTTATATGTGGCGTTCGTCATCGATGCCTATGCCAAGCGTATCGTCGGATGGAGAGCCTCCAGCAGCATGACCACAGACTTCGTCCTGGATGCGCTCGAGCAAGCCGTTTACGACCGAAGACCGACGCACTCCGACGGGCTTGTTCATCATTCCGATAGAGGGTCCCAATACGTGTCCATTCGCTATTCCGAGCGGTTAGGCGAAGCCGGCATCAATCCATCAGTCGGCAGTACAGGAAGCGCGTATGACAACGCATTGGCCGAGACGATCAACGGCCTCTACAAAACGGAGGTTATTCACCGCAGAGCACCCTGGAAAACCAAGGCTGCCGTAGAGCTGGCCACGCTGGAATGGGTGTCCTGGTTCAATCACCAACGTCTGCTGGAATCGATTGGCGACATCCCACCGGCTGAAGCTGAAGAAAGATACTATCGACAACTTGCAGCACCCGCTGCGGAACCTGTTTTACTTTAACCAAACAGCCTCCGCGATTTTGAACTGACCCCCAAGAGTTGGACGGTTAAATTTTAATGGGATACTGCCCGTA
>CAZMVM010000308.1:0-2790 GCA_964569785.1 uncultured Pigmentiphaga sp. | reverse complement strand
TTAACCCGCACATTCGCGCCTCTTGAAAGTGTACACGGCAGACCCTTTAGCGCCTTTTACGTGCTGATGTTTGAAATGCCACCGCCGCACGCCTCAATCCGTTTTACAAACGAGAAGCCAGTACCACGGTCGCTAATTCGCGAGGAACCAGCCACCTTCGGAAGATTGCGGTTGCCACGATTGCAACACCAACGGTAACGAAGGCGTTTAGGCCAGACCGAGATCCTAGCGCAATGCTTACGAGGGTGTGTGCGCTGCCAAACAAGACGGCAACGCACAATCCTGTAATCGCGAGGGGCAGCATCAGCAGCGCGTCCAGAATCGCTGCCCCCAGAACGGCGAATGCAATTCCGTCTAGACCGCGGCTGATTAATGCCCATGCAGCGATCGTGATGAACCCTGCCACCAACCATTGCCTCCAGGCCCGGCGATAAACTACCCCTGCTGCCCGGGCAACCGGATCTGAAACTTTATGGATGATGCGGAACGGGAGGGCGAGAAGCAAAATCTGGAGAGGAATAGTCACTTCATGCCACCCTGCGCCAAGAAATATGAGAACAATCAGTTCGGCCAGGATGATACCGATGCAAGCTATCCATACTGCCAAGTACCAACATAGCCCGAGCAGGGCCTGATACCCAAGAGCTCGCGGCGTCCCCTCTCTCGCAAGGTTCGCGAACTCCGGAAATATGGCCTTGTCTAGGACTTGTCCGAGATGATGGAACGGCATCGTGGCAAGCTGGTTTGCTCGACCATAGACCCCCAGCGCCCCAGCTCCTAGCGCTGCGCTCGCCACGAGCGAGTCTGCTTGCGCGGCCCATAGGCTACCGCAACGGGCTAATACCTGCCCGGCGCCGAACTTGATGAGCGTCCGCCCCTCCTTTGCGCGCGCATGGATTCCCCCCCACCCACCTTTACAGCCCCAAACTAACCAACCTTTCACGATCTCTTGAGCAATATGCCCACCAACCAAAGCCCAATATGAAAGACCGGCCGCCGCCAACCCCACGGAAAGCCCCAAATAAGCCACCCCGTATGAGATGCGGTCAATTTGTGCAAGCTTCTGAAACTCTAGTGCCTTCTGTAGCTCGCCCTCCCGCACGATCCACGAACTTCGTATCAGTATCGCCAGGCAATAGACTTTTAGAACGCTTTCGAGCTCCGGTATGGCGAAAAACCTCGCGAAGATCGGCGCCAGTCCCCATTGCATCACAGCCGCAGCGCTGCCGAAGCAGAAGCTCAGCAAGCTCGCCGTCCCTATAAGCTCCCTCGACGACGTCCGCGACTGCACCACTGCAGCATTGAGTCCGAACTCGCCGACTGCGAACAGGAACTGCACAATCAGCATTGCCGTTCCCACAACACCAAATTCCCGGGGCCCCAGCAAGCGCGCCAGAATAATTAGTGTTGCAACCTGAGACACCAACTGCCACGCTGTCCCCACGGCTGACCACCACACACTTCGGCCGAAGGTGCTACTAATTCGTGTCATACGTGAAGAAGTCTGACCCCATGGCCATATGGTGGTCCTATCCCCGTGCTCGCAGCAGATCGATGAATTGAGCCCCGTGAGATTCGTGTCGAAACTCCTTCATCTGCGCCCGAAAATCCAGGAACGCCTGTCGTCCAAGCGCTCGAGCTTTCTCCGGTTGCTCGATTAGATTCTGCAGCTTGTCGGCAAGGTCGACTGGGTCTCTAGGTTTGCATATTAGGCAATTGCGCCCATGGACCAGGTATCCAGCTGTACCAGGAAGTCCGCATGTAACCATTGGAAGGGCAAAGCCCATAGCCTCGTGATAGACGCGTGGAAAGCCTTCGGCGTAATAGGAGGGGAACACAAATACATCAGCGCCCTCATACTCACGGGTTAGTTGCTCCGGAGATGTTATGAGCCCCGCGAGTTGCACCTCGCGCGTTAGATCAAGCTCTCGAATTAACCCCCGAACCGCATGAATGTCGCGAGGCGCACCCCCTCCAATCAATCTCACCTGAAGTTCCTTAAACTGTCGGTCCTTGAGCAGTTTCGTGGCTACCAACAGTTCTCCGACCCCTTTGGCCATCTCAAGCCGCCCGACGAACAACAACCGGCGAACGCCCTGAGCATATCTTCGCTCGCCAGAGAAACACCTCATGTGCTCGTACAGTGTCAACAGAGGGACTTCATTGACCACATTTGCGTGAATCCTCCCGAGGCGACGCTGGAACTCGCTCCCGGTTACGATTAAAAATCGCGCCCGCTTTAGCACGAGTTCTTCGAGTGCGCGAAAAATGCCCCAAGATCGCCCCCAAATCCCCCGGACGTACAAAGAATAGTTGCAAGCAGTAAGTCTCGACCATAGTCCACCCAAGATCGACACGTGGCCTGGAAAGAAGATGTAAAGATGATCGTGTCGTCTCAGCCAGAACGGAAACAGAACCAGCATCGCGATATAGTTCAAGAGTCGAAACAGACCGCGGTGTGGGAGCACGTTCAACGCTTGAATATCGACCATCTCACATGAGACGCGTCCGCCGAGATCGGCGTCAGAGGCGGTGATTCCGTAGATCGTGAGGGCTCCAACGCCCCGACGCACCTCCGCGATTAGACTCGCCTCTGCCGCTTCCACTCGAAGAACATCCCCATCGATCGCTATTGCGTGATTCAGCAGAACGGCGAGTCTTAACTCCCGGACACATTGAGAGGATCGAGTCACCGCGGTCTCCATCGCCGAATTAAAGCAACCAAGGCAATGGGCACAACCACTATCACCAACCGGAAGAGATTTGTTGTGCCATCAATCAGAACTTTCA
>CAZMVM010000307.1:0-2804 GCA_964569785.1 uncultured Pigmentiphaga sp. | reverse complement strand
CATGGACACGATCGATCCCATCATTATCAACCTTATTATTTTTGTTCTGGCCGTCTACGTCGGGTATCACGTTGTGTGGAACGTGACGCCCGCGCTGCACACACCCCTGATGGCGGTCACCAACGCCATTTCGGCGATCGTGATCGTAGGTGCCATGTTGGCCGCCGCGCTGACTGCCGGAGCGCTGGCAAAACTTATGGGCGTTGTTGCTGTTGCGCTCGCCGCAGTCAACGTGTTCGGCGGATTTCTTGTTACGCGTCGCATGCTGGAAATGTTCAAGAAGAAAGAACGAAAAGCCAAGCCGGGCGAGTAGCACTCGGGTGGCAGGAGCAAATAACAATGATCTCTTTAAATGTTGTGACGCTGCTGTACCTGGTTGCGTCCGTGTGCTTCATCCAAGCGCTCAAAGGATTGTCGCATCCAACCACATCGCGGGCGGGCAACCTGTTTGGCATGGTCGGAATGGCGATTGCGATTTTGACCACGGGCGCACTCATTTACTCACTTGGTCAGACCATGCCCGGTGTGAACGTGCTGGCGGGGTTGGGTTGGGTGGTATTGGGATTGTTAATCGGCGGCGTCTTCGGCACTACCCTGGCCCGACGGGTGGAAATGACGAAGATGCCCGAGTTGGTGGCATTCATGCACAGCATGATCGGGCTTGCCGCGGTTTGCATTGCGATTGCAGTGGTGGCTGAACCTCACGCCTTCGGCATTGTGCCAGCAGACGGGATGCGCATACCGAAGGGTAACCTAGTCGAGCTTTTTATTGGAACATTTGTAGGCGCAATTACCTTTTCAGGTTCGGTGATTGCGTTTGGGAAGCTGTCTGGAAAGTACAGGTTTCGACTATTCCAGGGCGCACCGGTCGTATTCACCGGTCAGCACTTGCTAAATCTGGCGCTTGCCGTGGTCATGGTGGCATGTGGCGTGTGGTTTATTGTCACTGAATCATGGCTACCGTTCATTCTACTCACGCTGATTGCCTTCGCACTCGGTGTGCTCATTATTATTCCTATCGGTGGTGCGGATATGCCAGTGGTTGTGTCCATGCTTAATAGCTATTCGGGCTGGGCAGCAGCTGGCATTGGTTTTTCACTGAACAATCCGATGCTGATTATTGCCGGCTCCCTGGTGGGGTCAAGTGGGGCGATTCTTTCCTACATTATGTGCCGCGCGATGAACCGCTCGTTCTTTAATGTGATTTTGGGCGGCTTCGGGGGAGAGAAGACTGCGGGAAGTTCGGAAACAGCGAACGATCGTACGGTGAAGTCCGGGAGCGCGGAGGATGCGGCATTTCTGCTAAGCAATGCGGAGAATGTCATTATCGTGCCTGGTTATGGTTTGGCAGTCGCGCGGGCGCAGCATGCGCTCAAGGAACTTACCGATAAGCTGACGGATGCGGGCGTGGGGGTACGTTATGCGATTCATCCGGTGGCCGGCCGGATGCCGGGGCATATGAACGTACTGTTGGCTGAAGCGGAGGTGCCGTACGACCAGGTGTTCGAGATGGAAGACATCAACCCTGAATTCAGCCAAACCGATGTGGTTCTGGTTCTGGGGGCGAATGATGTGGTGAACCCTGCCGCAAATGACCCGAAGTCGCCGATTGCGGGTATGCCGATACTGGAGGCTTATAAGGCACGAACGGTGCTCGTGAATAAGCGATCGATGGCGTCGGGGTATGCGGGGTTAGACAATGAGTTGTTTTATATGGATAAGACGATGATGGTCTTTGGTGATGCCAAGAAGGTGGTGGAGGATATGGTGAAGGCGCTGGAATGAGCAACGAGAGAGGTTATACGTACATACGTAGTTGAGTGCTGAATTGAGCGGTAATTGCGTGCGGGCGGCGTAGTCAGAGAGGTCGAGATGGTGGGCTATGCGCTGCCTGTTAAGCATGTGGGAAGGTGAAATTCGCTAGAGTGGAATGCGTTTGCCGACTTGTCGGTTTCCGGAAGATAAAAAAAGCGGGCGTCCACGCGACGGGTAGTCGATAGGGGCATGAAACGTCGTCGCGAAGGTGGACGCCCCGAAAAAGTGATGGTGAAAATTAACAGTTCTAGATTGGATTTTTCCTGTGTGAAGCTCCTGCCGGCACAGCCTACTGGACCGGTCTATCCCGTTGGGTCAATCCATTTTCGGCAGGGTCTCAATTAATGGCTTCCAGTTCAGGGTTTCTTTGTGTTCCAGCTCGGTCAGCTGCTCAGGCGTCGACGGAGTGTGTGTATGGCCGATGGCTTCGAGCTTTTCCTTACCTTCGGCGGAAGTGACGAAACCCTGCAATTCTTTGTTGAGCAAGGCGACAACGTCTGCAGGGGTGTCTTTAGGCGCATACACCGCAAACCAGTTGGCGACACTGTAGTCCGGTTGGCCCAGCGCTTCATTGATCGTCGGCTGCTCGGGCATGAAGTCGGAACGCTCTCCGGTTGAGGTTGCCAGGAGGCGCACTTTGCCGGCCTTGAGCGGGCCGTTGATGACTGGGAGATCAGCCATGATGGCGGTTACCCTGCCGCTGATCACGTCCGGCATGGATGCAGCATACGACTTGTACGGCGCGTGAATCATGTCGGTGCCCAGGCGTTGATTGAGCAGAGCAAAGCCTAGGTGTCCTGCCGTTCCATTACCTGCCGATGCGTAAGACAAGGTGCCGGGCTGTTGCTTCGCCTGCTGCACAAGCTCTTCGAGGGATTTGATCTTGCTGTCTGTACCGACGGCTATAAATGATGGCACAGTTGAAATTTGTCCGACCGGTGTGAAGTCCGCTCGTGAATATGGCAGCTCCTTAAACAGCAAGGGGTTGA
>CAZMVM010000306.1:0-2811 GCA_964569785.1 uncultured Pigmentiphaga sp. | reverse complement strand
GGCCACCTGAAAAATTGACGCGTGAACAAAGCCGGGGTGATAGCCGTCGGTTTCGTTCTCGACGATGAGCTTCCAGTTGGCCCTCACCCGATGCTTGAGAAATCCAGCAGTAAGCATGACCTCGCCTTCGGGCGAGGTATCACACAACGCGTCGATGGCTTTCATAGCGGGCCCAAGGTGCTCTTCGAGCGAAGGCCCCTGAGAGGCCAGGGAGCCGAAGACAAACCCGCGATACGTTGCGACCCGGCTTACCTTGCCCAATCCATATTGACTGCGGTCAACGCCTTCGTACCCAGATGGAAATGGCCACCCTCGCAAAGAGCCATCGTTGGCGAACGTCCAGCCATGGTAGGGACACGTAAATGTACGCGCATTGCCATGTTCTGTAACGCACACGCGATT
This sequence comes from uncultured Pigmentiphaga sp., assembly GCA_964569785.1. Taxonomy (GTDB): domain Bacteria; phylum Pseudomonadota; class Gammaproteobacteria; order Burkholderiales; family Burkholderiaceae_B; genus Verticiella. The sequence continues at coordinate 2,409 of CAZMVM010000306.1, read as the reverse complement.
GCCCCGATGAGGACACCGATTGTGCAGCAAATGGACTTGTCCGTTGCGGTCTCGCGTCATGATGATGGGCTCGGGCCCGATCGACTTCATGACGTAATCGTTAGGCTCAGGTATTTCGCTTTCGTGCCCGACATACACCCAGGTGCGATACCAGATTTTTTCGAGCTCTAGCTGAAAGATGTCCGGATCGGTGTATAGCGACCCATGCACATGATCGTCTTGTACGAGGTCACTCCAGCGGGGCGCTGCTGCGCCGACCCTTGCGGGAGCGCCTATGGTGGGATTAGCAGTCGTCAATGGTGTCTCCTGCCCCTGGAAAAAGAATCTGTTTGTGCTTTGCTTTTTGTGAAATAATAGACCGACGAGTCGGACTATGTCAACGCAAAACCACAGCCTGAAATACTGAGCAAACGCAATGGCTAACGTGTTCTTTATCGACCCTGAAGGGAACCGCTACGAGCTGGATGTGCCCGAGGGCTGCACGCTGATGCAAGCCGCGGTTGATCACGCTGTGCCGGGCATCTTGGGCGACTGCGGCGGGGCCTGTACCTGCGCAACATGTCATGGCTATATCGCAGCCGACTACCTCGATAAGCTGCCTCCGCGCACCGAAAGCGAGGAGTACATGCTAGAAGCCGTACCCGACTACCGAGACAACAGCCGGCTCTGTTGTCAGATAAAAATGCGTGCTGATCTTGCCGGCATTAGCATCCAACTGCCCGACGAGCAGATCTAACTCTCATGGATCCACTATACTCCTCATAGACCGCCGTGTCGGTTTAATGCCACGACCTGAACATCAACGGTAAATATCAATCGCGCGGGGTTAAGAAGTCCTGCCGCAAGAAAAATCAATGCCTCGAATTCGCTCTGAAGATTACCAAGCAAAAGCTAGAACGATTCTCGACCGTGCTGCCGCCCTCTTTGCTGCCGAGGGCTACCCCTCTGCCAAGATGGAGGACATTGCCAAAGCCTGCGGCGCCACCAAGTCGATGCTGTACCACTATTTTCCCACGAAGGACGACCTACTCTTTGCACTGCTTAGCGACCATCTCGAGCGCCTCCTGGAAAGCGTTGAAGAAGCGCAAGCACTCGATGCCTCGCCGGCAGAAAAACTCAATGCGCTGGTCAAGGTGTACACGCAGAAATCAGCTCAGTCGCGACGTCGACACATGGTTGCCATGCAAGACGTCAAATACTTGCCCCGCGCCAAGCAAACCCCTCTTATCGACCTTCAGCGCAGCATCACCAATAGCGTTAACCAGATACTGCGCGAGCTCAAACCTCAGCTGCCGGAACATGTATACAAGCCATACACCATGATGTTACTGGGGATGCTTAATTGGACTGACACGTGGTTCCGCCCCGGCGGTCCGGTAAAAGCCGACGAGCTCTGCGATCGTATGACCCGTCTCTTTTTAAACGGCTTCCTGGCCGAAACCGCCTAACACGCCAAGACGCTGTTACGTCGGCCCACAGCGAGACGCTTATAGCGCGGCCCTTCTCGCTGTCAGAATGCAGTTTCCGGCAGTATCGCCCTCGATGACGTCCGTACGTTTCCACCTCGGCTAGTCGCGGTACGCAATCAAGCATTCCTGGGTCGCGGTCGCCACCAAACGGCCATCGCGATCGTGCACAGTGCCTATGCTTAAGCCACGCCCATGCCCGCTAACCGGACTCACAGAATCCATATGCAGCCACTGGTCTGCCCGAAAGGCATGGTGCAGCCAAATCGCATGATTGAGACTTGCGATATAAACCCTCTGCCTTCCTAGACTCTGCAAATGCAGCCCTATCGCACTAAAGTTTAGCCACCAGTCGCTTAGATAGGCAAAGGCTGCGGCATGAACGCGATGATCGTCTGGAAGCTGCTCACGCGACCGCATCCAAAACCGAAAGCGACCGTTCATGGTCGACGCTGATAATTGAGCATGTGGATTGGGGATACGAAACTCGATATTCGGTTTATCGTCATCAGGATACCCCCCCAGCAGACGTAAGGCCGCAATTATTTCCCGATCCACTTCACCCAGTTGAACCAGGTCTTCCGGGTGCTCACTCACCGGAGCGGTGCTTGGCGTCGTATGGCTGGGAGCATCGAGTTGGACGGCACAGGTAACGTGAGCATCCAGGACCAGCCTTTCGTTGTCTTGATAACCACGTATGTGACGCGAACTGAACCGTTTTCCTTCCTGCAACCGGTTGACGTGTAAGTCAATGGGTACATCGGGCATTGCACCCTGGAGGAACAAGAACTGCATCATGGTCGGAGCACGAGAGGCAGGCACATCGTTTAATCCGGCCATCAAGGCTTGTGCCAACAGTTGTCCACCGTAGGAACGGCCATTGACATTGGCATCACCATGGCGGGTGCGCCAAACATTAGGGGCAATTTTGTCCAGAACCAGC
>CAZMVM010000305.1:0-2830 GCA_964569785.1 uncultured Pigmentiphaga sp. | reverse complement strand
GAGATGCGCGACAAGATCAGCGCCGGCCACCCCAACAACTCCGAGGATTTCGACCTCAAGCATGATCGTGGCGGGATGGTCGATGTCGAGTTTGTCACGCAGTATCTCGTCTTGGCTCATGCACGCCAATACCCCGTACTGATCGACAACCTTGGCAACATCACCTTACTGAAGCTGGCAGGCGAACACGGACTGATTCCCATGCAGCTGGCCATCGAGGTCTCGGATGCCTACCGCGTGTACCGTCGCATGCAACATTCGCTGCGATTGCAGGGAGCAGAAAAAGCACGCGTATCGCAAAGCCTGCTCGTATCCGAACGGGCCTGTGTGCGCCTGCTCTGGAACACCGTCATCGGCGAATAAGCAGGCTGCACCCAGCCAGGCATTACAATCAGGTGGCCCCGAGGCCATGTGCATCGGGCCAATTGAACAACTTTTGTAGCAGGCAGGACGTGACACATTACGATTACATCGCCATTGGCGGCGGCAGCGGCGGAATCGCCTCGGTCAACCGAGCCGCCATGTACGGCAAGAAATGCGCACTGATCGAGGCAAAGGAACTCGGTGGCACATGCGTCAATGTGGGCTGTGTACCGAAAAAAGTCATGTGGCATGCAGCACAAATCGCCGAGGCGATCCATCGCTACGGCCCTGACTACGGCTTTGACACCACAGTGAACCGTTTCGACTGGGAAACTCTGGTCAAGAACCGGAGCGCATACATTGACCGCATCCACACTTCGTACAACACTGTCCTGGACAAGAACCGCGTCGACATCATCCGCGGCACAGGGCGTTTTGCAGATGCGCACACCATCGATGTCGACGGCAAGCGCTACACCGCCGATCACATCCTGATCGCTACCGGCGGCCGCCCATCATGGCCCGACATCCCTGGGGCCGAACATGGCATCGACTCTGACGGCTTCTTCGAACTGACAGCGCCCCCGGCACGCGCTGCTGTGGTGGGCGCCGGCTATATCGCCGTGGAACTTGCAGGTGTACTCAATGCCCTGGGCAGCCAGACTCACCTGTTTGTAAGGCGCCACGCTCCACTACGTAACTTCGACCCCCTCATCAGCGAAACGCTGGTCCAGGTGATGCGCGATGAAGGCCCCACGCTTCACACCCAGGCGGTCCCCAAATCTGTCGAAAAGAACGCCGATGGCAGCATTACCCTGCATCTTGAAAACGGCGACAGCCACACGGTCGATTGCCTGATCTGGGCGATTGGCCGAGAGCCCTACACGTCGCACCTTGATCTTGAGGCCGCCGGCGTCGAGGTGAATGCCGGCGGCTATATTTCAGTCGACAAGTATCAAAACACCAACGTTCCCGGCATTTATGCTGTCGGCGACATCACTGGCCAGATCGAACTGACCCCGGTCGCGGTCGCGGCGGGACGACGCCTGTCCGAACGTCTGTTCAACAACAAGCCGCAAGAGCACCTGGATTACACCAACGTGCCCACTGTCGTGTTCAGCCACCCGCCCATCGGCACGGTCGGCCTGAGCGAGCCCGAAGCCAGGGCCATACATGGCGACGATGCAGTCAAGGTGTATACGTCGGCATTTACGGCCATGTACACGGCGGTGACTCAACATCGGCAGCCTTGCCGCATGAAGCTCGTGTGCGTCGGACCAGAAGAGAAGATCGTCGGAATCCACGGGATCGGCTTCGGAATGGACGAGATGCTTCAGGGCTTCGCGGTGGCACTCAAGATGGGGGCAACGAAAAAAGACTTCGACAATACGATTGCCATCCACCCAACGGCCGCCGAAGAATTCGTCACGATGCGATAAAAGGCGACAGGCTTTTGCGAACGGGTACGGGCCGGCAGCTGCGAAGCGGCACGGACAGCGGTTAGCAAACCCGCGCGGGTTTTGGAATATCCCCACTGCGGTCTAAAATTGACGGATCTATTGATCTACCCTTCTTCCAGCACCCTTGCCGGGTAGCTGGAAGACATTTTATCTGTGCATTGTCCATGACTGAATTCAAACGCCCCATTCTGAAGTTGCCGGATTCCCGCAAGAAGGTCTTGCTGCATTCCTGCTGCGCCCCCTGTTCGGGCGAGGTGATGGAGGCCATGACTGCGTCAGGCATTGATTATTCGATCTATTTCTATAATCCGAACATCCACCCGGACCGCGAGTACGAGATCCGCAAAAACGAGAACATCCGTTTCGCGGAGGAACACGGCATCGAATTCATTGACGCGGATTATGATCGCGACAACTGGTTCGAGCGTGTCAAAGGTCTTGAAAATGAACCGGAACGGGGCGAACGCTGCACGGTCTGCTTCGACATGCGGTTCGAGCGTACTGCGCTTTACGCCCATGAGCACGGTTTTGACACAATAACCAGTTCGCTGGGGATTTCGCGCTGGAAGGACATGAACCAGATCAATGGCTGCGGGGAACGCGCGGCAGCCCGTTATCCGGATCTGATCTACTGGACGTACAACTGGCGCAAGGGCGGCGGCTCTGCGCGCATGATCGAGATCTCCAAGCGCGAGCAGTTTTATCAGCAAGAATATTGTGGGTGCATCTATTCGCTGCGCGACACCAACCGGCACCGCCGTGCGCAAGGCCGCGAAGCGATCGAGATCGGCGTGAAGTTTTACGGAAAGGACGACTGAGTTCCAAACTCAGTTGGGTTCTGTTGGCGGCGCAGTGCCGTATTGTTGCTTTAAATTTATGCAGATCCCGAATCCAGATGGGTGGCTTATCGTTGCGCGCCGTCACAGGTCGGGGAGCTATTATCGAAATCGCGAGCTGTGGGGTGGGTCTGGTGTATTTGAGCCGTAGAGCAAGCCGAGCATCTGCCT
>CAZMVM010000304.1:0-2869 GCA_964569785.1 uncultured Pigmentiphaga sp. | reverse complement strand
TCGACTCATAATCGATTGGTCGCAGGTTCAAGTCCTGCTGGGCCCACCATTCCCTCCTAGGGCTTTCGATTAAATATCCCTTTAAAATCAATAGACTAAAGGAATATCTCAGAAAGTCTGCTGTGAACCAGATCAAGCATCCAATCACTTGTGTCCCCGAAAGGTACAATTTCGGTACACTGCTGAAACTCGGAGCATAGGATCTGACCATGGCCACCCTCGTAAAAACGCCCTCTGGTACCTGGAAAGCAGTCGTTCGCAAGACCGGATTCCCGACCGCAACCAAAACCTTTCGTACCAAGCGGGATGCCGAAGACTGGGCACGTCGTACAGAGGACGAGATGGTACGCGGTGTCTATATCCAACGCGCACCAGCCGAACGAATGACTGTAGCCGATGCCCTCAAGCGCTATCTGGCAGAAGTCTCCCCAACCAAACGGCCCGCTTCCGCAGCGAGTGACGCCCGGCACTCCAAGCCGTTAATTCAGCACCTCGGCAAGTACTCCCTGGCCGCCCTCACCCCTGAGATCATCGCGAAGTATCGTGATGACCGACTGGCAGGGCTGGATAGAAAGGACGCCAAGGGAAGGCCCGCCCCTAAACCCCGCTCACCGAATACTGTCCGCCTCGATCTGGCACTGCTGGGCCACATGTTCAGCACCGCGATCAAGGAATGGGGTATTGGCCTGCCAAGCAATCCGGTACAGAACATTCGTCGCCCCGCACCGCCACCCGGTCGCGAACGGCGCCTTAGCCTGGACGAAGAAACACGACTGATGCAGGCAGTCGATGCGCACAGCAACCCAATGCTCGGCTGGATCGTCCGTATCGCCCTGGAAACGGGCATGCGCTCGTCGGAGATCACCACCCTTCGCCGGAGCCAGGTCGATCTGAAACGGCGCATCGTGCGCCTTCTGGAGACAAAGAACACCCTGCCCCGCACCGTTCCCCTGACCAGTACCGCCGTAGACATATTCCGGCAGGCTCTGGCCAATCCGGTTCGCCCTATTGATACCGATCTGATTTTCTTCGGAGAGCCTGGAAAAGATGGTCAGCGGCGGCCCTACAACTTCAACAAGGTCTGGTTGAACACCAAGGAAAGTGTCGGGCTGAAAGACCTACGATTCCACGACCTTCGCCATGAAGCGGTCAGCCGTTTTGTCGAAGGCGGTCTGAGCGACCAACAGGTAGCGGCAATCAGCGGCCACAAGTCCATGCAGATGCTGCGGCGATACACCCACCTGCGAGCGGAGGACCTGGTAGATGAGCTGGATGCCATCTCGACGCGCAGAGCAGGTAAGCAACAGGACGCAAAGAAACTGAGCTGACGGGTCGTCATTACAGCCAGCTAAGCGAAGAGCGCTGCGCTATGTATGTAGTATGTTGTAGTAACGTACAACATACTACATACATGACCCTGGCCGATGCCCTCGAGTTTAGCCGCTAAAATCCAGCCGCCCTAGGGATATCAGTGCCAGGTGCTACCGTCATCTGCACCGCCCGCCGGAAGATCGTCGAGTTCTGCGGTGCCACCTTGAAACAGCTGTGCACGTAAACTCTTCGCCACCACCATACGGTGCTGTTCAGCATGCAACTGCTGCTTCAGCAATTCATTTTCGTCCGTCATCCAGGGTGCCCAGTAAACCGTACCCGCAGGTGCTGCCGATCCGCTGCCGAAATACTCAGAAATCCAATCCTTGAGCGGAGTGACCAACCCGTGCCGAGAAAGTATTTCCCGGGTGCCAGGCATCGACATGAGGCCTTCAAGCAAGACCCGCAAAGCCGTTGATTTTATCTGCCCAAGCACATCCCAGGCACGAACCACCCGAATTGCAGTGACAAAACACTCTAGCTCAGCTACGACAGAGTCTGGTCTGCCCCGAAGACACTTGGTCTGAAACGCAAAGATCCTGGCCAAGATCACATCCTCGAAGAAAAACTGACTCAATCCACCTTCGGGCCATTCGCCCCCTGGCATCAAACAATCAGCCATCCGGAAATCGTGGGGCGTTATGCTTCCCCACAAAGCATCCCACAAGGGCACGTTCATCGGGCCGACTTCGAATACCGTGCGGGCAGCCTGAAAAACCTCACAATTTGCACAGAGAATATCCGCTCTCGGAGAGATATCTCCCCGTCGATAGCGATATATGGTTGCCTGGTCAACATCATCAAAAGGCATCCAGTCACACATTTCAGCGGGCGCTCTTTCCCCTGCCAAGAAGTGATACCAAGCGATCGTTTTCATGCGTTCGCTTTCATGCCTGGCTGGCCTTCCACGGGTACGACTCAACTTTGTTTTCTTTTGCGTGATATTCGGCATTTCCGCGCCTGTATTCATGACCATGCCTTCCTTTTAATGGTGGTTACCGAAGCCCAGAGAATATTGAACTTACTAGGCGTATTCACAAGGAGCCAACCGATGACCACCGAAGAACAACTGCTTGACCGTTATGGACCGTTGCTCTCACTGACAGAACTTTCAGAGTTACTTAAGCGTAGTCCAGATGGTCTCCGCATAGCGTTGCGAAGTCAAACCGAGTTTGCGCAGAAATGGAACGCTGCCAAACGCAAAGTAGGCCGACGTGTTTATTTCCGTGCAAGTGATGTTGCCGAACTCATCGACGAGGCATGAGGGCGATGATGTGGATGATACCGTCATTGTTCGTCGCAAAGTCCGGTCGAACTTCACCACGCTACCCAATGAGCTTATCCGGAACCCCAATTTGTCCTGGAAAGCGCTGGGAATCCTGGTGTTCGTGCTGTCACTGCCGGACAACTTCCGGCTACGCCTGTCCCACCTGTCCAAGCAGAAAAAGTCGGGGCGAGACGCGACACGAACAGGGCTCCAGGAGCTGCAACAAGCAGG
>CAZMVM010000303.1:0-2888 GCA_964569785.1 uncultured Pigmentiphaga sp. | reverse complement strand
TGTTCCTGCTGGCTGGTCTGATCGACGCAGCGTTCCTGATCGGCGTCGGTATCGCCATGTTGTTCGCGTTCGCCAACCCGTTCGTCGGCTAATCAGGCACGCGTTTCGCATACAGGATAGTGGCGTGCCTGCTATGTCGCGCCACATGAACCTCCTTCCTTAAAGGGAAACGACCGTGAATCTGAATGCAACGATCATCTTTCAGATGCTCGTGTTCTTCGTTCTCGCGTGGTTCACGATGAAATTCGTGTGGCCACCGCTGACGAGGGCTATGGACGAGCGTCGCCAGAAAATTGCGGCCGGACTGGCGGATGCCGAGCGCGGCAGAGCCGACCTGGCGCAAGCGCAGGCACGTATCAGTCAGCTTGAAGCTGCCGCGCGGGCCGAGAATCAAGCGCGTATGGCAGAAGCCGAACGGCAAGCCACTGCGCTCATTGAACAAGCGCGTCGCGAAGCTGAGGCCGAAAGGGCCCGAATTCTGGCGCAGGCACAGAAAGATGCAGAACAGGAAATGCAGCGTGCGCGCGACGAACTGCGCGATGCGGTTGCTGCCCTGGCTGTCAGCGGGGCTGAACAGATTCTGAAGCGTGAAGTCGATGCCAAGGCCCACGCTGAACTGCTGAACCAGCTGAAAGCACAGCTTTGACTACCGGGGTGCCTTAATCATGGCTGAACTGTCTACCATTGCCCGGCCCTATGCCGAGGCGCTGTTCGGTGTAGCACTCGCCGACGGCGGCGCTCTGGACGCCTGGGCAGAGCTAGTGGCCGAAATGGCCCAGGCCGTACAACATCCCGAGCTACGGGCTGCGTTGAACAATCCGTTACTCGATGATGCCGGGCGGGTCGACCTTCTGCGCTCTGTGTTGAAATCAACCGTAACGCAAGAAGCGGTCAATTTTCTGACGCTGTTGGCCCAGAACGATCGCCTGATGCTGTTGCCCGCGATTGCCCAGCAGTTCATGCAGCTGAAGAACCGGCACGAAGGCAGCGCCGACGCGCAAATTGAAACCGCATTCGAACTCACAGAAGCGCAGGTAGCCGAACTGGTTGCCAGCCTGGAAAAGAAGTTCAATGTAAAACTGAAGCCGCAGGTGCACGTGAATCCGTCGCTAATAGGCGGTGTGCGCGTCACCGTCGGCGATCAGGTGCTGGATGCCTCCGTGCGTGCGCAGCTCGAACAGATGCGCGACACGCTGGTGGCGAACTGACACCACGGCAAACAGGATTCCAGGAGTCTATCCATGCAACTCAATCCGTCCGAAATCAGCGAACTGCTGAAAAGCCGCATCCAAGGTCTGGGTTCGTCCACCGACGTGCGCACCCAGGGCACGGTGGTATCGGTTACCGACGGGATCGTCCGCGTCCACGGCTTGTCCGATGCGATGCAGGGCGAAATGCTCGAATTCCCCAACAATACCTTCGGCTTGGCGCTGAACCTCGAACGCGATTCAGTCGGTGCCGTCATTCTGGGTGAGTACACCCACATTCGCGAAGGCGATACCGTCAAAACGACTGGCCGCATTCTCGAAGTGCCGGTGGGCCCTGAATTGCGCGGCCGTGTGGTAGATGCGCTGGGCAATCCCATCGACGGCAAAGGCCCGATCGACGCCAAGGAAACCGACGTTATCGAGAAAGTCGCGCCTGGTGTCATTGCGCGTAAGTCGGTATCGCAGCCCGTGCAAACCGGTATCAAGGCGATCGACTCGATGGTACCCATCGGGCGTGGTCAGCGCGAGCTGATCATCGGCGACCGCCAAACCGGTAAAACTGCCGTTGCAGTTGACACCATCATCAGCCAGAAGGGCAAAGATATTACGTGTATTTACGTGGCAGTCGGTCAAAAGGCGTCAACCGTTGCCAACGTGGTGCGCAAGCTTGAGGAACACGGTGCGCTTGAGTACACCATCGTGGTCGCTGCCAATGCTTCCGACTCGGCCGCCATGCAATATCTGGCTCCGTATTCCGGCTGCACTATGGGAGAGTACTTCCGCGATCGTGGCCAGGATGCCATCATTATTTACGACGACTTGACCAAGCAGGCCTGGGCCTATCGTCAAGTGTCGTTGTTGCTGCGTCGTCCGCCGGGCCGTGAAGCCTATCCGGGTGACATCTTCTACTTACACTCTCGTCTGCTGGAACGTGCAGCCCGGGTGAATGAAGAGTACGTTGAGAAGTTCACTAATGGCGCGGTAAAAGGCAAAACCGGCTCGCTGACCGCTCTGCCTATCATCGAGACGCAGGCAGGTGACGTGTCGGCCTTCGTTCCCACGAACGTCATTTCGATTACCGACGGTCAGATCTTCCTGGAAACCGACCTCTTTAACGCCGGGATTCGGCCCGCTATTAACGCCGGTATTTCGGTTTCGCGGGTTGGGGGTGCAGCCCAAACCAAAGTCATCAAGAAACTGTCCGGCGGTATTCGTACCGACCTTGCCCAGTACCGTGAGCTCGCCGCGTTTGCGCAGTTTGCTTCCGACCTCGACGAAGCGACGCGTCGTCAGCTTGAGCGCGGAAAGCGCGTGGTTGAGCTCTTGAAGCAGCCCCAGTATCAGCCCGTGCAGGTATGGGAGCTCGCTGTGTCGCTGTACGCGGTTAACAACGGCTATCTCGACGATGTCGAGGTCGAGCAGATTCTGCCGTTCGAAAAAGGGTTGAAAGACTTCCTCAAGGCCAAGTACGCCGACTTGATCGGTCGAATCGAGGACACCAAAGACCTGTCGAAGGATGACGAGGCCGCGCTGGCCGAGGCGATCAAGGACTTCAAAAAGAACGGGTCGTTCTGATACACCTCTCACGGGGTTGGTCGCCCCCACGTAGCGGCGGCAGCCCCGGATTCAGGATAAAGCTATGGCCGGAATCAAGGAAATCCGTACCAAGATCAAGAGCGT
>CAZMVM010000302.1:0-2892 GCA_964569785.1 uncultured Pigmentiphaga sp. | reverse complement strand
AGGATCGGCCGGACATCGTCGGCAACGGCTGAATCCAGCATCGGGAAGCGGGGCCGGCATCACGCTTCAGGCTGCTGACACGCTGAAGAAGTCGCATCGGCGATTTGTACGAGTAGTCGGTTTCGTAGATAACGTCACTCTCACCAATCAACCAGCTGAGGCGCACGGAGAACAGCGCGGCCACGTTCTCAAGCATTCTTGGAGTGAGCGCTGCCAGCAATGCGCGCTCCTCAGCCAGGTCGCTATACCGCAAGTCCGGCACAAGGCGCGGGATACTCGTTGCCCGCACACCATGCTCAGCGAACAGCTGTAAGAACCTGGCGGCAAGCACCGAAACGTCGTGACCAGCGCCGCGCCTTTCCTTCCAACGGCGATAGATCTCGTTGAGATCCACTCCAAGTCCGTAGAAGTTCGGCTTCAGCTGCAGAATGTCTTTTCCCACAACTGATCCTCACGAACTGAGTCTAGTAGAAGTACGGAGCTGGCTTGCTGGCCAGGTGTCGACAAATGAACCTGACCCCATTCTTCCCCATTCTTCCGCAGCGGCGCGGGCTGCATTGCAGACGAGTTCGAGCGTGAGGACGTGCACTTTGAGCCTGCGCGCAAGGGCGACCGCGTAAGCGGCTGGCAGCGCATGCGCCGGCTGCTGGCCGACGCCGGCAAGCCCGACCGCCCCGGCCTGTACGTGAGCCGGGCGTGCCGCTACTGGTGGCTGACCGCGCCGTATGCCGGGCGCGACCCGAAGCGGCCAGAGGACGTGGACAGCACCGGGGCCGACCACGCGCTGGATGCTATGCGGTACGGCACGCAACGGGTGGCATGGGCCACCGAACTCGATATCAGGCTTCCCAGCTTCACGAACGCTCGCGCTGCTCCCGTTGCGCGAACTAGTCCGGTGTAGGGCCGGGCGGGGGCGGGGCCGGCACGGTGGGGTGCCGGCCCTTCTTTTGACTGCCGTTCTCACGCCCACTTGAAACGTGTGATGCTCGTCCCAATGGCGATTTAATGGCTCCTGCCGGGGGGATCGGCAAGTCAATGGGTTACACGGGGCGTTTCAGTCCGTACTAGTCTAGAACAATCCGTATTGTTCCACGGTTGTTCGGAATACTTGGGGTGTCTCATCAGATGAGACCACAACATCTTGGGGTGTGATGCGATGTCAAGCCTTGCACAAACCTGAAACACCCGTAGAATTGGAACAGTCCATCATGGGGTAGCCCCCAAAGCAAACGCCCCGCTTGTGGGCGGGGCGCTTGGGTCCAACTGGCAGCTAAGGAGGTACACAACAACCGGAATCGCAGCACATGAACAAACTGTCCAACGATTCGGACGGTGGAAGACCAGCGAAGCTGCCCGTCCTGGCAGACGCGAAAGTATAGGCCGATAAGCCACTTTCGTACAAGCATCTACGCAGGTCTTCCACCTCTCCGGCCACAGGGCCATCTACGACCCCTTCAGCGGGGCCGGCGGTGTTCCGTTGGGCAGTCGCAATGACTAATCCCAACTACCCAGAGGTGAACAGCGATGGCTGGAAAGAAGATCACTCAACACCGCAGTGCTAAGACCGGCGAGTTCGTTACGAAGCAGTACGCCGAGAAGCACAAGGCGACAACCGTGACCGAGCGCAACAACGCTCCGAAGCGGTCGTCGTCGAAGTCGCGCGGGAAATGAGGAACCGAAGGGGCGGCCGCAAGGTCGCCCCTTCTTTCATTCGTAGATTGCATAAGGAAAGCTGATGAGTACCGTCACCCAACTCTCTCCCGTTGTACCGAAACCGCGCCTTTCTGATCGCAACCTTGCACGGTTCGTGCGCATGTCGGCAAGCCGGCAGATGCGATTCCTGCACGACCAGAAGTACCCGAAAGGCACGCCGCAGGTGTTCATGCAACCGTACTACGCTAAGGCAATTGCGGGCATCCGTGATGTCATGAAGCGTGGGTTCCCGGGCATCATTGATGCACGCGCGAAGTTGCAAGGCATCGCACAAGAAACGCGTCGCAACAACTCGATGCGGGTGCTTGACTCCTTCGTCGCTTCTCCCCATGCGAAGCGGAAGCTCAAGGTCATTTCCGGTCACCGCTACCAAGCGCATGTGCGCACCTTGGAGATCCGCTTTTCGCCGCACGTCGTGGCGATGGAGGGCGACGAAGTGCGCTACATCTACTTCCACGAGAAGGGCGTGCAGTGCGACCCGGAGGAAGCGCGGCTCACGCTTGAGTTCGGCTACTGGGTGTTGAAGCAGAATGGCGTCAAGGTCAAGCCGCATCAGATGGAGCTGATTGACCTGTTCTCCGGCAAGTATTTCCAAGGTCAGCCGATGAGGCCTGCGACCTTGAAGATGCTGGGCGATCTGGCGCAGCACATCGAAAGCCAGTGGCCCACCATCGAGCCGTAGTGGATAAGTAGAGGTGCGGCGGTCAGCGTCGCACCTCTACTGGAGTCAATCAGCAGTTGAATCCGTTGTTGACCCATCCGTTCTTCGTGCAAACGTGCTTCTTGCCGCCCATGCATACGACATCGCCCGCGCCGTACTGCTTGCCCCCGAAGTAACAGGAGATCAAGGCGGCTTCGTTGGCGTCGAGAGTTTCAATGGGGCCTTCTACGATCGGGCTATCAGCAGTGCTCTCGTCGCCTTCGACTTCGGCTGTGTTCATGCTCGACACTCCTTCGCAGTGATGCGGCAAATGCCGCATCACTGCCAACGCGTTCGGCAGTTGCGAGGGGACGCCACCCGTACACCGGTAACCCGTACACAACCCGTACACGGCGCAAGCGCCAAAAACAAAGGGGCTAGGCCGTTAAGCCTAACCCCTTGTTTTTACTGGTGCCGGAAGAGGGACTCGAACCCTCACGCTTTTAAGGGCGGCGGATTTTGAGTCCGCCGCCCTGAAG
>CAZMVM010000301.1:0-2957 GCA_964569785.1 uncultured Pigmentiphaga sp. | reverse complement strand
TGATTCAGCCGCCAGTCGTGTCGTTGTTGTTTGGGTAGCTGACCAACATCCGCTGGGTACGTATAAATCAGCCATTGCATGACGACCTCCAGCAGCTGTTGGGACTCCGTCACTGCAGCAGCCAGCTCGTGTTCGCTACAGTCGCCCTGCAGGAGCTTGTCCTTTCGCACCAGCAGTGCGGCCATATAGCGCTTGATATCCGACTGTTGTTCGACCCAGGGATATTCAATGAGGATCTCCAGGTCTGTTTGCTTGATCAAGTATGCCAGCCATTCCTCGACGCTCTGGTCATCCGCACGTGGTATCTCCACCAACGGCTCAAGGCGCTTTAACAGGTTTGCGTCACGCTCGATCACTTGCCGAAGTGGGTCCTGCAGCCACCAGGCATTGGTACGCAGCCCAAAAGGATCCCTCACCGACCACAAGCCATCACCCTCTCTATCGGCCACTACCCAAAGCAGCACCCAGGCAGTTAGCGGCATATCGTCCAAACGTTGCACACCCTGCAGACGAATCTGCGCGCCCTGGCTGACGTGGCCCAGTTGCTGGCTGGCCCGATAGTCCTGGCGATACTCTCGATAGGCCGTCATAAGGGTGTCATGATCGAGGGGGGGTAAATCTCCTCGGCCTCCTGTAATCAGGAATGGTTTGATAGCTTTCCCTGTTTTCCTTTCGTTCAGGAACTCCGGATGCCGGGCTAGGGGATCTATTGGCTCGATCTGGGCAAGTTGTGATACCAGGCGCGGCCAGCAGTGCCCCGTTACAGCGTCCTGCAACACAAAGCCGGACTTCAGGTTGGCCTCATCCACTTCCTCGTTATCGAGCAAACGCTCTCCCTTGTGAGTCAAGGCTTCAGCATTCTCAGCCAACCAGCCATTACTCACCCCCTGAGCCAAGATCAGCTTGATCAGGTTCAGATGAAGCCCGGTCAGCTCCGCAATTGTCTCGACACGAACAGTCCGCGCACGAATCAGACCCAGCACCGCACGCTGAAACAGATTCAATTCCGGCAGCCTGGCGTCGGGATACAACACTCGATGCACCAGCACAGGCCAGAGCACTGGTCTTGCATTTTCTCTGGGGGTGGCACCGAACTTGAGGTACAGGTCGGTTTCAACGGCGACTGCCATGACTGCCTCCGCACATCTCGTGGAAGGCCACCAAGGTCGGTATCGCTTCCTTCGCTTCGGGGCTGGTTACCAAGGCATCATCGCCCACGCAAATCAACATGTGGCGTTGGCGGCTCATGGCAACGTTCATGCGGTTCGGCAAACGCAAGAAGCCAAACTGACGATTCAGCTGTTGCTCACGATCAGCGGCTTTATCTCCACTGCCCTGCCCTGACCTGGCCGGGTGATAGGTGCGGACACAGGACAACAGGACGATGTCAAACTCCTTGCCCTGAAAGGCGTCCACAGAACCCACTCGCAGCCGTTCTTCAAGGTTGACGGAGCCGTCACCGCTCACCTTTCTGGCCCATCTAAAATGCTCGTGTGGCTCGTAAGAACCATTGTGCCGCTCCATCAAAGGCACACCTTCTATCCGCTGCTGAGCGAGTGTTTCCATGATCAGATCGCGCTGGGCCGCATAGAAGGTGATGACCCCAATCGAAAGGCTATCCCCCCCAGCCTGCATAAGCTTCACCACTTCCTCAGCAATGCACTGAGCTTCAGCCTCCCTCACTCGGCTAGTCCCCTTTCGCTGATCCTTGCCTTGCCCGATAGGCACGTTAATCCATTGGCAGACCCGGTCTCGGTAGTGCTGCGCTACATCGCCCAGAGCGCTCAGAAACGTGGGCGAAAAGGCAAAATCTTCCGCGGCCCTGCCGGAACGAACCGATCCAAGACCAACCGCCTCGTAGAAGTGTTTACTGACGAAGTCACCCAGAACCGGATGCATACGGAATTGCGTGTCCAGCATTACCACACGGCGAATAGTGTCCTTCTGCTCAAGTTCCAACAGCTTGACCCGCATGCGCTCGAACAGGCTGGAACGAAAAGCCGCCAATTGCAGCTCGGTCAGCTCATGCTCCTCTTGCAGCTGCCCTTCGATGTCCGGCTCCAGCATGTGCGGCAACTGTCGGTCATCACCGACCAGGACAATGCGCCGTTTGGCCATTGCCATCGGCACAAACAGATCAAGAGGATTGGCCCGCGCGGCTTCGTCAATTACGACGGTGTCGAACTCGATCTCAGAGCTATCCAAGCCTGACACGGCCTTCAGGCTCGCCATCCGGTGGCCCGCAGCCTGCTGACAGGTTGCTCCCACCACCATGGAGTACTCATCGACAACAGCCTGGGCCGCGCTCCGGTCTATGGCCAGACTATCGGCAAGCTGCTCCAGCACCCAGGCCACGCCCTGTTTGCGCAGGCGCAGCTTGCTTTCTAGGTGCCTTTCGATGTCATCGAGCAGTTCCAGACCCGCCGGATCCACCTGCTGCTTCAACTCCGTGGGTCGGAAGTCCGGCAGGAACTGTTCGAGCAGACGAATCTGCCAGCTCGCAAGCTTTCGCAAGGTGGATTCCGGCAGTTGCCGACTATCCGCCGCCTCTTGCAGCAGCGCCAGCAACCCCGCGCTGCAATTCTGGCCGTGGCGTTTCAACCAAGTGAGCAGATCCCAGGCACGATCGGCACCATCGTCATCGAAGGAGGAGGCATCAACGCGCAGCGCACGAACACGCCTCAGGATCTGGAGATCAGGCCGGCCGCCCGTCGAACTTGGCGCCAACTGCTCGAGATGCTCGATATAGTCCTCGATGCGGCTTTCGAGTTGTGGAGGCAGGACCAGACCGTCACGCTCGAGTTCCTGCAGGCCCTGCAGAATGCTGCCGAATGCCTCCACTTGCTGAACGGGCGATACACCATTGACCCGAGCCAAAGCCAACGTAGTCGTCAGCTCTCTCACCCGTTCGAGCTCAGGGTATTCAACCGCGGCCGCGTCGAGCTCTTCTTCACGTC
>CAZMVM010000300.1:0-2977 GCA_964569785.1 uncultured Pigmentiphaga sp. | reverse complement strand
AGCGAACGCCCGGCGTCGAAAACGCGAGCGTGAACCTGGCCACCGAACGCGCCACCGTACGAGGCGTGGCAGAGTCCGGGCTCTTGATCGAGGCTGTGGCCGCAGCAGGTTATAAAGCCCGCAGTGTCGATACCACTTCGCAAGCGATGGATGAGGCGGGCGAACGGCGCGATGCCGAACAGTCCAGGCTCAAGCGGGACTTTATCCTGGCCCTTGTCCTGGCCCTGCCTGTGTTCGTCCTGGAGATGGGTTCGCACCTTATCCCAGGCATGCATCAATGGGTCGACGCCGCTATCGGAATGCAACAAAGCTGGTATTTGCAGTTCGTGCTGACTCTGGCAGTCTTGGCGATACCCGGTCGTCGCTTCTACCAGCATGGCTTCCCCGCGCTCTTTCGATTGGCTCCCGACATGAATTCACTAGTGGCGGTAGGCACCCTGGCTGCCTTCGGCTATTCGGTTGTTGCCACCTTTGCGCCTAGCCTTCTTCCATCGGGTACCGTGAATGTGTATTACGAGGCTGCCGCTGTCATCGTTGCGTTGATCTTGATGGGACGGTATCTCGAAGCCCGGGCAAAAGGCCGTACCACGCAGGCCATCAAACGGCTGGTCGGCTTGCAAGCCAAGGTCGCGCATGTTCAACGAGACGGTCGCACGATCGACATCCCTATCAGCGATGTGGTCGTCGGCGACATCGTCGAGGTACGTCCCGGACAGCGGGTGCCTGTAGATGGAGCCGTCATCGAAGGCAGCAGCTTTGTCGATGAATCCATGATTACCGGTGAACCCATTCCTGTCGAGAAAGCACCAGGAAGCAAGGTGGTTGGCGGAACTGTCAATCAGCAGGGTGCCTTGACATTCCGGGCGACGGCTGTAGGAGCCGACACCATGCTGGCCCAGATTATTCGGATGGTCGAGCAGGCCCAGGGGGCCAAGCTTCCGATTCAGGCCGTGGTCGACAAGGTCACGTTGTGGTTCGTCCCGGCGGTCATGCTGGCGGCACTGCTTACCTTCCTGGTGTGGACCTTCTCCTGCACTGACATTTGCGTTTGTCAATGCTGTGGCCGTGCTCATCATTGCATGTCCCTGCGCCATGGGGCTGGCTACCCCTACGTCGATCATGGTGGGAACGGGCAGGGGTGCCGAGATGGGGGTTTTATTCCGGCAAGGCGAGGCATTGCAACAACTGAAAGATGTCAAGGTTATTGCGGTAGACAAGACCGGCACCCTGACGCAAGGACGGCCTGCGCTTACCGATCTTGACATTGCAGAGGGTTTTGATCGGACAGATGCGCTTGCCAAGGTGGCGGCGGTGGAATCGCGCTCTGAACATCCGATCGCCAGGGCGATCGTGGAAGCCGCCAGAAATGAGAACCTGGAGGTTCCCGTGGCAAGCGGCTTCCAGTCGGTGTCGGGCATCGGCGTGTACGCGGATGTAGAGGGTGTGCGGGTTCAGATCGGCGCCGCTCGATACATGCGTGACCTGGGTCTTGACATCGAGGCATTTGCGCCGACGGCCCAACTTCTTGCCGGCCAGGGCAAGTCGCCTTTGTACGCAGCGATTGACGGTCGCCTGGCCGCGATAATTGCCGTAGCGGATCCGATCAAGCCAAGCACCCCTGCGGCTATTCAGGCATTGCATCAATTGGGCCTGAAGGTGGTGATGGTAACCGGAGACAACACACAGACAGCGCAGGCAATCGCCAAACAGCTTGGAATCGACGATGTAGTGGCCGAAGTTCTGCCCGAGGGCAAGGTAGAAGCGGTGCGGCATTTGAAAGACATCTACGGTACGCTGGCTTTTGTAGGCGATGGTATCAACGATGCGCCGGCTCTTGCCGAAGCCGATATAGGCATGGCAATAGGTACCGGCACCGATATCGCAATGGAATCTGCAGACGTGGTGCTTATGTCTGGCGATATGCAGGGTGTGCCCCGTGCTATTGCACTGTCTCACGCCACCATACGCAATATTCATCAAAACCTGTTCTGGGCATTTGCATATAACACGGCTTTGATTCCCGTGGCGGCGGGCATACTGTACCCCGCCTGGGGCATCTTGCTGTCCCCCATCTTCGCCGCCGGTGCGATGGCGCTATCCAGTGTTTTTGTTCTGGGCAATGCCCTGCGTTTGCGACAGTTTCAGGTATCCGAAACACGGGCGCAGCAGGCGTGAGGGTCCGGCCGTTCGAGTCGGTTTTCTTGTGGGTGGTTACTTGCAGGTCAGACGTTTGCGCACGTACCCGGAACAGGCATAAAATCGGTTTCCCGCGCTGCATCTTCCCCGAACGATGTGGCGTGCGGCCTAACCGACATCCAGATGTGATGTTACGCGGGTGTAGTTCAATGGTAGAACGGCGGCTTCCCAAGCCTCAAGCGTGGGTTCGATTCCCATCACCCGCTCCACTTCAACTTTCCAGGTACTTCCAGCTAAGTGCGCTGACTGCCGGTGCAAAATGGTACGAAGCCCGTGAGACCGGCTGTGCATGCTCAGATGGCGTCGACGGTGATGGACGATGGCGTTATAAGTTTGCCCTCGTCAGTGCGCGGTCGCGGTGCTGGCTGGCCGCCGGCGGGCAACCCACCAGCCGGTGACGGTGTAGACCAATATGGTCGAACCCACTAGGCCGGCGCCGAACACCAAAGCGATCAGTAACCAGTCGACAGGCCCGGCCGCATCGGTGAAGCCCGAGGACGAAACCTTCGCCATCAAAACCAGGGCGAGTGCTCCACCAATGACGCCCAGCCCCGTTGAACGCACCCAGCGTCGTGAGTCGAGGCCCTTCTCGCGCACCAGCAGCACGGCGAACGCGAGCAGGCCCAGGATGACGACGGCCAGCAAAATCCAGAGCCAGGGGCCGAGCATCTCCTGGAAGACAGCCAGCAGGATGAAGGGATCAAGTTCTTTCATGGCAGTTTCTCCTCAGGCGCGGCCGCGCAGCATGCTGATGTAGGTGGGCTTGAGCGCCATGGTCTTC
>CAZMVM010000299.1:0-3009 GCA_964569785.1 uncultured Pigmentiphaga sp. | reverse complement strand
CTTAGACAGGCTGGGGCTGGTTGGTCGCAAGGTTGGCATGACCCGCATCTTTACCGACGACGGTGAAAGCGTCCCGGTCACGGTGCTGGATGTGTCCAACAATCGCGTGGCCCAGCTCAAGACGCCCGAAGTAGATGGCTACGCGGCGGTGCAGGTGGTTTTTGGCACCCGTCGGCCGTCGCGCGTCACCAAGCCTTTGGCAGGTCACTTTGCCAAAGCTGGCGTCGAAGCTGGCAGCGTTCTCAAAGAGTTCCGCGTAACTCCCGAGAAGCTTGCCGAGCTTGAGCCGGGTGCAGCTCTGGCTGTCGAAAGCATCTTCGAAGAAGGGCAGAAGGTTGATGTCACCGGTATCACCATAGGTAAAGGGTTCGCCGGCACAATCAAGCGTCACAACTTCGGCGCCCAGCGCACCTCCCACGGTAACTCGCGCTCGCACCGTGTGCCCGGCTCCATTGGTCAGGCCCAAGACCCCGGTCGCGTGTTCCCCGGCAAGAAAATGGCCGGTCATATGGGAAGCGTTCAGCGCACCGTGCAAAATCTGGACATCGTCCGCGTCGATAGCGAGCGTGGTTTGTTGCTCGTTCGCGGCGCCGTGCCCGGTCATGCCGGTTCCAACATTATTGTGCGTCCCGCCATCAAGGTATTGGCGAAGGCAGCGGCGAAGGGGGCGTAATGGAAATCAAACTGCTCAACGACCAAGGTCAGCCGGCGGCTACCATCGACGCGCCCGACACCATTTTCGGCCGCGAATTCAACGAAGCGCTGGTTCATCAAATCGTTGTCGCCTACCGTGCAAACGGACGGGCTGGCACGCGTGCCCAGAAAGACCGTTCTCAGGTCAAGCACTCAACGCGTAAGCCGTGGCGTCAGAAGGGTACCGGTCGCGCACGTGCGGGTATGGCATCCTCGCCGTTGTGGCGTGGGGGTGGTCGTATCTTCCCCAGTTCACCTGCGGAAAACTTCACGCAGAAAGTGAACAAGAAGATGTACCGCGCAGGGATAAAGTCGATTCTGTCGCAGCTGGCGCGTGAGGATCGTATCGCCGTCGTCGAAGATTTCACGGTTGATACGCCAAAAACCAAACAGGCTGCAGACAAGCTCAAGGCCATGGGCCTGGGTACCGCGCCTGCGTCGTCGGTTCTTATCATTACCGAAAACGTCGACGAGAATCTTTACCTCGCCACGCGGAACCTGCCGCATGTGGCAGTGATCGAGCCGCGCTATGCCGATCCGCTCTCGCTGATCCACTTCAAGAAGGTGTTGATCACGCGTCCGGCTATCGCTCAACTCGAGGAGATGCTGGGATGAACGGCAACGTAAATACCAAGATTTCTACCGAGCGCCTGTTGCAGGTGTTGCTTGCGCCGGTTGTGACCGAAAAGGCCACTTTTATCGCCGACAAGTACCAGCAAGTAGCGTTTCGTGTCGCGCCCGACGCCACCAAGCCAGAAATCAAGGCGGCTGTCGAGCTTTTGTTCAAGGCCGAAGTCGAGTCTGTCCAGGTGTTGAACACCAAGGGCAAAGTGAAGCGATTTGGCCGCTACGTCGGTCGCCGTCGCAATGAGCGCAAGGCCTACGTCGCGCTCAAGGAAGGCCAGGAAATCGACTTCGCGCAGGAGGTGAAGTAAATGGCGCTCGTCAAACTGAAACCGACGTCGCCCGGTCGTCGCTCCATGGTGAAAGTGGTTCACCGTGAGCTTCACAAGGGTGACCCATACGCCCCCCTGCTCGAAAAGAAGTCGCGCAAGGCGGGTCGCAACCATTACGGCCATATCACCACGCGTCATCGCGGAGGTGGTCACAAGCAGCACTATCGCATCGTCGATTTCCGCCGCAACAAGGATGGCATTCCATGCAAGGTTGAGCGGCTCGAGTACGATCCCAACCGCACCGCGCATATTGCGCTGGTCTGCTATGCGGACGGCGAGCGCCGTTACATCCTTGCTCCGCGCGGGCTCGAGGTGGGCGCAACGCTGCTGTCTGGCGCTGAAGCACCCATCCGCGCTGGCAACGCGCTTCCCATTCGTAACATCCCGGTTGGTACCACCATTCACTGCGTGGAAATGATCCCGGGCAAGGGTGGGCAGCTGGCTCGCTCTGCGGGTGCATCGGCCGTGCTGCTGGCTCGCGAAGGCACCTATGCTCAGGTACGGTTGCGTTCCGGCGAGGTGCGGCGTGTCCACATCGATTGCCGTGCCACCATTGGCGAAGTGAGCAACGAAGATCATGCTCTGCGTCAGATCGGTAAGGCGGGTGCGAACCGCTGGCGTGGCATACGTCCCACCGTGCGCGGTGTCGCTATGAACCCGATCGATCACCCACATGGTGGTGGAGAAGGCCGTACCGGTGAGGCTCGCGAGCCGGTCAGCCCCTGGGGTACCCCGTCTAAAGGGTACAAGACTCGTCGTAACAAGCGGACCGATCACATGATCGTCCAGCGACGCAAGCGCAAGTAAGAGGCGAACCATGTCACGTTCGATCAAGAAAGGTCCGTTTGTCGACGCCCATCTTCTCAAGAAGGTGGAAGCGGCTACAGGCGGCAAGGAAAAGCGACCCATCAAGACCTGGTCGCGTCGTTCTACGATTCTGCCCGAGTTCATCGGGCTTACCTTCGCGGTTCACAATGGCCGTCAACACGTGCCGGTGTACGTCACCGAGAACATGGTAGGGCACAAGCTCGGAGAGTTTGCGCCTACCCGCACGTTCAAGGGTCATGCCGCTGACAAGAAGGCACGGAGGTAACGAACATGCCAAACGGAAATGAAACCGTAGCGGTCGCACGCGGCGTGCGCGTATCGGCGCAGAAGGCGCGTCTGGTCGCTGATCTGATCCGCGGCAAGCCCGTTGCCCAAGCCCTGAACATTCTGGCGTTCACGCCGAAGAAGTCAGCGGGCATCATCCGCAAGGTCGTCGAGTCGGCCATCGCCAATGCCGAGCATAACGATGGCGCCGATATCGACGAGCTCAAGATCAAAACCATTTACGTCGACAAGGGTCAATCCATGAAGC
>CAZMVM010000298.1:0-3009 GCA_964569785.1 uncultured Pigmentiphaga sp. | reverse complement strand
ATCTACCACACCCGCGACTTGAAGCTGCCGCCCCGGCTAGCGTCGCTCACCCCCGAAGAGTTGTCGGAGGACGATATGCGCGCCCTGCTCGCCGACGCCGAGTCCACCGTGCTGACACACCTCCTTCAGGCCGCGCAATCGTCAAATGATTGATATCGATAAGTTGTGCATCGATGGCACATGGCTGTGTTGGGATGACGCCCGTCCGAGGTCGCCCCGTGCCCTCACCCTTGCCGCCCACCGTTGTGTACCGTCGCCACAAGTCGCTCCTTGTCCTGTCAATTCACAGCGACGTGGTTCAGATTAGCCCTCCATGAAGATATTGCGCCTTTTCCTGACCGCCTTTGGCCCATTTACAGATCGCGAAGTCGTACTCAGCCCGGCCGGGCAATCGCTCACCGTAGTGTATGGTCCGAACGAAACGGGCAAATCGTGCACCTTACGAGCAATTACCGATCTGCGTTTTGGCATCCCACAACAAAGCCATGACAACTTTGTCCATCCCTATACCGAGATGCGCATCGGGGCATTGATGCAAGACACCGACCTCGGTGAACAGCTCGTGGTTAGGCGCAAAGGACGTGGCTCAACGCTCTACGCCGTCGACTCGCCCCACGCCGAGCTGACGCCCGCGCATGCTGTGCCCTCCGGGTTCGAGACTCAACTCACTGGCGGGTTGAGCCGGGACGAATACGAGATCATGTACGGACTTGACCACGAACGCCTCCGGTCAGGCGGTCAAGCCTTGCTCAAGGGGCACGGGGAAGTGGGGGCAGCGCTATTCGAAGCCAGTGCCGGCGTGCGCAACGTCAAGCAATTGCTCGACCGGCTGGAGCACTCGGCACGCGAGCTTTTCCTGCCAGGGTCTCGAGCACGCAATGCCCGTATCAACCAGGCAATCGCTACCTACAATACCCAGCAAACCATCTTGCGCGAAGCGCTCGTACGACCTCGCCACTGGGCGAGCCTTCACCGCAAGCATGAGGAAACCAAGGAGCATGTGGCGCGGCTTGAGCAGCGGCGAGAGGAGCTAAATCGTCGTCTCAACCAGATTCACGAGCTGCGCGCGGTGGCCCCCCTGATAGGCACGCTGGACGCGGCCCAGGCTGCTTTAGCCGAATTAAGTGACGCGCCAGTCTTACCGGATAGTGCGGCAACAGAGCGCGCGGCTGCCATTACAGGGCTCGATGAAGCAAACCGTAATATCGCCATCGCCAAGCAAGAATATGACGCTGCACGCGAGCGTTACGAGCAATGCCAACCCGATCAGAAAGTGCTGCAGCTGGCACCAGCGATTTCCCGGCTCGTTGCCGCAGCAGAGTCGTACTCCCAAACCCAACTGGAGCGTGCGAACGCGGAAAACGACGTCACACGTGAAACCGATTACTGTATCGCGTTAGCGCAAGACATCGATCCTGATGGCAACCCGCAGGCCATTATTCAATCGATACCAAGTGCAAGTACGCGGGCTGCCATTGAGCACCATCTGCGAAGTCTGGAAAGTGCCCAACAATCGCTCGAACAAACTCGCGCCGCGTTGCAGCGCTTGCAAGACGACCCTCAGCAACGCGAGTTACCGGCTCTTCCCTCTGCGGATGCACGCGCCGCATTGCGCATTGCACTCGTTGCATGCGATCGCAACAACCAGCACGTGCAAGCCCTGCAATCTCTCCCTACGCAAATTGATCAAACACAGCGGGACATACGCCGAGGCTTGGCCAACCTGCGATTGCCGAACGAAGACGCTTTATTGATGGCACAACCTTTATTACGCGCCCGTATTGATCAAGAAATCACACATCGTAATCGCCTGACTACACAGCTTGAGGAACGTCAGGCTCGCCTTGCGCAGATACAAGCTGAAGAAGAGCAAACACAGGCGCGCCGCGATGAACTCCTGGCAGGCGGAGAGGTTCCGACTTGGGACGACGTACGCGATCTCAGGGCCCAGCGTGACACATGGTGGACGACGCTACGTCGATTGCTCGCCGAAGACAGCTCACAACTCGGTGCGTCCACCATTCAAGCGCATGTACCTCACTTCGAGCAGGCGATGCAGTCGGCTGATACCGCGGTTGACATGCTCGCGCGCGATTCCGAACGGGCCGCTCAGCTACAAACCTGCAACCTCGAGTTAACACGCATCAAAGAAACACGGGCCAAGACTCAAGCTGAAATCCACGCTCTAGAACGCGAACTGGAAGCGTGTGAGAAAACCTGGAAGGACACGCTCAGCCACTCAGGGCTGCCCCTGCTTTCCCCGACCGAGTTACGTGATTGGCAAGAACAGCTTGCCGCGGTTCAAGCAACACATATGCACTTGGAGGCCTTGCGCCAGCAGCTCGAGCAGTCAATCGCGGTGACGACGGAGTTGTCGGAACAATTGCGCCAGGCGTTGCTAAACACCGGACATGGCGCCCTATCTGCCGACTTATCGTTCGAGACGCTGATAGCAACGGCACAAGAACATCAGGACGCTCTGCGGCGTCTCGAGGATGCAACCAACGCGGCAGCCGGTGAACTTGCCGAACGTAAGCGCCAGCGCAAAGAGCTGGAACAAACACGCATGCGAGCGGAGGAGATGGTTAAGCAAGCAGAGCGCGCTCTTGCGCCTCTACTCGCACCGCTACGGCTCACATCCACCGCACAACCTTCTGTGATACGCGCGCGCCTCGCCGAGTACGAGGCTTTGGAGAAAGCACATGAGCGAGCCCAAACGGCGCGCGATCGATTAAACAAAACGACCCGAATTCTTCAACTTTATCAGCACAACGCCGCAGAAATCGCACGGCAATTAGGCGACGCGCTACCGTCTGATATCCGTCTTTATGTCGACGACCTGGCGACACGGTTGGAGCACAACAAGCATGTCGACAGCGAGCGCGAACGGTTCCACCAAATCATGGCGGCAGCCGACACAAGTCGGCGTCGGCATGAAGAGGTAGCTCGAACCCACGCCGAAGCGCTGGAACGGTTCAAGGCGTCCGGCGAAACGTTGCTTGCCTTCGA
>CAZMVM010000297.1:0-3037 GCA_964569785.1 uncultured Pigmentiphaga sp. | reverse complement strand
GTTCGCCAGTATGCACTTCTCCACGATTATCTCCGTGGAGCAATTCATCCTTAGTCGTGGAGAAAGGTGCATGAACGAAGTTGAGCTCACCGAGGGAAGACGCCGGCGTCGAACTTATAGTCAGGAATTCAAGAGTGAAGTCATCCAGTGCTGCCAGCAACTGGGAGTTTCGGTGGCCGCGGTGGCTCGCGCCTATGACCTGCATCCGAACCTTCTGCGGCGCTGGCTGACTGTTTTCGAGCAACAGGCACGAGCCGCGGCGCCGGTGCCGGCTGAAACAGCCGGCACCACAGTGCAGACACAAACCGCGTTCATTTCGCTGGATCCTCAGACGTGTGCTTCCCCCATGCCGCCGCGTAAGACGGAACGGATTCATGTCGAGGTGACCGGCGCGGGCCTCACCGCCCGTGTCTCCTGGCCGATGGAGGCGGCCCGGGATTGCGCGAACTGGTTGAAGTGCCTGATGCAATGATCCGGGTAGAACAGATCTGGCTGGCCGTCGAGCCCTTGGATATGAGGGCTGGCGCGCAAACGGTGCTCTCGCGTGTGGTGAATGTCTTCGGTGCCGCGCACCCTCACCATGCGTACATCTTTGCCAACCGCCGGGGCAACCGAATGAAGGTGCTCGTGCACGACGGCATTGGCGTCTGGCTGGCTGCCCGACGACTGAACCAAGGGAAATTCATCTGGCCGCGTCCGGGCGCTGTGCATGTGAACCTGAGCGAGCAACAGCTGCAAGCGCTGGTGCTCGGGCTGCCCTGGCAACGGCTGGGAGAACGCGCCATCATCGACGTGTTGTAGCAATCGGGGTGTGCGCCAATGGCGCACCGCGCGGGCTTCATGGCAAACTGGCAGCTATGAATTCGCCGATACCCAGTCTCGATTCCATGAACGCCGCCGCTTTGCGCACGATGGTGCTGGAGCTGTTGGCCGAGCACGGCGATTTGCAGCAAGAGCTGGCGCTGACGCAGCAGCTTCTGACGCGTCAGGACCAGCTCGTGGCACGACAGCAGGACGAGATACGGTACAAGGAAGTGCGGATCGCCCAACTGGTGCACGAGGTCGCCATGCTCAAGCGAGTACGCTTCGGCAAAAAGGGCGAACAGTTGCCCGGGATCCAGGGTACCCTGCTGGAGGACACGGTGGCAGCCGACCTCGCTGCGGTGCAAGCCGAGTTGGAGGTGTTGAAGGGCGCCCCGCTGGAGAGGAAAAAGATGGGCCAGGCAAAGCGCACACCGCTGCCCGCGCATCTACCTCGCATCGATATTCTCCATGAACCGGAATCAAGCGTATGCAAGTGCGGCTGTCAATTGCTGCGCATTGGCGAAGACGTCGCCGAGAAACTGGATTACACCCCGGGCGCCTTCACCGTAGAACGCCACATCCGTGGCAAATGGGTGTGCAAGACGTGCACGACCTTGGTTCAGGCGCCGGTGCCGGCCCAGGTCATCGATAAGGGGGTGGCCACGCCGGGATTGCTTGCACAGGTGCTGATCGCCAAATACGCAGATCACCTTCCCCTGTATCGCCAAGAAAAGATCTTTGAGCGCGCCGGGTTGAAACTGTCACGTTCGACCTTGGCCGAGTGGGTGGGTGTGTGCGGCGTACATTTGCAGCCGTTGGCTGACGCGCTACGGGAAGGCATCCTCGCACACGACGTGGTGCACGCCGACGAAACGCCGGTGCAGATGCTCAAACCCGGCACCCTCAAAACACACCGTGCCTACCTATGGGCCTACGCCACGGGTGCCTTCGAGAATGTGAGAGCTGTAGTGTATGACTTCACCGAGGGACGCAGTGGCGAGTATGCCCGCCAGTTCCTGGGTGAGTGGAAAGGCAAGCTGGTCTGCGACGACTACGGTGGATACAAGGCATCATTTGCCCAGGGCGTGACCGAGGTGGGATGCATGGCCCACGCGCGACGCAAGTTTTTTGAATTGTTCACCAATCACAAGAGCCAACTAGCTGAGCAGGCACTGGGGTACTTCGCCAAGCTATACGAAGTGGAGGCAGAGGCCCGGGACCTTGACCATGAGTCACGAAGGCAATGGCGTCAGCGACACGCCAAGCCCATGGCGGACGCCCTCTTCACTTGGATGCAGGCACAGCGTGAACGAGTCCCGGAAGGATCGGCCACGGCCAAGGCACTGGATTACAGCCTGAAACGTTGGGTCGCGCTGACGCGCTACCTGGACGATGGCTCTTTGCCCATCGACAACAACCACGTTGAGAATCTCATCAGGCCAATCGCCCTTGGCAGGTCCAACTGGCTATTTGCCGGTTCGCTGCGCGCGGGAAAACGTGCGGCGGCGGTCATGTCGTTGGTGCAATCGGCACGGCTCAATGGGCTGGACCCCTATGCCTATCTCAAGGATGTGCTGACGCGCTTACCCACTCAACCGGCCAGCCGAATCGAGGAACTCCTGCCGCACTGTTGGCAATCGAAGACAGAATGAAAAATGAAGGCCGCCTACGCGGCCTTCCGTCAATATGGGATGCCCGGACGCTTACAACGCAGCGGCATTAATTACATTTATCTCGAGCATTCGCAGAAAACCGTGCCGCGTTACTACCCGATAAAATCCCGCCCAATGAGCGACCCGCTAAGTGGCTTACGGTGACAACTTGATCAGATTGGGAAACCACTTGGCGAAGTCCGCGGAGCCGCAGCATAAGAACAGGCTGTCTGCACACGCTGCTTACACGACATGGCTGCGGCCGCAGTGATTACTTCGGGTGGACAGCAGAAACGCTGCCCCAAAAGAGAAGTTACGCAGTGGTAACTGCGACCTTATGCTAAGGCGAGTTCCTGCTCGGAAAGCTGTGCCTCTCTGCCGTCTCTGTGTAAGGTCAGTACCGAGTTCAGCAACGTACGGGTATAAGCCTGACGCGGATGGTTCATCACCTGTGCGACGTCTCCTTGCTCCACGAGCTCGCCCTGGCATAGCACCGCCAAGTGCGTCGAAAGGTGCTCTACAACCGCTAAGTTATGTGTGACAAAGACGATTGCGAGACCCAATCTATCTTGTAGCTCAAG
>CAZMVM010000296.1:0-3042 GCA_964569785.1 uncultured Pigmentiphaga sp. | reverse complement strand
GCATTCTGCTGTCCGGCGCACCGGAAGCGGTGGAAAATGCGGTCGCCGGCGCAGCACAGCGTGTACGAGCCAAGGCGTTGGCCGCTGCTTCGCAGTTACTTGGGATCGATTCCTCGGCACTAACGCTGCAACAAGGTCAAGTGTGTCATGGCAACGGCACGCCCACCGAGCTTTCTTTGGCCAAAGTCGCGCAGGCCATCGGCCCCGGTGGCAAGCTGTTCGATGGCGAACCGGCTCTGGAAGACCAGTATATTTACGACAACAAAAACAAACTCACCTATGTAATGTCGGTGCATGCGGCCCGGGTCGCGGTAGATTTGCGCACAGGGTTCATACGTGTCCTCGACTACTTCGTCACGCATGACATTGGCCGTGCGCTCAATGAACTGATAGTCGAAGGCCAGCTTGTTGGAGGTGTAGTCGAAGGCATTGGCTGTGCCTTGTATTCGGAAGTGCTGCACGATGAAGAAGGGCAACTGCAGACAGGAACACTGGCGGACTACCTGGTGGTCACTGCCACAGAGGCTCCGCGCATCCGTTTATCTCACATGGAATCCACACCCACCACGAATCCATTGGGTGTCCGGGGAGTAGGTGAAGGGGGCGTCATTGCGGTACCGCCCGCTATTGTCAATGCCGTCTCTCACGCTATCTGCGCCGACAAGGTGGGGCACGAGGCACCTTTGTTCAGTCTACCGCTGAGGCCGCCAAAAGTTCTCGAAGCCATACGCCTTGCTGCGTCAGCAACCGAGAACAGAAGCACTGGGCCAAGCGCGTAAGCATCAGCAAAAGGGCTGAGTTCGGTACATACGGAACTCAGCCCTTGGCTTATGTCTGGTCTTCGAACGGCCGGCTTCGACGGTCATTCGCGGTTTGAGCGCGCGATAGTTCGATCAGGGGGAAGCCGGAACATCGAGCTCGACATCGCTGCCCAGGTAGGTCGCCTGCACCCGCGGATCGGAAGCCAAGGTTGCAGATTCCCCGCTAAGCGCTATTTCACCCGTCTCAAGCACATAACCCCTGTCAGAAATTTCGAGTGCTGCCCGCGCATTCTGCTCGACCAACAAGATAGAAACGCCATCATCCCTGAGCGTTCTTACGATATTCAATATATCTCTGACTATCAGCGGCGCCAGGCCCAGGCTGGGCTCATCCAGCAGAAGCAGGCGCGGAGAAGACATAAGAGCTCTGCCCAGTGCCAGCATTTGCCGCTCACCGCCGGACAAGGTGTCAGCACGCTGGTGCTTGCGCTCTGCCAATCTGGGAAATCGCTCGTAAACCCACTCCAGCCGTTCTTTGAAGACAGAGCGACCGAGTTTTTTCGAATAGGCCCCCAGCTGGAGATTATCCAGCACCGACAGCGCGCCAAACAACTCTCCTCGTTCTGGTACGAGACACAAACCATTTTCAATGCGACTTTCGACATCGAGCCGACGTAAATCCTGCCCTTCAAACCGCAGCTCGCCTCTGGACGGAAGCAAGCCGATCACCGCATTCAACAAGGTGCTCTTCCCGGCTCCGTTAGGACCAATCACCGAAATAATTTCGCCGCCCTGAATATTCAAGCTCACCCCTCGGACCGCTTCGACCATGCCATAGGAAATATGCAGGTCTTCGATTTCCAGTATGTGTTTCATGTGACACTCCCAAGGTACGCTGTCTGCACCCGCGCATCCGCCCGGACCTCAGACGGCGTGCCTTCCACAAGCTTGGAGCCAAAATTCATTACGATGACCCGGTCTACCAGTCGCATGACGAAATCCATGTCGTGCTCAACTATCAGTATCGTGATTCCCTCATCGCGCAGCTGCTTCAACAGCTGGCTCAAGCGCTCCTTCTCGTGGCGGCGCAAACCTGCCGCAGGCTCATCCAGCACCAGCAATACCGGATCGGATGCCAAGGCACGGGCTATCTCCAGGATGCGTTGTGTACCCAGAGGCAAGCTGCCGGCTAAAGAGAGCGCCTGATCTCGCAGCCCGATACGTTCGAGCTGGCGGCGAGCTTCCTGCATAATCTGCCGCTCTTCTTTTCTATCTAGTTTCAAGCCGGATTTGAAGAAGCCTGCCGAGGTGCGAGAATATGCCCCTAACGCAACGTTATCGAGCAGGGTCATATTGCGTCGCAACTTGACATGCTGGAAAGTACGCCCCAAACCCAGACGGGCAACCTCACGCTGCTTCATATGGGTAACTTCCCGACCCATGAAATGAATGCTGCCGGCTGTCATGGGGAAAGTACAGGTCAGCAAATTGAACATTGTTGATTTACCCGCCCCGTTGGGACCGATCAACGCGATGATCTCGCCAGCATTTACATTAAAGCTCACGTCATCGACGGCGACCAGGCCACCGAAATGTTTGACTGCCCCTTTTACCGACAGGATCTCAGCCCCCGTCTCGGGCAAGCTTCGCCGAGGCAAAGGGTCGACAGGCGGCTCAGTCGCAAAAGAGCGTTGGGAAGGGCTGAAAAAATTCGTCCAGCGTCCGACAAAGCCCATGATTCCACCGCGTGCAAAATGCAGCAGCAAGATGAATGCCCCTGCGAAAACCAGAGCCTCTATCTCGTTCGAGCGCTCGGTTAGCATGGGAAGAAAGTCTTTCAGAGCGTTCTTGAGGTTAAGTATGATGGCTGAACCAACCAACGCCCCTACCAGATAACTTACACCACCTGCCACCACCATCAGCAAATATTCAATACTGACCGCCAGGCTGAACGGAGCAGGACTGACGAAACGATTCATGTGCGCATAGATCCAGCCAGCCAAACCCGCGAACAGCGCAGCGAGAATGAACAAGGCCAGCTTGATGCGAAACGCATCGGCTCCCACACTGGCCAGTAGTACCGGGCCACCTCTAAGGCTGCGAATGGCTCGCCCCTGACGCGACGACAACAGGTTATAGCTGAACCAGAACGCCAGGCCCACGCAAATCCAAACCAGGAAATAAATGGATCTGGGACTGACAAGGTCAATGCCAAACACATTGATGGGAGGGATGTCGGACAAGCCCGAATGACGACCAAAAGCATCGATATTGCCGAAAA
>CAZMVM010000295.1:0-3047 GCA_964569785.1 uncultured Pigmentiphaga sp. | reverse complement strand
GTCGTCTCCCCCTTGCTCACCAGCAGCTTCGACCGATTCCATGCACAGACGGCTCTACGTCTCGGTCGCCCAGATCTTCAGCAGTGACACACTGGGCGGCAGGGGCTCGCCCCGTCTGACGATGTCAGCGTATTCGCCATAGAGCGATTGCAGGTCCATGACGTCCAACATCGCTTCGACATAGCGATCCTGGAACGCCGCATCGGCGAACAGCCCTCGCTGTTCACCAATGGCGCGCAACTGGTTCAGCGCATACTGTGCCTGGCTCGGGCTACCGACAAAGAGCCTTTCGAAATCCAGCAGAGCCTTGGCGATGGTCCAGCCTTCGTTCAACTGACCCACAAGGTTGTCTTTCGGTACGCGGACGTTGTCGAAAAAGACTTCGCAGAACTCTTCTTCACCAGCAATATTGCGTATCGGCCTAACGGTGATGCCGGGGGTGCTCATATCGGCCAGCAAGAAGCTGATACCGGCCTGCTTCTTGACGGTCTTATCCGTACGGACCAGCAGGAAAATGTGGGTAGCGTCCTGAGCCAGCGTCGTCCAAATCTTTTGGCCATTGACCACGAACTCGTCACCATCCAATACCGCTACGGTACGAAGCGAAGCAAGGTCCGACCCGGCATTCGGCTCTGAATACCCCTGACACCAAACATGTTCGCCGGACAGAATCTTCGGCAGGAACCGCTGGCGCTGCTCGTCCGTTCCATAACGAATCAGCACAGGCCCGATATTGATGATGCCTTGGTCCGGCGTACGGGCCACGCCATGGGCCTCCATTTCCTCAATGAAGGCAATGAGCTTATCGGGAGACAGGCCCATCCCACCATGTTCTCGTGGCCATGCAGGTGCAATCCATCCTTGCTTGGACAGCGCAAAGTACCAGTCTTTGATTTCATCCCAATGCAAGCGCTGCGATGGGTGGCGGTACTGCGACGGATAGTTTCTTGCAGTGAAGTCCCGCACCACTGCCCGGAACTCGTCTTCTGGCAAAGCGTTCCAATCGGTGTCGAGCGGATAAGTATCGTAGGCAATGCGCGTACTCGCCGCGCTTTCCGTACTGCGATGACGGCCCGCGAGTCGCCGGTTCTCGCGAATGCCGCCCAACCAACTCGTCAAATGCAGCATACGCTTCAGATACAAGCCCACGTCCAGCTCGTCGGTGTAGCCGATTGCCCCATGAAACTGAATCGCCAAGCGCGTGATGTGCTGGGCCGCATAAGCGCAACGCGCTTTGGTGCGCGCGCATTCGGCTTCAAACAGCGCCGGATCCTCGAGCGTAGCCGCATCGTACTTGGCCAGAAACTCTTCCAGCACCGCTTGCGCCAACCGTAGCTGCAAGTAAGCGTCCACCATGCGGTGTTGCAGGGCCTGATTGGCACCGATGGGCTTACCAAACTGCACGCGGGTTTTCAGGTAGGCCAACGTCGTATCGAAAGATTCTTGAGCGATGCCCAACAGTTCGGCCGCTTGCAATACGCGCAGCAATGCATGCGCATGGCCGATGGCAGACTGAACGCTGGCGCCTTGAGCAAGTCGCTGCTCGCCTGCGATACGCACGTTTTCAAAGCGCAGCGTGGCACACAGCGACCCGTCCACACGAGTATGGGGGGTGGTCACGACGTTAGCTGTGTCAGCGGGTACCCAGAAGAGCGCATCATCGTCGCTCAACACGAGCCACCCATCGGCGCGTGCCGGATAAACCCAATGCCGCTCCCCATTAAGGCTTAGCTCTCCACCACTATCCTCTTGTGTCAGCGCGGCTGCGCCACTGGCGTTTTGCCACGCAACGCCAATGACGGCGCTGCCTGTCGCGAGACTGCTTAGCAGCTCGTCGCGTAGGGCCGATTCAGGCAAGGCATTCAAGAGGAGGCTGGCGTGCCACGCGCCTGCCATATAGGGTTCGGGCAGCGGATGACGCCCCACCTCTATCGCGATCGCGCACGCCGCACGCAGGCCGAGGCCCATGCCGTCATAGGCCTCGTCCACAAACACTCCAGGCCAACCCGCTTCCGCTAATTTGGCCCAGACGCTACGCTCATACCCGGGGTCACTGCCCCGCCATTCCCGTAACCGCGTGATCGGAGAAACGGAGCGCAGAATTCCATGTGCACTTTCGCGGATGGCTGTCTCCATCTCTTTATCGTGTTCCATCGTGGAAATCGTCATACCCATGCTCGTATTCGTTATGTCTGCGAGATAGTGTATGGAGTTACAACGACGTCAAATAGGGCCTTGCGGGTAATACAGACTTGTGATTTTGGACAATCCCAGGCTGTTCGGTCGCCGTGATGCCGAGGCGGGTATATCTGGATTACCGGGTCGAGCACCCCAGGCCACACTGGAAGGACATAGACTGCGTTATTGAAAGGCGCCAGCCGCAAAAGCATGCGGTGACGTTGGAGGAACAATGCAGAAACTGTTGTCACACATTCGAGTGCTCGATCTGAGCCGAGTCTTGGCAGGTCCGTGGACGACCCAGCTACTCGCCGATCTGGGTGCTGAGGTCATCAAAGTGGAGCGCCCCGGCCAAGGGGATGATACGCGCGCGTGGGGGCCACCCTTCCTGAAGCGGCCCGACGGCAGCGCAACGCAGGACGGTGGCTATTTCATCGCTGCCAACCGCGGCAAAAAGTCGATCACCGTCAACCTGCAAACTCCCGAGGGGCAGGAGATCATCAAACGCTTAGCTAAGGATGCCGACGTCGTTATTGAGAACTACAAAGTCGGCACGCTGCAGCGGCTGGGTCTGGGCTACGAAGACTTGTCTGCCATTAACCCATCACTGATTTATTGTTCTGTCACGGGTTTCGGGCAGGACGGTCCGCGCGCGACGCAGCCCGCCTATGACTTTTTGATCCAGGCCATGGGCGGCTTAATGAGCGTGACGGGTGAACGCGACGACCGGCCCGGTGGCGGCCCCCAAAAGGTGGGGGTGCCCATTGTCGACCTGGTGACGGGCGTTTACGGGGCACTTGCCATCGTATCAGCGCTGGTCGCCCGTAACGAGACTGGTAGGGGCGATTACATCGACCTTGCCATGCTAG
>CAZMVM010000294.1:2704-3054 GCA_964569785.1 uncultured Pigmentiphaga sp. | reverse complement strand
CTGTCGTAGTCGCCACTGCGATACGTCGTTTGAAAGCCGGTGAATTGTTGGATGGCGAAGGGGGCTACACCGTGTGGGGCAAGCTGTTACCGGTGGAACGCTCTCTTGCACTGGGCGCAGTGCCGCTGGGCCTGGCTCACGATGTGCGCTTGAAGCGCGAGGTGGCGGCCGATACCGTTATCACATGGGAAGATGTTGATATCGACACCACGACCCGCGCTTACGAGCTGCGGCAACGGCTGGAAGAAGGCCGCGCCAACGCCATTGAAGTGTGACTATTCCCAATAATTGCGCTTGCCATAATGCAGGTGCAGTGTGCTTTCCGTGGCGCGATCCACTGGGCTGTCTGG
>CAZMVM010000294.1:1846-2694 GCA_964569785.1 uncultured Pigmentiphaga sp. | reverse complement strand
GATAGGTACACATAAACCAGTGAACTTGCCCAGTCGATACGGTCTATCCAATGTGTCGCCAACAGTACAATTCGGCCGCCTGGCCACCAGTTGCGCGTGTCGACCAGAAAGTAACGAAGAGCCCAGGTTTCGTCGTCGAACAAAAAGTCTTCCACATGCCCGATTTCATCATCCGAGCCTTGGATATGATGGCCTTTAACGTTATTAGCGCTGCGCAAGTGTGAGTCTTCGGGGTCCGCCGCCGTTTCCAGTATCTACTCTTCGGCGCGGCTGGGTACGTGCCCGCCGTCGGCAATCTTGCTTGAGCCCACCATAGGGTAGGCGCCGCTGCCCCATAGTTCCGGCCCGACCCAGTAATTCCCCAGCCCGTAATAGCGCGAGAAGTCTCCTTCCATCTGTCGTGAAATCGGCTGGTGTGTATCAATATCCGGACTGTTTTTCACTTGCTCCTGCGTCAGCCGAACCGTGATTGACGTATCCGCTTCATTGACTGTATCGATGGAGTAGGGCGAAATCAGCACCTGACGGCTGCTCAGCCAGCTACCTGTTTCCACGACCAAATAGCGTATGGTCCATTTTTCATCATCGAAGAAGACGTCTTTGACCTTTCCAAGCTCTCCATCCGTAGCCAAGAGGCTGTAGCCGTGGAGTTCGTTCACTTTGCGCAGCATGGTTGTTCTCCTTTGCATTGGTGTTGCCATGCTTTGGCAAGCCCTGTTCCCGGCCAACGGGGAGCTACGTATTAGTGGCTCAAGCGCCAGGCTAGCGCGACAAGCGTCGAAAGCAGCACGGGCAGCGTCAGTACAACGCCCATGCGGAAGTAATAGCCCCAGCCGATCGCCAACCCC
>CAZMVM010000294.1:0-1836 GCA_964569785.1 uncultured Pigmentiphaga sp. | reverse complement strand
GCCAGACTGCCGATCGGAGTCAACTTGGGTCCGAGGTCGCTGCCTATCACGTTGGCGTAAATCATCGCTTCTTGCGCGGCATCATTGAGCTCTGCGGTCTCGATCGATAACGCCACCAGCAGGACGGTAGGCAGGTTGTTCATTACCGATGACAGGAACGCGCTCAATACGCCGGTTCCTATTGTGGCAACCCACAGGCCATGAGCGGCTAAGCCTTCCAGCAGCGTCCCAAGCTGTGCCGCCAAGCCCTGATTTCGCAATCCATAGATCACCAAGTACATGCCCAAGGAAAAAATTACGATATCCCATGGTGCACTCTTGAGGATTTGGCCCACCTTGATAACCCTGCCACGTCGTGCCACCCACAGCAGTCCTATGGCGGATATTGCGGCAATGGCACTAAGGGGCACACCGATAGGCTCTAACAGTAAAAAACCGGCCAGTAGCAAGCCCATTACGATCCAACCGGCTCGGAAGGTGGCGTGATCATGGATCGCAGCGGCCGGTTCACCAAGAAGCGCCGCGTCGAAACGGGTTGGAAGCTTACCCCGGAATACCAGAATCAGAACGGCAAGCGTAGCGAGTACCGCCACCACGTTCACAGGCGCCATCACACGCGCGTAGTCAAGAAAGCGGATGTTGAAAAAGTCAGCCGACACAATATTGACCAGATTCGAGGTCACCAGTGGCAGGCTGGCCGTATCCGATACAAAACCCGCTCCCATCACGAAGGCGAGCGTTGCCCCGGGGGTGAAGCGAAGCTGCGTCATCATGGCCATGACCAACGGGGTCAGAATTAGCACTGCGCCATCGTTCGCGAAGAGGGCGGACAATAACGCACCCAATGTGATCAGCAGGACATACAGCCGCAGGGCCCGCCCCTTGCCCCAACGGGCCACATGCAGCGCCAACCATTCGAATGTACCGGCAACGTCCAACAGCAAGGTGATGATGATCAGCGCAATTAATGCGGCTGTCGCATTCCAGACCACCGCCCATACGTCAACGATATCTTGCGGCTGCACAATACCTGTAACAAGGGCGGCAAGCGCCCCGGCACTGGCGCTCCACCCAATCCCCAACCCGCGTGGTTGCCAGATAACCAGCGCTAAGGTGGTGATGAAAATAAGGAGGGCAACTATCATGATGAATTGTGAGTATGGGGCGCGCACGAAAGCCGCGCAGCAGGCGGCGCGATTTTATCCTGTCGTAAGCAACCGCGCGCTCGATATCGGAGCACAGATGCAAGCACAATACTGGAAGAGAGCGTCGGCCCTCCCAATACTTTGGCTTCTGGCACAAGCTGCGATGGCCCAGGAGGCCGTGCTGCTTGAACCGATTATCATCACTTCCACCCGGTTGAGCGTAGCGGAGCTGGAGAGCCCCGCTTCCGTCTCGTTTGTCGATGGCGATCAGATGCGCGAAGGGCGTCTGCGGGTAAACCTTTCAGAGAGCCTCGGCGGCGTGCCCGGCATGCTGATACAGAATCGCGAAAACTACGCGCAGGATCTGCAGCTGTCGGTGCGTGGCTATGGTGCGCGTTCCACGTTCGGAGTTCGTGGTGTGCGAATTTATGTGGACGGTATTCCCGCCACCATGCCGGACGGGCAGGGCCAGACGTCTAATATTGATATTTCAAGCATCGACCATGTCGAGGTACTGCGCGGGCCTTTTTCCGCGCTTTATGGTAATTCCTCTGGCGGCGTCGTGCAGATTCATACCGAAGAAGGGCGCTTGCCGCCCGAGCTGAGCGCCACTCTAGCGGCAGGTAGCTACGGAGCTTTTCGATTTGGCGCCAAGGCGCTTGGCCTGATAGACCTGGGCGGCACTGAGCTC
>CAZMVM010000293.1:0-3085 GCA_964569785.1 uncultured Pigmentiphaga sp. | reverse complement strand
AGTTATTTAATGGTTAACTATGCTACTGCAATTCTTTGTGTCATTGGATTGGCGATCGGACAGATTCTTTTCAAGGTAAGCGCAATTGCGATGTCAAAGAGTGGCACTTTTTTTGTCTTTAAGCCTATAGCAGCGCTTCTTGCCGCTGTGTGTTTGTATGGGATTACATCAGTAGCGTGGGTCTGGGTTTTGCAGAAAGTTGAACTGGGTAGGGTATATCCCCTGATGGCGCTTGCATTTGTTTTGGTGCCACTAGGAAGCCACCTCGTATTCGGTGAGCGTTTCCAGCCTCAATATTTTGTTGGCGTGGCCATGATAATTGTTGGCATATTTATCACTATAAAAGCGTGATTTTCTCAAACCCAATCTCTCCAGATTCCACCGCGCTTTCGTAGTTACTGCCCACGCAAAGAACTCATCACGCTGCACTGCCCACAGCAAAACGGCATGGCGGAACGGATTGTCAGAACGCTTAAAGAACAGCGTGCCCACCGGCACCGATTCGAATTCGTAAGCGTTCGGTGAGCACACATTGAATCCTCAGCGTAAGCATCCGGTGAACGCACATTGAATACGGCTCCATGATTAGAGGAAGATCGTGTCCACGATAATTACGTGGACACGATAATGAGCGAAGAATCTCTTATTTCAAGGCGGCCAAGGCGCACGTACTCTCGGCGGTTCAAGGCGGAAATGGTGGCGCAATGCTTGCAGGGCGATGTGTCGCTCGCGGCGTTAGCCGTAGAGCACGGTATGAACCCCAACGTTTTGCATCGGTGGGTCAAAGAGCATGAACGCTACGGCCACCACTGCTTGGATGAGGAGGATGGGCCTGCGCGGCGCGCACCTGCCCTGTTGGGTGTTGCGCGCCAACCCACTGCACCGTTCGTCCCTCTATCAGTGAGCGCGAGCCAGCCTGGTGCGAGTCACGACGTCATTCGCCTGGAAGTGAAGCGCGATACTGCAACAGTGCTCGTATCCTGGCCGGTGAGCGCCGCAGCCCAATGTGCCGCGCTGTTGCGTGAGTGGTTGCGGTGATTCGCATTGACCAAGTCTGGCTGGCTGTGGAACCCGTGGACATGCGCAGCGGGATGGATCGGTTGCTCGCCCGCGTGATCGAGGTCTTCGGCGCCTCGCAGCCGCACCACGCCTACGTGTTTGCCAACCGCCGCGGCACACGGATGAAGGTGCTGGTGTGCGATGGCTTCGGCATCTGGCTAGCTGTACGACGGTTGCACCAGGGGAGTGTGCACTGGCCCCGGCCCGGTGACACACAAATGGCGCTCACTGCTGAACAAGCTCGTGCGCTCGTCATCGGTCTGCCGTGGCAACGCCTGGGTGAGTACGAATCGATTGCCATCCTATAACCAGGACTTTGCAATCCGGGGCAGTGCGAATGGTGCGCTGCACAGGGGTCTGGCATTATGGCGGCTATGCCTCTGAAGACAGCACCCAACCTCGATCAGCTTGATGCCGACGCCCTGCGGGCGCTGGCAGCCGAATTGATGGGTAAGGTCGAACAGCAGGCACAGACCATTCACTTCAAAGATACGCACATCCGCAAGCTTACGCATGAGATCGCGGTGCTGCGCCGCTATCGCTTCGGCAAAAAGAGCGAGCAGCTCGGGGGTGAACAGGGGTTGCTGTTGGAAGACGCGGTCGATGCCGACATCGCCGCCATCGAGCAGGAACTGATCAATCTGGGTGGCCCGCAACCGGAACCGAAGACGGTCGCGCAGCCCAAGCGCCAGGCGCTGCCGCCGGAGCTGCCCCGTATCCAGGTGCACCACGAGCCGCACTCCACCACTTGCGCCTGTGGCTGCCAGATGCAGCGCATTGGTGAGGACATCACCGAGAAGTTGGATTACACCCCCGGCGTGTTCAGCGTTGAGCAACATATCCGTGGCAAATGGGCCTGCCGCCAGTGCGAGACGCTGACCCAGGCCCCCATGCCCGCTCAGGTCATCGACAAGGGCATTGCCACTTCCGGCCTGCTGGCCCATGTGCTGGTGGCGAAATACGCGGATCATCTGCCGCTCTATCGTCAGGAACAGATCTACACGCGCGCCGGCGTAAAGATCCCACGCTCCACCCTCGCAGAATGGGTGGGCGTGTGCGGGGTGCGCTTGCAGCCGCTGGTCGATGCCTTGCGTGAGGCGATCCTGAACGAGCCGGTGGTGCATGTGGATGAAACGCCGGTGCAGGTTTTGCAACCCGGCAGCAAGAAAACTCACCGTGCCTACCTCTGGGCCTATGCGCCCGGCGCCTTCCAGGATCTGAAGGCAGTCGTCTATGACTTTACCGAAGGGCGCTCGGGTGCTCACGCCCGCGCCTTCCTCGGTGCCTGGCGTGGGGAACTCGTCTGCGATGATTACGGCGGCTACAAAGCCTGCTTCGAGCAGGGCATGGCCGAAGTCGGCTGCATGGCGCACGCGCGCCGCAAATTCTTTGAATTGCATCAGTCGGGCAAGAGCCAGATCGCTGAGCTGGCGCTCAACACCATCGGCCAACTCTACGAGATCGAAGTGCAGGGAGCTGGCTTGGCTCCTGAAGAACGGCAACGGCTGCGAGATCAGCAGGCCCGGCCCATTGCCCAGGCCTTATATGCCTGGATGACGGCCCACCGCAGTAAGGTGCCCGACGGTACCGGCATCGCCCGGGCGCTGGATTACAGCCTCAAGCGTTGGGCGGCGCTGACGCGTTACCTGGATGATGGCCGACTGCCCATCGACAACAACCACATCGAAAATCAGATCCGGCCCATCGCGTTGGGTAGGAAGAACTGGCTGTTCGCTGGCTCGCAGCGGGCTGGCCGACGTGCCGCTGCCGTCATGAGCCTCGTCCAGTCGGCGAAGATGAACGGTCACGATCCGTATGCCTATCTGAAGGATGTGCTCACGCGCTTGCCCACGCATCCGAATAATCGGATTGAGGAACTACTACCTCACTGCTGGGTCCCTGACGCCTGCGCATAAACGACTACGGCCGCTAACGCGGCCGTTCGTCAATGTGTGTTCCCCGTGCGCTTACGCCCTATGCACAGATTCTTAGGAAAACTGATTTAAAGTTTGTCGATGCAAGGGCT
>CAZMVM010000292.1:0-3109 GCA_964569785.1 uncultured Pigmentiphaga sp. | reverse complement strand
ACCGAGGCCGCGCAGCGTTTATGTCCCAATATTCCCGATCACGCCAAACGCCATTTCATTGCGCGCGGCTGTGGGCATTACGGCATCTTTTCTGGCCGGCGCTGGCGTCAGCACGTCGCGCCTCGGGTGCGCGATTTTATCCGTGAATTTAACCAGTCGATCAACAGGAATCCCTAGAATGCAGGAAAGCGGGAAGGGTCTCGTCAATCAGATTGAAGACTTGTTGCCTCAAACACAGTGCACCAAGTGCGGCTTCGACGGCTGCCGGCCCTATGCAGAAGCCATTGCGCAGGGCGAAGCTGCAATTAACCGATGCCCACCCGGTGGTGAAAGCGGCATTGCAGCGCTTGCTGAACTTTTGAACGTTCCCGTTTTACCGCTCGACACCAGCCGGGGGCAACCCGGCCCCGTGCACGTCGCATGGATCGACGAACAGCATTGCATCGGCTGCACTATATGCATTCAAGCCTGCCCCGTTGATGCCATTGTGGGCGCGAACAAGCGCATGCATACGGTTATTCCCGACCTGTGCACGGGTTGCGAACTTTGCGTAGCTCCGTGCCCGGTCGACTGTATCGCCATGCAGCCGGCTACGCCGACTCGATACTGGACGCGTGCTGATGCGAAGCTTGCCCGGCAACGTTTCGAACAACGCAATCAGCGTCTGCGCGAGGAAGCAGAGCGTGCTTTCAGGCTTTCGCCGCAACCCGTATCTCGTGCAGATGCCAAAACATCGCACGACGACCCGGCGAACACGACTGCTGCGAGCCCCCAAAACGCCAACGCCACCACGCCTGCAGTTCCCACCCCGGTCATCGCGGAACACCGACGTCGTGCGGCGATCGAAGCCGCCCTCGCTCGGGCCCGCGCACGTCGCGCCGGCGTTCGTTAACATACAAGGGCAAGCGATATGGTTTGCCCCCTGAAATGCGGGCGGCACTTCTTGATCGCCTGAACTCTGACGGCGGGCACTTCAGTGACTGCCGCGTCACCCATTCACTACTCTATAAGCAAAATTGTTCTGACATGACAATGAGCCGAGCTGACCGGGAGGAGATGTTTCGACGTTTCCGAAAGGCTAATCCCACTCCGCAAACTGAGCTCGAGTATGGGTCAACCTTTCAATTATTGATTGCCGTGCTGCTCTCAGCACAGGCAACAGACCGCTCGGTTAATATGGCGACGAAGGAGTTGTTTGCCAAGTATCCTACCCCGGAAGCGATGCTCGAACTCGGGGAGGAAGGGGTTGCCGAGCACATTAAAACGATCGGACTTTATCGGACCAAGGCTCGCAACGTCATTGCTACGTGCAAGATTCTGGTTGAACAATACGGTGGGGAAGTTCCCGATACGCGGGAAGCGTTGGAATCTCTACCTGGGGTAGGTCGCAAAACGGCCAACGTTGTCCTGAATACGGCCTTTCGACAGCCCACAATGGCTGTTGATACGCATATATTCCGGGTGGCCAATCGAACCGGTCTGGCGCCCGGTAAAAACGTTCGTCAAGTCGAGGAAGCACTGCTCAAACGGGTTCCCAAAGAGTACCTGCTCGATGCTCATCATTGGTTGATTTTGCACGGCCGGTATATCTGTTTGGCACGAACGCCCCGTTGCCCCGAATGCGCAATCTCGGATTTGTGTCGTTACAAGAACAAAACCACGCTTCATCCACGCACGACTTCCGCGACCAGGAAGTCCCCTGGCAAGCCTACGGCGAGCAAGAAGAGCACAGCAAAAACTGCGGCGAAGAGCAGCCAGGCAAACAAAGCCCCCACGCGTCGCGGCATCGTCCGTGGCAGCACTTCGTCGGCCCAGGACGCAGCAACCGCCGATCGTGCCAGCGCAGTCAACGTTAGGCCCGAGACCGCCGTGCAGAGTGTCGATTGAGGTCATAAGGGAACGCACTGCTATTGAGGGAGCGCGTCTTT
The DNA here is from genome assembly GCA_964569785.1 of uncultured Pigmentiphaga sp. Classification (GTDB taxonomy): domain Bacteria; phylum Pseudomonadota; class Gammaproteobacteria; order Burkholderiales; family Burkholderiaceae_B; genus Verticiella. Next base: position 1,181 of record CAZMVM010000292.1, on the reverse strand, counting down.
GGGATGTGCCTCCGGACGCACCGGGCGTGTCCTTGGCGGCACGACACCCTGCTACCAGGAACAGTAGCACCGCCACGCAAAACGTGGCGGATGCAGATTACTGCCTTGGTGGAAGCGCACTATCAGGGCCTGGGGGCGAAGCCCTGACGAATGGATAGCGTTTCAGTGCGTTATACGCCCCAGCGCGGGATGTGATGGCTGCCCATCGAGATGCAAACGTTCTTCACTTCGCAGAATACTTCGAAGCTGTACTCGCCACCCTCACGGCCGACGCCCGAATCTTTCATGCCACCGAAGGGCTGGCGCAGGTCGCGCACGTTCTGACTGTTAATGAAGACCATGCCGGCTTCGATGCCCCGGGCCAGGCGGTGCGCCTTACCCAAATCATTGGTCCAGATGTACGAAGCCAACCCGTAGGTGACGTCATTCGCCAGCGCCAAGCCATCCTCTTCACCCTTGAAGGGCATGAGGGCAGCGACCGGGCCGAAAATTTCTTCTTGGGCGCAACGCATGCGATTGTCGACATCCACCAATACTGTAGGCCGGACAAAGTTGCCTTTCACCAGGTGCTCAGGCAGATCCGCGGGCTTGTCAGGACCACCAGCAAGAATACGCGCGCCCTCTTCCTCGGCCAGACGAATGTAACCCGTCACCTTTTCCCAGTGTTGGGGGGTTATCAAGGCGCCAACTTGCGTGTTGGGATCCGTGGGGTCGCCCACAATCAAACGCTCAGCACGACGAGCGAACTCTTCTACGAACTGATCGTAAACACTTTCCTGAATGAAAATCCGCGAGCCGGCCGTACAACGCTCGCCGTTCAGGGAGAAGATCGTAAACAGGGCTGCGTCCAGGGCGCGCTCGAGATCGGCATCTTCGAAAATAAGCACCGGCGATTTGCCCCCCAGTTCCATCGAGAACTTCTTGATTCCGCCGGCGTTGGCGATAATTTTCTTCCCGGTGACAGTGCCACCCGTAAAGGAAATTGCACGCACGTCCGGATGACGCACCAACGCATCGCCCGCGGTCGAGCCATAGCCTTGCACCACGTTAAGCACACCCGGCGGGATCCCGGCTTCAAGTGCCAACATGCCGAGCTGGTCTGCCGTCAGCGGTGAAAGCTCGGACATCTTCAACACAGCGGTATTACCCAGAGCCAGGCACGGGGCGGTCTTCCAGGTCGC
>CAZMVM010000291.1:0-3123 GCA_964569785.1 uncultured Pigmentiphaga sp. | reverse complement strand
CCCCAAGTTCGGTGTCTTGGAAGGAGGCGCTTGAACGGAATCGAGATTGCCCGTACCGAGTGGTATCGCGAAGGCCGTGTGCCATTGCACACGTTGCGCGCCAACATCGAATACGGCTTTGCCGAAGCCCATACAACCTATGGGATCATCGGCATTAAGGTCTGGGTTTACAAAGGTGATAGCGTGGGTGGCGCCGATGTGGCCGCCGACGCGCCGCGTGAAGACGAACGTCGTCCGCGCCGCGCGCCCCGTGGTGACCGCGCCGGGCGTCCGTCAGGTCGTGGTCGCGGTGCACGCAGAACCGAGGGCAGGGCGGCTCAGCAAGCAGCCCCGGCTGGACAACAGCCGACGGCAGGCGAGAAGGCAGCTGCGCCTGCAAAAGACGGAGAATAAACGATGCTCCAACCAAAGCGTAGAAAATACCGCAAAGAGCACAAGGGCCGGAATACTGGCTTGGCCACCCGCGGCACCAACGTATCGTTCGGCGAATTCGGTCTGAAGGCCACCACGCGAGGCCGCCTGACCGCACGTCAGATCGAAGCGGCGCGCCGCGCCATCAACCGTCACATTCGACGGGGCGGCCGGATCTGGATTCGCGTATTTCCGGACAAGCCGATTTCCGAGAAGCCGGCAGAAGTCCGTATGGGAAGCGGTAAAGGTAGCCCCGAGTTCTGGGTCGCCGAGATCCAGCCCGGCAAGGTGTTGTACGAAATGGAAGGTGTCAGTGAAGAAATGGCGCGCGAGGCTTTCCGCCTGGCCGCTGCCAAGCTTCCGGTATCGACCGTTTTCGTTACTCGCCAACCCAGCGCTTGACGGCGACTAGAGGAACGAATATGAAAGCCAGCGAACTTCGCAACAAGGACGTGGGCGAGCTCAAGCAAGAGCTCGAAAGTCTGCTGCGGGCTCAGTTCAGCCTGCGTATGCAGCTCGCCACGCAGCAGCTGTCCAATACCAGCCAGCTCGGCAAGGTGCGTCGCGACATAGCGCGCGTACGTACTGTGCTGCGCGAGAAGAAGGCAGGGGGTCAACAATGAGTACTGCAACCGAACAAGCAACGGCCCCGGCCAAGCGTGCCCGTACTTTGGTCGGCAAGGTCGTCAGCAACAAGATGGACAAGACCGTCGTGGTCCGAGTCGATCGCCGCGTCAAGCATCCGTTGCTGGGTAAGACCATCGTGCGCTCCAAGAAGTACAAGGCACACGATGAAACCAACCAGTACAACGAAGGTGATACGGTCGAGATCGCCGAATCGCGTCCCATTTCCCGGACGAAGTCCTGGGCGGTGGTGCGGCTGATCGAAGCGGCCCGGGTTATTTAAAGGCCGAGTCCACACTTTTCGTTGTTATTTCTCCGTACGCGGCAGGCAGATCAACGCCTGCCGCGTTTATTTAGGCTCCGTTGGTAAGTTGAAGCGGGTGCCGTGCATTCTGGAGCGGCGTTGTCGCCGAGTGAATACGCGACGTACAGCACGAAAGCGTATTGCATTCGGTGCAGCTTCGCGATAGAATTATTGGCTTTCCCTTATTGGCAGTAGCAGAAGTACAAACCGCATTGGGGCGGGGTTTGGTGGTTGAGCCAGGGGTAGAAGGTTATCCCAAGGGCTTGACGGCGTTTTTTGGACGTTAGCCCCCCGCGGTTTGCCACGAGATATCCACCCGATATTTAAGCGGGCAAACCGGGTAAGTACGGGTTTTGGCTGTTCTTGGTAATTCGTAACCCGTTTTGTGGTCGCGCCAATAAGGGGTTTCAACGCAAGATTTCTTCCCAGGCATTCGGGGTCGCAGTATCCCTCGTGCCAGACGGGGCCAAAACTGATCGGTTCGACGGGCGTTGCGGTGCAACCTTCGTCAAACGACTCAAGTTGGATAAGGTTAAATCATGATTCAAATGCAGACCACGCTTAACGTGGCCGACAACACGGGTGCGCGTCAAGTGATGTGCATCAAGGTGTTGGGCGGCTCGAAGCGTCGCTACGCCTCCATTGGCGACATCATCAAGGTGACCGTAAAAGAGGCAGCTCCCCGCGGACGCGTCAAAAAAGGCGAAATCTACAACGCCGTCGTGGTGCGTACCGCGAAGGGCGTGCGCCGCAAAGACGGTTCGCTCATTCGCTTCGGCGGCAATGCGGCCGTATTGCTCAACGCCAAGCTTGAACCGATCGGCACGCGGATTTTCGGACCGGTGACGCGCGAACTTCGCACCGAGCGATTCATGAAGATTGTGTCGCTCGCGCCTGAAGTGCTGTAAGGAGAGCGCTATGAACAAAATCATCAAGGGCGACGAGGTTATCGTCCTGGCCGGCAAAGATAAAAAGCGTCGTGGCGTCGTGCTGCGCCGTGTCGGCCCTGAGCACGTGCTCGTCGAGGGCATTAACGTGGTCAAGAAGCACGCCAAGCCCAACCCGATGCGCGGCGAGCCTGGCGGCATCATCGAGAAGTCGATGCCGATTCACGTATCAAACGTTGCCATTTTCAACCCGGAGACTGGCAAGGGTGATCGCGTTGGCTTCAAGGTCGAGGACGGCAAGAAGGTTCGTATCTTCCGTTCCACCGGCAAGGTCATTGGCGCGAAGGCGTAGGGGGTTATAAATGGCTCGTTTTCAAGAGTTGTATCGCACCAAGATCGTGCCCGAGCTCGCTGAGAAGTTCGGATACAAGAGCGTGATGCAGGTGCCCCGCATTACCAAGATCACCCTCAACATGGGTGTGTCCGAGGCGGTGGCCGATCGTAAGGTCATTGAGCACGCTGTTAACGACCTGACGCTCATTGCCGGTCAGCGTGCCATCATCACCAAATCGCGCAAATCGATTGCGGGATTCAAGATTCGTGACGGCTACCCCATTGGGTGCAAGGTAACCCTGCGTGGGCGCCGCATGTACGAGTTTCTCGATCGCCTGATTTCAATTGCCTTGCCTCGTGTTCGCGACTTCCGCGGTATTTCCGGCAAGTCGTTCGACGGGCGCGGTAACTTCAACTTTGGGGTCAGAGAGCAAATCATCTTCCCCGAGATCGAGTACGACAAAATCGACGCGCTGCGTGGTCTGGATATCAGCATCACCACGAATGCGCGTACCGATGAAGAAGCTCGGGCGCTCCTCGATGCGTTCAAGTTTCCGTTTCGTA
>CAZMVM010000290.1:0-3127 GCA_964569785.1 uncultured Pigmentiphaga sp. | reverse complement strand
GGCGTTACCGCGTGCTCAAAGCAGCGACAAGCCCCCGCTGCAGAAAGACAATCTATTCGAGGCCGGGGACGACGGCCAGGTGTACCTGGAAGGCAAGCGGGCTGGCATTCCGATAAGCCCATACACTCAGATACGTTCACACCGTGTTCTGGAGGCGGGGCTGGGTCTGGGCGTGGTGGCGGTAGCCGGCTTACTGCTTGCCCGGCGGTTTGTGTCACGGTAGGTGAATCTGGATATCCTTTTCTGATCGCCACACTTGTTGCTACACGGGTCAGCGAAGAACAAGGGTAGGGCAGCGGCTCGTTCGGGTCAGGTCATATTTGCGGGTAGCGAAGAGCGTAGCGCGTGTCCGGGCCGCAGCGAGTCTGGAGGATCAGGCCGCTTCGCTGTCCCGATGGCGCGGCGTGTTGCCAGGATCAATGTCGTCGTCGTGGCCAATATGTGGCAGGGCCGGCAGGCCGAACTTTGCCCGTACTTTCTGGCAATCGGGATTGGGTGTGCCGTCAGCTTCCCACGCCGGGAAGTCGCGGCAGGGCGACGGACGTTTGGGGTAAATAGCGCAATGTATGCCTTCTTTGCCGATTTCGCCGCGAAGGGCGACACAGCGTTGTCCACCGGTCTCGGTGCCTTTCATGCAGGCTCGTAACGGACCTGCCTGGCTCACCAGCTCTGGCGGCACGCCGTTGCCGTCTTCACCCGCAATTTCGCCACAATAAAATGAAACCCGAAAGTGTGCGCAGCATGCCCCGCAGCTAAGACAGGGATTGGTGTGAATATTGTCGTTGGCAGCCCCGTGGCCATTGGCCATCGGGGATGCGGCATGCGCAATGAACCTGCGCTTCTTGCTCATTTAATCGGGCTCGAAAAAAATCGGGGTTCGATTTTACACGGGAGTTAGGCCGTGTCGGCGCGAGATCAATATGCCGGCTATCCGTTCTAATCGCGTCCATGCCCGGCAGCTGCAGTCAGTCGAGACTCGGCTGGTTGGCCGATTCCACTGGAGGCAGAACCAAAATTGAACCCTTCGTATCCATTGTTCGCGATGTCGGTGATTCTCCACTCAATACTACGACACTTTGGAAAACGCCGAGAATGAAAAGTACGTCTCGGCCTACTCCAAGATCGCGGGCAAGTTGCCAGGTGCAATCGCGGTGGGCGGTTACGACGGCATGGCGCTGATTTATGCCGTAAGCAAAGCGTTGAAGGGCGACGTGTCCGACGGAGCAAAAGTGATGGAAGCCATGAAGGGGATCCTGATTGAGAGTCCGCGCGGCGCCTTGAAAATTGATCCCGATACGCGTGATTCGGTCGCCAACATGTACATTGCCAAAGTCGAGAAATCCGAAGACAGGATGAAGCCTGTGGTAATTGACACATTTGAAAACGTCACCGACGCTAAGTAGAATTTGGCGCAACTTATCCCTATCTTGACCCAGGACCTCTATGCTCGATCTCGACCGTTATTTGCCAGCAGTCTTGGTTTGGGCGTCCAATCAAATTGCCAATAGCGCATCTCGCATGTACCGCGAAGAATTTGGTATTGGCATTACCGATTGGCGGGTCCTGGTGTTCATCGAAATCTACCCATGGTCAACGGGGGCAGAGGCCAGCACTTTCATTGGTCTGGATAAAGGTGCCGTCAGCAGGAGTCTGTCTCATCTGACCGAGCGGGGTCTGCTGAAGTCGAAATCGGATGGACTTCGAAAGATCAAGTACTCGACGACCGCAGCCGGAAAAAGGCTGTATAAGCGCATGCTTAAAGTGGCTTTGGCGCGTGAAGAGGCGCTTTTGACCGGATTCTCTGGTGAAGAGCGGGAGCTCTTGTTGCAGCTTCTTCATCGCTTGCTTGCGAATCTGCCAGCGATCGGAGCAGTCAATGTCCACGGCAGCAGCTCGGCTAGTGTGAAAACAGAACCGTCTCGGGGAGGCAGGAATGCTGTTAAAGGATAAAGTTGCGCTCGTCACGGGGGCTGCTTCCGGCGTTGGCAGAGCCATCGCACTTGCAATGGCCCGTGAAGGTGCATCCGTGGTGGTGGCCGATAGAAACGAAATGCCCGGCGAAGACACCGTGCGTCTTGTTCAAGAAAGCGGAGGCAATGCTGCCTTTGTTCAGCTGGAGGTCACAGAAGCCTCGCGCCATGTTGCCGTGATTGAACGCGCACTCGAGTTATTCGGACGCCTGGATATCGCTTGTAATAACGCGGGTATCAGCGTGGGCCGTAGCGGAAAATATAACCTTCTGGCTGATAGCAGCATAGAAGATTGGCATGACATCATCGATGTAAACCTGCATGGTGTCTTCTACGGCATGCGGGCACAGCTTCCGGTTATGGTCGCGGCCGGCAGCGGTTGCATCATCAATACTGCGTCGATCATGAGTCAGGTGGCGGCCGAGCGTCTTGGTGCATATGTAGCCTCGAAGCATGCTGTACTGGGGCTTACAAAAAGTGCCGCTTTAGACTATGCCTCTTCTGGCGTACGTATCAATGCTGTTGGGCCAGGGTATGTCGACACCCCGATGTTGCGCTTCAAGTCCGAAGGACAACGCCAAGAATTAGAGGCAAGGCATCCTGTCAATCGCCTGGCAACACCACAAGAGGTTGCGGAACTGGTGGTTTGGCTGGCATCTGACAAAGCCAGCTTTATTACCGGTGCCTATTACCCTGTCGATGGTGGCTATCTGGCGCAATAGGTGGCTATAGCGTCTTTTCGGCAGAGTGTCGGATGCTACCGCCGTTTTCGGAGGAGCCGTTTCTTCCAGGGACCGGACCGGCATTATTTGAGCAGGCGATTAAAGTTCGATCGGAATCGTTACCGGGCCGTCGTTGATCAGGCTGATTTTCATGTCCGCACCGAATACACCTGTTTCCACAACCGGGTGGGCGTTGCGGGCCGAGGCGATGAAATAGTCGTACAGTTTTTCGGCGTGTTTCGGCTCTGCTGCTCCGCTGAATCCGGGGCGGTTACCACTCCAGACGTCTGCCGCCAAGGTAAATTGGCTGACAATCAGCAGACCGCCATTCACGTCTTGCACGCTACGGTTCATCTTGCCTGCGTCATCGCTGAAAATACGCAACTTCAGCAGCTTATTGAGCAGACGATCTGCTTCAGCTTCGGTGTCCTGCGG
>CAZMVM010000289.1:0-3216 GCA_964569785.1 uncultured Pigmentiphaga sp. | reverse complement strand
TGACAACGGTGTTGAATCCACCAGACAGAAGAAACCTGCCGAACATGGTTTCGCTCCTACGCGCCCAATAAGTGGCGCACACACCGCACATCGCTGCCAGAGCGCGTCATTGATCCGTCACCATCGAGCGGAATTCTCCGTAATCACGAATATAGTCGTCAGGATCGTAGTAATGCGAGGCGAACACGAGCAACACAGCGTCTGGCGAGTAGTGGTATTGAATACCCCACACCATGGGCGGCAAATATAGCCCCACATTCCGGCGGTCCAAAAGAAACTCTCGTCTGGACGAGCCATCGTCTGCCACCACCCTGACCGACCCTTTCACGGCGATCAGGAACTGATGACATTGACGATGAGCATGTTCCCCTCGCGTCTCGGCCGTTGGGACATCGTACACAAGGAAGTAGCGCGCGGGTTTGAAAGGGATGTCTCGTTCGAACTCACCCACGCTCAGGGAGCCCCTCATATCGGGAACCATCGCCATGGTGTGTAACGTGACACCTGCCACCGTTGTGGGTTGCACACCAGGCTTGATAGCCTCAGGCCTCAGGGCGCTGGCCTCGCTTCCCGCAGGATTCACATAGCCCACAATCTTGGCGGGGTTGCCCACGACTATCGCGTTTGGCGGTACCGAACGTGTCACAACCGCTCCCGCACCGACCATGGCATGTGCACCAACAGAAAGGCCGGGCAGCAGGGTGGCATTAGCGCCAATCGACGCGCCCTGGCAGATCACAGTCTTCGGAAAACTGTCGGGGTATGCTTTGCTGCGCGGGAACCTGTCGTTCGTGAAGGTGGCGTTGGGACCAATAAACACATCATCCGCCACCAGCAAACCGTCCCACAGTTGGACTCCACACTTCACAGTAACGCGATCGCCCACCACCACGTCATTCTCAATAAACACGTGGTCACAGATATTGCAATCGCGCCCCACACGAGCGCCGGGTAAAACATGCGCGAACGCCCAAACCCGTGTGCCTGCACCGATATTTGCAGTTTCGCAGAGCGCCTGCGGGTGTACAAAGTAATCTTTACCCGTGTTCGCCATGACTCATACCTTGGTAGGACGAAACGTTCAGTGTTATAGCGATAGGCCGTTGTTTGGTATTCTCGTAAGCTCGCCATGCATAAGAGCCCACAACACCCAACCCAAGCAAATTCAGTGAGCCCAGTAAAGTAATAACAATCATTGTTGCGGCATAGCCGGGGACTGCAATGGCACCCGCCAGCCTGGCCACTGCGACAACTGAACCGAAAACAATCGAAAGCAGGGCGCCCACTATACCGATACGCAGTACCAGCCGAATTGGCAAATCCGTGAACGCGAAGACGCTGTCCATCAAGTAATTCATCTTCTTCTTGAAGGTCCAGGCGGATTTTCCATGCACGCGCTTTCTGCGCGCGTATGACACCTCACTGCGCCGAAACCCCAGCCAGAATACCTGAGCCACAAGTGAACTGTGACGTTCTTCCAGCTTCAACAGGCTGTCTCGAAATGCCTTATTGCAAGCGAAAATATCGACACCGCCCAAAGGCATTTCGGGTACCACATAGCGCCGATAGCACCACCAGAAGACCCGGGCCGCCAGCCCTGACAAGATTGGGTCCTCGCGGCTGTCGCGCACCCCCACCACCACATCGGCACGATCCTTGAACAAGACGTCGGCCATTTCCAAAATCAACTCAGGAGGCTCCTGCAAGTCAGCCGCCATCACTGCGAAATGATTACCTTTGGCGTGCAGAAGCCCTGCCCGAATCGCGGCAAAAGAGCCGAAATTACGGCTGAGCAAAATCAGCTGAGACTTGAACTGCTGTTGTGGCAGCTGATCCCGAAGGAGTTCAAAGCATCGATCCGGACTTCCGTCCACAACAAAGACAGCCTCGAAATCCTTCGCTACACGTTGCTTTAATCGCGCCACTGCCTGCAACAGGTCCGGCACATTTTTTTCGTTCTTATAGACCGGTATTATGAGCGACAGCATGTGCTCAGTGCCCATTGAAGAAATTTGTCACCGAACCAATCACGCGGCTCACTGAATCTTCTGCCATGCCTGGAAAGCATGGCAAAGAGAGCACTTCCCGGCACAACCTCTCCGTAACTGGCAACGTCAGCGAGCGGGAACTTGCCATGACGGATTGCAGATGGTCCGGTACAGGGTAGTGCACGTCTGTACCGATACCCCGCTCCGCCAGATAACGCCTTAAGGCGTCGCGGCGCTCGCTTCGCAGTACGTACAGGTGACCTACAAAGTCTTTACCGGTGGTGTCCGGGCACATCACGGGTAGAAGAGCAAATGCCTCGTTATAGCGCTGGGCAATACTACGCCGCTCCTCGTTCCAGCCGTCAAGCCGTGGCAGTTTCTCACGTAAAACAGCAGCCTGTAGCTCGTCCAGCCGACTATTTGTACCGCCGGGTATGGCAACATGGTATTTCGTGCTCCAACCATACTGTCGCAGTTGGCGCAGACGAACGTCAAGTTCTGGATCGTTCGTCGTCACGGCGCCACCATCGCCGATGGCCCCCAGATTCTTCGTGGGATAGAAGCTGAAACACCCCATGGCGCCAAAACTACCCGCGCGCCGCCCATCGATGCTCGCACCGTGCGCCTGGGCACAGTCTTCGATCAACGCGATCCCTGCTTCCTCAGCCAATTCGCAAAGACTGTGGATATCAGCGAGCCGGCCGTACAAATGCGTTACCACAATAGCCTTGGGTTTCCTCGACAACGCCTCGCGCAGACCCTCCACTGACATGGTCATGGTGGTCGGTTCGACATCGACGTAAATCGGCGAAGCGCCAATTGAGAGTATTGCAGTGCTGCTGTAAAAACCGGCGTTCGCAACTGTCACGACTTGGTCGCCGGGGCCGACGCCTGCTGCACGTAAGGCAAGCTCGAGCGCATCCGTACCCGTGGCCATACTGGTGCAGTACCGCGAACCAACGTAGTCGGCGAACTCTTGCTCGAATGACTGAACTTCCTGCCCGAGGACAAACCAATGTGTCGCCAATACGCGTTTCACAGCGGCGTCGAGGTCGACGCCTTCATTAGCCGCGGCAGCTGAAAACAAGGGGATCTGAGACGCATGGTTTTGCATTGCGCAAGTATAGCCTTCAGGGAGGTGTAACAGCAGCGGTGTGTCGAATGGAGTCCAGTGTAAGCGGTACATCTACCCCATTATTCCCAGGCAGCCAGATTCATGGCTAAATCC
>CAZMVM010000288.1:0-3232 GCA_964569785.1 uncultured Pigmentiphaga sp. | reverse complement strand
CTTCGGTCATGGCTAAGCGTTCTCTATCTGTTCTTGGGCTTCGGGAAGGCGAAGTTGGCCGGATATGAGGCGGGGGAGGAGGGTGTCGCGCAGGCTAGAAAGTGCATTGGCCTGAGTAATGTTCGAATATATGCGTGCATAAAGTATCTGCGCAAAACTTTCAAACACATCTAGGATCGGTTGTGTTGGGAAGGCATGTAATTGCTTCCCTAGATCTTTCTGAGTCAATAACGGTTGAGTTGATCCACGATTTAGCGTGTGTAGATCAATCGACTTGGTCCAATGGAAAACGAAGTGGAAACTCAATGGGGGCTTTACTCGTAGCACCAAAACGTTGTCTGATGCCCAAAATGGTGGATACGCAATATGTACCTTGCCTAAGGTCCCAACTCTTCCAGTCACGATCAGTTTTTCGTTGAAAAGGGAAGTCGTTGTATATCCCATTAATCCTGCTCCACCATACAATGGAGTCGTATGTTGTGGTGATATTACGTCGCTCCTGCTAGGTGGTCGTTTCCCGCTTGATATATTGCAGACGTTAGAGAGCGCTTCGACTCTCCACCCCTTCGGCACCAACCCCAACTCCGATTCTTCAAACGAATCTGGAAACAGCGCAGCGGTGGCTTCGTCCATGCCTTCCGGCTGACGGCCTTCCATCTTGGCGCGCACGGGGTCGAAATCTACGAACCAAGACTTGAAGATCGCTTGGGCGATGGCTTCAAGGGTTTTGTTGGTTTCGCGTAGGAGGGTGATGCGGTCGTCGAGGTTTGCGAGAAAACGTCCAATTGCTACACGTTGATCTGCTGGAGGGCAGAAAAACTCATAGTCACCCACAGCAGTATTGGGGACCCGTTGTCTGCCAGATGTACCCTCCATCCTCGCAATCGCGTAGCTTCGGAAAGGATCACTCCTAGCAAGGTAGTAAACAAATTGAAATTCGCGCTGATCGCGTGCAGCAAGGACAATAAATTCTGTCGATCCGTGAGCGATGGTATCGTTGCTTAAACAGTTAATAAGCGCGGTTTTACCGTTCTCGAGACAGGGGGTAATTCTTGCGACTAAAGTATCGCCATTTTGAAATTTTGAACCACCTCCTTTATATTCTCTGGAGCATATAGCTACGTCTACATCACGCGAGTTGATGGGGAGAGCTGCCATATCTATAAAAGGAGTAGTTTCCCCTTTTTTGATGGTTCTCTTGGGATTGATTTCCACAATTTCTGAGAGCAGCCGATTTTTCCACTTAGAACTCATACCCGAGCCCTCCCAGCTGCTGCCGAATTAATGCATCAAGCTCAACACCCTTGGCCATCTGCTCACCCAATTTTTCAGTCAGTTTTTGCATTTTCTCCGCGAAGGCGTCATCGTCGTCTTCGACCTCTTTGGCACCCACATAACGTCCTGGGGTCAGCACATGCCCATGCTCGGCAATCTCCGCCAACGGCACGCTGCGGCAGAAGCCGGGGACATCCTGGTACTCGGTAATCGTGGCGCCTTCTTCCACTTCACCACGCCATGCGGCAACGGTTTCGGCGATGCGGTTGATGGCGTCGTCGTCGAGCTCAGCTTGCACACGTGAAATCATTTTGCCGATTTTGCGGGCGTCGATGAATAGCACTTCGCCTTTGCGCTTTTTCCGCTTGGCGAGGAACCACAGGCACGCGGGAATTTGTGTGTTGAAGAATAGCTGACCGGGCAGAGCCACCATGATTTCCACCACATCCGCATCGACCATCGCCGCGCGGATGACGCCTTCGTTGTTCTGGCTGGAGCTCATGGAGCCGTTGGCCAGCACAATGCCAGCGCGACCGGTGGGTTTGAGGTGGTGCAGCATGTGCTGCAACCATGCGTAGTTCGCGTTGCCTTGTGGCGGGTCGCCGTATTCCCAGCGTACGTCGCCCTCCAAGCTGACGTGCCACCAGTCGCTGATGTTGAATGGGGGGTTAGCGAGGATAAAATCGGCACGCAGGTCGGGATGCTGGTTGCGCGTGAAGGTATCTGCGGGCTCTTTGCCTAGGTTGAAGTCAATGCCGCGAATCGCCAAGTTCATCGCCGCCAGTCGCCAGGTGGTGTGGTTGGATTCTTGGCCGTAGATGGATACGTCGCCAATCTTGCCACCATGGGCTTCGATGAACTTCTCGGATTGCACGAACATCCCGCCCGAACCGCAGCAGGGGTCGTAGACTTGGCCTTTATGAGGGGCCAGGATAGCTACTAGCGTTTTGACAATACTGGCTGGCGTATAGAACTGGCCGCCTTTCTTGCCTTCAGCGCTGGCAAATTGGCCGAGGAAGTATTCGTAGACCTGGCCAAGAATGTCGCGGGCGGTGTTGGCATCGCCACCAAAGCCGATGGTGGAAACTAAGTCCACCAGTTCGCCCAGCTTACCGTCAGGCAGTTGAGCGCGGCCATAACGCTTGTCCAAAATGCCTTTGAGCTTAGGGTTCTCGGCCTCAATCGCTGTCAGGGCATCGTCGATACGCTTGCCGATGTCGGGTTGTTTTGCTGCTGCACGCAAGGTTTCCCAGCGGGCAACCTCGGGCACCCAGAATACATTGTCAGCCGTGTAGTAATCCCGTTCCTCCAATTCGGCGGCAATCAATTCTGCGTCGGCATCGGGAAGGAAATAGTCATTGTTCTCGTCGGTAAATCGTTGCGTCAGTTCTGCACGGTGTGCAGCAAACGAGTCCGAGATGTATTTGACGAAGATAAGGCCCAGCACCAGATGTTTGTATTCTGCGGCATCCATATTGGCGCGCAGCTTGTCAGCAGCAGCCCATAAGGTTTTTTTGATGTCTTGGATCATGCGTGGCTTACAAGTTAATGAAAGTTAATGTTACTGAATCGTAGTTAGCATAAACGTTTCTCAGTGATCTTTGTTTATGCTTCCTTATGGAAATTTCGGAGTTGGTAGCTTGTGCTGCGGCCACCCGCGTTGGTTTTTTGTAGAACCCCTCGCTGCAGCAACTCTGTAATGTCGCGCAGAGCCGTGTCTTGCGAGCATTTCGCCAGCGCAGCCCATTTGCTAGTCGTCAGCTTGCCTTCAAACCCGTCCAACAGACGATTCAACACCTTGATTTGCCGTTCGTTCATTGGAATGGTCGCTGCGTGCTGCCAGAACTTCGCCTTGACGAATACCTGATCGAGGACGCCATGGGCGTGTTCGATGGCTTTTAGTAGGGTCGCAAGAAACCACGTTAGCCACTGCGTCACATCCATGTCGCCCTTTTGC
>CAZMVM010000287.1:0-3368 GCA_964569785.1 uncultured Pigmentiphaga sp. | reverse complement strand
GGTGTGCGCGAAGGCGAGTTGTCCATCGAGGTATCTGCAGTGCGTGACATCGTGCGCTATTACACCCGGGAAGCGGGTGTGCGTGCGATCGAACGCGAAATCAGCAAGATTTGTCGCAAGGTGGTCAAGCGTACGCTCGAAACCAATCCGCAGGCGGCAGGTCGTTCACGTCGTCGGGCGGCTCCTGAAGATATCGTCAAGGTCGAAGTTACCTCTGAAAACCTTGCTGATTTCCTCGGCGTACGCCGGTTCAGCTACGGCATGGCCGAAAAGGAGAACAAGGTTGGTCAGGCAACCGGTCTGGCCTGGACCGAAGTGGGCGGCGATCTGCTGACGATTGAAGTGGCCGATATGCCCGGCAAGGGCCAGGTGCTGCGCACAGGGTCGCTGGGTGACGTCATGAAGGAATCGGTCGAGGCAGCTCGTACGGTGGTTCGGGCACGTGCTCAAAAATGGGGCATACCCAATACGGCATTCGAAAAGCGAGATCTTCACATCCACTTCCCGGAGGGTGCCACGCCCAAGGACGGCCCCTCTGCAGGTATCGCCATTACCACAGCCACGGTGTCTGCGCTTACCGGCATTCCGGTCCGTGCTGACGTCGCCATGACCGGCGAAATTACCCTGCGCGGCGAGGTCCTGGCCATTGGTGGTCTTAAAGAGAAGCTTCTGGCTGCTCATCGGGGCGGCATCAAGGTAGTGCTCATTCCCGAAGAGAACGTCAAGGATCTTGCCGAGATCCCCGACAACGTCAAGAACCATCTCGAGATCATTCCCGTACGTTGGATAGACCGCGTGCTCGAGGTTGCTCTGCAAGACATGCCGACCCCGCTGTCCGACGAAGAAGTGGCTCGCCTCGCTGCCGAGGCAGTCGCCAGCACCAAGCCTGCTGGTGAAGCGTCCGGAGGCGTCTTCAAGCACTAAACCGCTTGCCGGCCCGAGGTTCAGGCCGGCGCTAATGGCGTTTTTTCAAAGACCAAGCCACAAACCATTACCCCCTGAAAGTTGGGTTGTGCCCGACTAACAGGGGGTAAATTATTTAAGGCGCTGCTTTATTGCGCTGCTTTTCCTCGATTTCTTGCACGGGTGTTTGTCGATTCCTTGCACCGGTGTTTGTCGATTCCTTGCACCGGTGTTTGTCGATTCCCTGCATCGCTGTTCGTCGATTCCTTGCGCCGGTGTTCGTCAGTTCATGTACTGGTGTTATTTGAGGGCTTGATCTGTTGCTGCGCAGGATTTGATCCATAAGAAGGCTGCTTTAAACCATTGTGCAGCGCGCTGAACTACTGAAGTGGTGTATTTCGGATAAGGCCGACTGCGATGCCTTCGAGTGAAAAATCGTCGTGGGGGGAGACGATAATAGGATGAAAATCGGGGTTTTCGGGCAACAGCTGATAGGTGCCGCCTGTTCGTTGCAGACGCTTGACAGTGACCTCGTCGCCTAGGCGGGCGACCACGATCTGGCCGTTGCGGGCTTCGGAGGCCTTTTTAACTGCCAGCAGATCGCCGTCGAGGATGCCGGCATCGCGCATGCTGGAGCCCCTGACTCTAAGCAGGTAGTCGGGCGTTTGCGTAAAGAGTGAAGGCTCGACACCGATTTCGCGTTCGACGTGTTCGGCTGCCAGGATGGGGCTGCCTGCCGCAACACGGCCGACGATGGGAAGCAACATTTGCGCAATGGATGCGACGGCAGAAGAGGGTGCAGATTCGCTATCGGAAGCCGGCGTAAGAAGCCGTATGCCGCGCGAAGCGCCGGCGGTAAGCTCGATGGCCCCCTTGCGTGCCAGTGCCCGAAGGTGGTCTTCGGCGGCATTGGCCGAGCGAAAGCCCAGCGAGCGGGCGATTTCGGCTCGGGTCGGAGGAACGCCAGTGTTGGCAATGATGTGCCGGATCAGGTCGAGAATTTGTAGCTGGCGTTCGGTAAGCTTGATGGCCATGGCGCAGTAGCCTGTGTTTTTGTACAGTTATGGCATTCTGCGTCAGTTCAGTAAAAAATGCAAGCGGACCGCCGATATGGCCGGGTCCGCCAGCTTGACCTGGTAAATCGTAAAAGATCAGAGCACTTTTGCGATGGCGTCTGCGACGTAATCGATGTTGGAGCTATTTAGAGCGGCGACGCATATGCGTCCGCTACTTACCGCGTATACACCGTGATCCACACGCAGCTTTTCGACCTGCTCGGAAGTCAGACCCGAGTACGAGAACATGCCCCGTTGTGACAACACAAAATCAAAATTCTGCGCGACGTTTCTGGCCTTGAGCTTTTCGACGAGCTGGGTCCGAACCGTGCGGATGCGGTCGCGCATCTGGGACAGTTCTTCGGTCCAGAGACCATAGAGCTCGGGAGTGTTCAATACCGCCGCGACTACCGTGCCCCCATGTGTAGGCGGATTTGAATAATTGGTACGGACGACACGTTTGACCTGACTGAGCACGCGCGAGCTTTCGTCCTGCGACGAAGTGATGAAGGTCAGTGCCCCGACACGCTCGCCATACAGTGAAAAAGACTTGGAGAACGACGAGCTCACCAGCATGGTGATGTCCAGCGAAGCGAACAGCCGAACTACAGAAGCGTCTTCTTCGAGGCCTTCACCGAACCCCTGATAGGCGATATCCAGGAACGGTACCAGCTTGTTTTCCTTGACCGTAGCGGCGATTTGCTGCCACTGCTCGAAGGACGGGTCGACGCCGGTGGGATTATGGCAGCAGGCGTGCAACACCACGACCGTATTGGCCGGCAGTGCGCGCAGGCCGGCCAGCATGCCGTCAAAATCCAGACCGTGTGTTTCGGCATGGTAGTAGGGATAGGTATCTACCCTGAAGCCCGCGCGCTCAAACAGCGCGCGATGGTTTTCCCAACTGGGATTGCTGATTACCACGTGCGATTGCGGCAGCAATTGGCGCAGGAAGTCGGCACCGACCTTAAGTGCGCCTGTTCCGCCCAGCGTCTGGATGGTGACCGCGCGGCCAGACGCAATAACATCTGAACCTTCGCCCAACAACAAGGTCTGAGCTCCTTTGTTGTAGCTAGGCAGTCCGTCAATGGGCAGGTAACCGCGAGCGGCGGCGGCCTCGATGCGTTGAACCTCGGCCTGTCTTACAGCACGCAACAACGGAATTCGCCCCTCGTCGTTGTAGTACACGCCGACGCCCAGATTGACCTTCTGAGGGCGGGTGTCAGAGTTGTATTGTTCGTTCAGGCCAAGAATAGGGTCGCGCGGAGCGAGCTCGACTGCATCGAAGAGGGAGGTCATGATTGATTGAGGGAAGAGGGGGTGAATATGTGATGGATTAACTTCAATAGTGAGATAATACGGTGTTAACCCTAGCAATGTCCACCAGCAGCCCTGGGTAAACAGCGCAGTTTA
>CAZMVM010000286.1:0-3369 GCA_964569785.1 uncultured Pigmentiphaga sp. | reverse complement strand
GAAGATCGAAGTGTCGGGGTCATCGGAATAGTGAGTTGCCCAAAGGTTCTGCGGCACGGTGAAAATGTCGTGAGCCTTCCAGTCGATACGCTTGTCTCCGATGACGCTGTAGCCGGAGCCCCCTACG
Source organism: uncultured Pigmentiphaga sp. (assembly GCA_964569785.1). Classification (GTDB taxonomy): domain Bacteria; phylum Pseudomonadota; class Gammaproteobacteria; order Burkholderiales; family Burkholderiaceae_B; genus Verticiella. The sequence goes on along the minus strand of CAZMVM010000286.1, from coordinate 3,242 downwards.
ACGCAGCACACGGTGTTGGCGGTGGACTGGTACGGGCGCGTTGCGGTCCCTGTCACCGGCGCCATCAAATAGCAGTCGAGCGTGCTCATGACGCTGCCCCCGTCGACAGGGTTGACATAGCGAACCTTCTTGCCGCCGTCGGATCCGACCGGCGCATTCTGCAAGGCCTTCCATGCGTCGGCGCGCGGATACCTGAAGACGGGCGAGTATTCGCGCTGATGGCCGTCAACACCTGGCAGGATATTGGCGGTGGAAAACGCGATGTCGTCGTATTGAGGAGTCTGATCGCGCACGGGACCCGGCTGAAAGTCGTCGGTGCCAAGGAACAAGTGCAGATAGACGTCGAGCACGTCCATCCAGATGGTGGGGCCTTCGCCGGCATGGTAGTGCTCATGCCAGCACCAGCCGGGGGTCAGGATCAGATCGCCGGGTTCCATCGGGCAATCCTTTCCGTCGACTATTGTTGCTGCACCCATGCCTTCCATCACGAAGCGAAGCGCGTTCATGGAATGCCGATGCGGCCGGGCACGTTCGCCTGGAAGCAAGGTCTGCATTGTGGCGCACACCGTCCCACACGTGAACTCGTCTTCGGGATGCTTTGAGAATGGACTGACCAGCGAAAGCACGCGACGCTCGACGACCTTGGGCGACTGAATTTCGGCAGTGCGCTGCAGGATGGGCTTGGTTACTGACCACGGCCAACTGTGCGGTTGTTCGCGTTCGATTTCCAGCTTGTGAGCCGTCGGGCTTTCCCACAAGGGCACCATCCGGTTGGCTTCCCATGCCGCGCGAAGTTCGGGCGGCGCGGGATCCTGTTTCGACAACGTTGAGGTGTCTGTCATTTTGTCTTCCTCCAGTAAGGGGCTGGCATATTCAGGTGTTGTTTTGGTGTATGTGATGCGTCTGTATGTTGTTCAGACCTTGAAATCTTCCAGACACGAGGCAGGAAACAGTTCTTCGACCTGCACTCGGCGATGCGACAACCCTTGTTCGTGCGACCATCGCAATTGCGTGTCCAGAGTATGGTGGTTCGCCTGAACGCCGTAAGACCAGAAATCCTTGCCAAACAGGCTTTGGGTCTGTTTGAAATAGGCCGGCAGGAAAGGCAGTGAAATCTTGAGCGCAGCCGTCTGACCGAGATCTGCCAGAGCGATATCCTTTGCTTGGGTAAAGGCGCGGAAAAGGCTTACTGCCGCCCACGGATTTCGCTTGAGAATGTCGTTTCGAATGCCGAGCATATGCATCACTGGAAAGATGCCGGTTTTTCTGTACCACTCGGCCTCATCGGCAGCATGATCCGGAAATAGCCGCTGAATTGAACCTGTGCCTTCAATATCGAGGTCGAAGCGGCGCGGCGCCCGGGGAGTAATAAGAGCATCGACTTCTCCGGCATCCCACAAGTCCATGATCGACCGGTCTTGTACTTTGGTGATGTTTACATCCGAAGGAGGTGTCCATGCCACCTTCTCGATACGGCCTGCCTGCTCAAGACCGGCCTGAACCCACTGAACATCGCGCGCGTGTACACCGAATTCATCGGCCAGAATGCCGCGAGCCACCATGGCGGCGGTAACCTGATATTCGGAAATGGCGACCCTGCGCCCGATGAGGTCTGACGGCTTTTCAATTCCACTGCCGTGACGCACGTAGATGCAGGAATGGCGGAAGCTTCGTGAAGGAAAGACGGGTATGGGAGTGTACGGACAGACATCGCGCGAGAAAGTCATGAGTGTCGTGGAAAACGACAGCTCGCTGACGTCAAACTCAAGGTGCCTGAATGCCCGAAAAAAAACGTCCTCTGGAGGCAGGCTCAGAAAATTGAGTTTGATGCCGTCGGGCTTGACCCTGCCGTCGATCAGGGGACGGACGCGATCGTAATCCCAGCACGCTACTGTAAGTTCAAGTTCATTCATGGCTATGAGTGGTTGTTGTAGTTGGAATGGAGTGGGTCATGACCAGTTTCGTCAGCATCCGCATGAAGGCCTTGCGCTCTTCGGGTTCCAATGGCTCCAGAAGTCGATGCTGAGTCGCCTCTGCCAAGGGCTCCATGACCACTATGAGTTCACGACCCGCATCAGTGATGTAAACGCGGTTGATACGTTTGTCTCGTGAACAGGGCTTGCGACACACCAGGCTCAGTTCTTCGAGACGCTGCAGAACGCGCATGACTGTAGTGCGGTCGATATCTGCCGCCTGGGCCAGGGAAATCTGATCGATGCCTGGCCTGTCGGAAATTACCTGCAGCGTGCCGAACTGAACGGTGGTCAGGACGTACGGCTGGATACCTTCGTTAAATATGCGAAGCGATATCTGATGAAGCCGACGTATCAACGAACCTGCCTTGGATAGCGGGTCGTACACAGATGTCTCCTCTTATATTAATAGGTACCTAACAATTAATATAGAAGATCGTCAGCATAGTGTCAATTACTCGAAAACCCTTTATTTCACTATATTGAGAGAGATTTTTGCCCTCTTAGCTGTGCTTCATTTCCAACATATAAGGATAGAACCCTAACAATTTCAGGCACTATCCGGGCACCGCAGCGCAAGCGACAACAGGCCCTCCCGATGGGGCGCCCCACCTGGCCTGTGACCTTATCTTCTGAAAGGGATTGTCAGGGCGGTGTCGAACTTGACCGCAAAAGGACGCGAAGCCGTCAAATGGCGTCAGTACAGCTTCGGAAAGATATGAAATGCTCTAGCCGGCAACGGAGTCTTCGACCATGCTTGCACGCCAGACACAAGGCTCGCCGGCTGCCTTCTCCAGGCCGTCCAGATAGGCTTCATGGGCCGCAAGCTCTTCTGGATTCGCGGGCACTACCTTTAGCACTGACGCATCAAACTGCTGCAGCGGCATGCCGCTGCTGTCCTGACTGTCGCGCGCTCCAAAATCCATGATCAACGCATCTTGGCCGCGTGTCATGGCAAGCCACACCTCGGCCAACAGCTCGGAGTCAAGCAGCGCTCCGTGCAAGGTTCGATGCGCGTTCGAGATTCCGTAGCGCTCGCATAAGGCGTCGAGGGAGTTGCGCTTGCCCGGATGCAATTCACGCGCATGAAGCAAGGAGTCGATCACCTTGCCGCACAGGGTATCGAACGACGGACGGCCCACGCTGGCCAGCTCGGCGTTCAGGAACTTGAGGTCGAACGCAGCATTGTGAATAATGACCTCGGCACCCTGCACAAAGTCACAAATGTGATGGGCGACTTCTGCAAAACGGGGGTGCTGCGACAAAAAT
>CAZMVM010000285.1:0-3407 GCA_964569785.1 uncultured Pigmentiphaga sp. | reverse complement strand
GCCTGCCGCTCCCGGTATATGGGAACGGCATGAACGTACGCGACTGGCTACACGTCGAGGACCACTGCGCCGGTATTGAAAAGATACTGAGTGGAGGCCGCCCGGGGGAGACATACAATATCGGCGGGGGAGACGAACTGACCAATCTCGAGGTCGTCTCTAAGATCTGCTGTATCGTCGACAGGACATTTGCAGAACGCCCCTATCTTAAGCGTCGCTTCCCAGCAGCCCCTCCCGCTGGCGGGCGGGCAAGCGAAACACTTAAGACCTTCGTTCCCGATCGAGCGGGTCACGACCGTCGTTACGCCATCGACGACCACAAGATTCGTCAGGAGCTTGGCTACAAACCGAACCGGACGTTCACACAAGGCTTAAGCGAAACTCTTTACTGGTATCTAGAACACGAGGAGTGGTGGACGCCGCTGAAGAGCTATGCACAGAGCCAGACGACCGACGCAACGGCCATGACGAGCCCACGTCAAATGACCGCCTAATCGGCCGGAGGTGCAGCTCGTTCGCACAGTCGGCGCTTCGATAGTTAGCTACCTATCCAACAGAGACGCAGAAACCCGCTCAATGTGGGCATTGTCAACGTACAGCGCATTCACCTTTGTCATTAATTTCAGGTAGGTGGTGTATAAAGGCCGTTCCATCTCACTTTGTGATATGTTAAGATTGCCCAAAAGGGGTGCGCATCTAACGTTTTATAGCCAGATTGGGGGCACGGGCTGCCACATATCGCCGCAGTCCTCCCTGATTGGCTTAGGGGGACCTGCGGATGGAACTGCCACTCCCAGTTTCGTTGGTGATCAGAAGCGCGCTTGTGCGTGAAGGTCTGCGGCGCATATTGATCGACTACGGCTTTAGGGTTGAGCAATCGGTCGCAAAACCCGAGTCTCTAAACATCGAAGCGCTACAGGATGTCCAAATTTTAATCAGCGATTATGCGGGCCTTTCGTCAAGCCCTCTCAGTGCTCTCATGAATCCTGTCCCTATCAGTTGCAACGTTCGTGTGATTGTTCTTGTCGACACCTTCGACGTTCACGGGATGCGAAAGTTATTCGAGGATGGTGTGTACGCGTGTGTGATGCACGACGTTCATCCCGAATCTTTCCTCTCGGTCGTCCATCTGGTCTCCTTGGGAGAGAAGGTCGCACCAACAGAGTTTATCAACACGATCCAGCATTCACCTTTAGCGTATGAAAAGCCAGCCACTCTCAGCTCTTACCAATTGAGTGCTCGAGAAATGGACGTTCTTGATAGACTAGCGATGGGGATGTCTAACAAGCGCATTTCCCGAGATCTCAGTTTGGGTGAAGCGACAGTCAAACTCACCGTTAAGAGTATATTCCGCAAGCTGGGAGTGAAGAATCGTACCCAGGCAGCCATTCTTGCCCGCGATATATGTGGGGCGCCTCTTGGCAATGCCCCTGGCCATCGTGAGGAAGCTACCTGAAACCGCCGGTGCGATTCGACCTTTCTCTGTCACCTTGACGGCGGCGGCCTGACAATCTCGTGATCGCTTACCCATTCGAGATAACGCGCTCTAGGATTGGTAATCTTCTCATTAGGGAATTGCTCAGCCGGATATCGGTTACCCAGAATCCCACAAGACTCTCTCTTGCTTAATGGTCATAATGACCCGTCTTCTCGAGAGGGAGATGACGCAGCAAAGGATGGTACAATGCAACGGGGCGATTTTTCACCGATCCATCTTACCAACCGCGAAACGGAGGTGCTTTATCTTGTTTCCTGCGGCCTGTCCGCGAAAGAGGCTGCGATAGAGCTCGACATTTCACCGTGTACTGTCGAGCGGCACGTCGAAAACGTTCGACTAAAGACTCGCACGCGCAATCGGGTTCACATGATTGCACATGTCATCCGTGAGGGTCTCCTCGCCGAGAAAGAGCCCTCAGCCTACGCAGCTTGATTTTTCAATACGTTAACTTAGTGCCGACTGCCCATGCCGCTACATAGGCATAATCAATAAGGGTCGTATCGGTGCGGAGGTGGCAAGAGCCAATCCGCACCGCTGTCAAACCACTTCCGACCCCACTCTCTAATTCTGACAGCCTGATCTGGCCCAAGCCCAAGCCTGTCGCCTTCACGCAAGCTTCCTTCCTGGTCCATGCCTCAAGGAACGCATGCTCAAACAAGCGACTCGCTGGGTCGTGTCGTTGGAGCTTCAACTGCTCAGAGGGTGTAAACAGCTCCGAGACGATGTCTTTCGCCCCTTCAATCGATCGAAGAGACTCAAGGTCGACGCCTAGAAGCACATCCCACGCGACACCGATCAAGGCGCGGTCTCCGCTGTAGCTCAAGCTGAACTGTGCCCGTGAGACTTCGCGTAATCGCGGCTTCCCGAACGGGCCAAGCTCAAAGGTCTGCCGCAGCACGGGCACACCGAAAGCCTGTTCTAACACGAGCCGGAGTGCACAGTGCGCTGTCAGAAACCGGTTCCGAAGATCTTCGCCCCGAAACTCCTCCGCCCGAGCACGCTCTGATGCAGACAGGACCGCTTCACAGCCAGGCGCAGGAGGAGCGCCGGCGTCGACGAGCCAAAGGGAACCAGGCAAACTTTCGGCTCGCCAACGCCGCGCCATGATTCCCAAGCCTAGTTCCGTCCACGCAGAATCAGGCGCTGCCGCCATGCTATCGCTCGCCTAATCGTCGGGGAAGGAGAGCTGAGTTCCGGACGAAATCGCCGAAAAGACGAGGCGGATCTAGATGCTGGTCGCCTTTGAATGTCTTTTTCACACGAGCGATGCAGTGGCCGCATATCCATGCTAGATCCGCAAGTACCCCGTAGGCTCGCCCATGGTTTTTCAAGAAGTAGTACTGCCGCGACCTAAACCAGTAGCCCGGCAATCGCTTCAGTGCGATTTGATGCCCGGTTACGCCGGTGCTCTGTCCCGCAATATGCATGACGACGGAGTCGGGAACATACCAGCATTCCCACCCCGCCCGCTGCGCTTGCAAGCAAAAGTCTGTTTCCTCATAGTAGAGGAAATAAGTTTCATCGAACCGGAGACCATCGTCGAGGAGCTCCCGGCGGATCAGGAAGCTTGCGCCGGAAACCCAATCAACCTTGGTCGGCGTTGACCCCATGGCACGCAGAATGGACCACCTATTCAAAAAGTTAGAGAGAATACCAAGGCGGGCGCCTCGTTCAAGTTCGCCAAGAATTGTGGGGAAGCGGAACGCATAGGACCAAGGTTTCCCATCCCGTTCTAGGAGGGCACTACCGGCGACACCGGCAACTTGATGCGTTGCCATGAAACATACTAAAGCCGCGCCGGCCCCTGGTCGAACTTCGGTGTCAGGGTTCAGGAGCCAGTAGTATTCAGCTGGGCCGTCCTGAGCGAGGGCCCAGCAAATGCCGATATTGTTCCCGGCTCCGTAGCCTC
>CAZMVM010000284.1:0-3437 GCA_964569785.1 uncultured Pigmentiphaga sp. | reverse complement strand
ATTGGCTGGAGCTCGCACACCATGCCAATGATGTGGGGCGGAAGCTGGGGCAAGGCTTGACCAGGTTGCCGGGTGTGCGTTTGGCGTGGCCCGTGCAGGCCAATGAGGTCTTCGCGGTGATGCCCCGTGCCTTGGCCGAGTGGTTACGTGCTCGAGGCGCTATTTTCTATGACTGGCCAGCGTATACTTTGTCGGAAAGCGAGACTTTGAGTAATACGGAAGTGCTGGTACGGCTGGTAGCGTCATATGGCAATTCACAGGCAGACGTTGACGCGCTGTTGACCGAAGCTCGCAATTTCAATCTTAACCAACGTCGTCAGCACCCGCCGTCGTAGTACCGTCTGGGCGAATCATGGCACAGAGGCATTAGACGGGCTTGTTGTACGGTATAACTCTTATCAGGGGTGTTTATGCAGGCGCCATGGCAACCGGTGTTGGATTTCTGGTTTTATCCGCCCGACCATCCGTCGCATCTCCAATTCCGTCCGGAGTGGTTCGAGAAAAATCCCGAATTCGACGCTGAAATCCGGGAGCGTTTTGGGTCGCTCATCCAGGTGGCTTTGGAACAAGAGCTTGATCACTGGAGCGCAGACGTGGAGGGTGAGCTTGCGCGCATCATTGTGCTCGACCAATTCCCGCGCAATGTGTGGCGCGACACTGCAGATGCCTTCAAGGGTGATCCTTTAGCACTACGATATGCTCTTGAAATGATTGCCACAGGTCGCGACAAACAGCTGGCGCCCAATCAGCGCAAGTTTCTCTACATGCCGTTGATGCACGCTGAAGACTTGTCGCTACAAGAGCATTGTGTCGAGCTCTTCGAGCTGCTGGCTCGCGTTGACGCGGCTCAAGAAGAAAGTCTTAACTATGCGCGTGCACATCGCGATATCGTAGCGCGCTTCGGTCGTTTTCCTCACCGTAATCACCTGTTAGGTCGTGAAAGCACGCCGCAGGAAATCGAGTTCTTGAAAACGCCCGGCTCGTCGTTTTAGTCCGTGAGGCTGGCGTCGTCGACCGCTACGATCTATTGCCGCCTCCATGGAAGGCGTCCAGAGAAAATTCTGCGTCGACCGATGTAGCCGGTCTTACGTTCATTGATCAGGAGAATCAGCCTATGACCCGAGCCATCCGACTGACCGAACATGGCGGCCCGGAAGTCCTGACGTTGACCGACATTGAGGTCCCCCCACCCGGTGCTGACGAAGTGCAGATTCGCAATCACGCCGTTGGGCTGAATTTCATTGATATTTACTACCGCACGGGGTTATACGAGCATCCGCTTCCCCATGGCCTTGGCTCCGAGGGAGCAGGCGTTGTGCAGGCGGTAGGTGCCAATGTGCACCACGTAAAACCCGGTGATCGCGTCGCTTACGGACAAAGTCCGTTGGGCGCCTATGCGGAAGTGCACAATGTGACTGCACGCCATGTCGTACGCTTGCCAGATTCGATTTCTTTCGAAGAGGCAGCTGCGCTAATGCTGAAAGGTCTTACCGTGCAGTATTTGTTTCGTCGCACGTACCAGCTCAAGGAGGGCGAGGTCATCTTGTTTCACGCCGCGGCCGGCGGCGTGGGGCTCATCGCGTGCCAATGGGCGCGTGCGCTGGGCGTTCGCCTCATTGGCACCGCTTCAACGCCCGAGAAAGCCGAACTCGCACGGGAAAACGGTGCGTGGGAAGTCATCGACTACTCGCGAGAAAACGTGGTGGAGCGTGTCCGGGACCTCACCGGCGGAAAGATGGTGCCCGTTGTGTACGATGGGGTGGGTAAGACCACCTGGGAGATGTCGCTCGATTGCTTGCAGCCGCGCGGCCTCATGGTAAGTTTCGGTAATGCGTCCGGGCCGGTTACTGGGGTGAACTTAGGCATACTTGCAGCAAAAGGCTCGCTGTATGTCACGCGTCCTACTCTGGGTACCTATTCCCGAACGGCAGAAGAAGTGCAAACGGCAGCGGCGGAACTCTTCAATTTGGTCGAGCAGGGCAAACTCAAGGCGCGCATTTCACAGCGTTTTGATCTGGCTGAGGCCGGAAACGCTCAAGAAGCGCTTGCTGCGCGCAAGACACACGGAGCCACTATCTTTGTGTTGTAAACGGCGACTGCTCGGCGGGTAATGCTATCGGAGGTATACAGGTAATTCGATGAAGTGGTTTTTAATCGCGTTGTGGCTGGGATCCATCACCTACGTGTATCAGCGGGGGCGCGTCCGTGCGAGTTTTTTTCGCACGATCGTCGACCATTCCGCAGTGCTGGCTCCGGTCAATGTCTTCATGTACTTGTTCTCGGCGGTCCCAGCACGTCCGTTCATACCGGTGAAGGAAATTCCTGGGCTGGAGGCGTTGGATCAAAACTGGGAAGTTATCCGCGATGAAGCGCGCCGGCTTGCGGAAGCGCAACGCATCCGTGCGGCCGAGAAGAACAACGACGCCGGCTTTAATTCGTTTTTTAAGACGGGCTGGAAGCGCTTCTACTTGAAATGGTACAACGCTCAGCATCCTTCAGCGGAAGAGTATTGTCCCGAAACCGTGCGAATTCTGCGGGACATTCCGCAGGTCAAGGCAGCCATGTTTGCGGTCTTGCCCCCAGGAGCGAAGCTGAATCTCCACCGCGATCCCTATGCGGGATCGCTACGTTATCACCTGGGGCTCGATACCCCAAACGACGATCGTTGTTACATAGAAGTGGATGGTCAGCGCTACAGCTGGCGCGACGGTGAAAGTGTCATCTTTGACGAGACCTACATCCATAGCGCTTATAACGATACTGATGTAACCCGTACTATTCTCTTTTGTGATGTGGAACGGCCTCTGCGCTATCGCTGGGCAAGCCGCTTTAACCGCTGGTTTTCCAGAGTGTTTATGAGCGCTGGCGCTTCGCCCAATGAAGAGGGTGACCAGACGGGTTGGGTTAACAAGGTATTCCACATTGCTTGGGTGATGGGGCAGTATCGCCGCCGGCTCAAGCGCTGGAATCGTGCGGTTTATGAAATCATTCGTGCCGCTGTCATCATCGGCGTCGTGCTCTTGTTCATCTATATATAGGGTCAGCCGCTGCCGCTGCGGTGCGTGTATCGCTGGTAACGCGCAAAAAGGGCTGCAGCCGTAGCGGCTGGCCGCCTGAAACATTAAGTTGAAGCTGTTTTGATTCAAGGGCGTGATCTCACGCCCTAGCCAATTACTTCGCCGCTTCCTGGTGATAACTGATGACGCGCTCCACCTCGTTCTTCGAACCCAGGATGACGCTGACGCGTTCGTGCAGACTCTTGGGTTGAACGTCAAGTATGGGCATATGGCCGGTACTTGCTACGCCATGGGCCTGCTCCACAATAAAGCCCATCGGGTTGGCTTCGTAAAGTAGGCGCAATTTTCCTGGTTTTTTCGGATCGGGCGCGTCCCAGGGATACATGAAAATCCCGCCTCGCGTCAGAATGCGATGCACAT
>CAZMVM010000283.1:0-3444 GCA_964569785.1 uncultured Pigmentiphaga sp. | reverse complement strand
ACAATGACCCGCACTTGACCAGAATCGATCTTGAGCACGTGCGGGGGATACTCCCCCAAACTGCGCTCGGCAAAGGCATCAGGGCGATTGCAGAGCCGCAAGGGCTCGACTCCCTTGGCTTTGAAGGCGCGCTGTTGCGGGATCCAAATGACAGTACCCGCTGGGGGATCTTGTACAACAGCACGGCGCGAATCGAGCGACAGCGGTTCACCGTCGCGCACGAGTTCGGCCATCTCGTTTTACACCGGCACCTGCAAGGTGCATTCCGATGCAGTAATCAAGAAGTGCATTACAGCCCGGACAACGTCAAGCAGATGGAACGCGAGGCCGATGACTTCGCCGCCAACCTGCTCATGCCAGGGGATCGTATACGCCTGCTCCTCGATGGTATTGACACGGACTTCCACCGCCTGAGCGAAGCCGCGACCGAGTTCGGTGTGTCGCTCGAAGCCATGTGCTTGCGGTTCATCAAGTACACGCAGCAGCGTGTGATCCTGATCCATTGGGACAATGGCTTCCTGAATTACCAATGGCGCAGCCAGTCGGCCATGCACACTCGAACCCACATCAAACGCCAGCCAGGAACAATGGAACTGGCGGATTTCCCCAACACGCTGACCGCCGACGAGAACGTCGCGCAGGAATGGGTGGGGGAAACCATGCCTGCGAATCTGTGGTGTCCGACCGAATCGCCTGCCATGAAGGTACGCGAATGCAAGCACAGCTATTCGGATCGGGATCGAGTGCTGACGTTACTGTTTTTCGAAGATGCGGAGCCACCGAAGTGGAAAACCGGGTGGGAGGATGAGGAAGCAACAGAAATGTCAGACGGATTCGTTAGGAAATAATAGTCATCTGACCACCAACATCTGCGTCGCGCGGGCGCGTTCAGCTGAAATGGCTGGTCAAGCCGACCGAAATACGAAACAATCTCTTTATCGTCACTCGTGACCCTTCAACGTAGTGATTTATTCAGTGTGCTTTCTAAGCGTACCCAACATAGGGCGGGTATCAATCAGCACATCGGCCAATGCCCATTCGAATCCAATGGCCTGCATGTTTTCCCCTATTTTTTGCATCTGTCCTGTAGGGCCGGTAACATCGTCAGGTGTCTTTTCCCATAGCTGCTCAAATGTATAATCAGCGACTTCAAGCGGTCGAGATACATACGCTTGTAGAACAGCATTCCCCATTGGCATTGTTACAGCATCCGGCTGGCCATTTATCCCCTTTGCTTTCCGATTCTCTGGAGAGAACGCATCGTCTATGTATAAGCAAAAAGACAATACTGCATCGTCGGGGCTAGCAACCTTGCCGCTTATGCGCCGATACATATGAGTGGACGCGAACAGCGGAATGTAATCCCAAGCCCAGCTATTGCTCGGCCTAGTAGATCTGCGACCAGGCATACTGGTATGCGATGGCTCCCAGTACCAAAACTGAAGATCTAAATCGGCAGCGATAGTGTCGAAAGCGGGCAAGATTCGTCGGTAAAATGCGACGGAAATACGATGTGCGTGTTGCAACTGCTCTACAAGTTCGGTTGCATCGGTAGAAGTCAGGCCCATAGTTCAATCTTTAATTTACTGGTATTGGTTAACTGTAAAAGCGAGGCCCAGTCACGATCCTTCGCTACTGAAGGCTTCACTATCGCCAGCGGCAGGTCAATAAACTGTCGTCGCCAATTCGTTGAGATTTTTTCACGAAACGGCAATAAATCAGAAAAAGGCAAGGGCCGTTCAACCAAGCCAAAAAGCGCAAACGCATCTAGCCAATCGGAATACACCGCTCGGTCTCTTCCATCCTCAACGTCCAGCAATTCAGCTATTCCATGGCTAATGGCAGCCCATTCCATAGCGTGAACGACAAGCCCGTAGTCCACATATTGCGCCTCCAGCTGAGTAGCGACATTGCGCCAATCCGAAGCATTATTTCCGAGCGCCACAAAGTGAATGTTTTCAGGAACGTCCCATTCGCCCGTATCTTTGTCTGTCTGCCGAACCAAGCCTTCTATTTCATTTTCCCATTGTTCGGCTGATTGCCGCCCACCAAATGGCGGCTTAACTTCGATTAACACTAGCGCATTTTCACATCGTATCAATACGTCCGGCTCAACAAAACTACGGCCCAGGACACCATTCAGTTTCGGCCAAAACAAAACATCCTCTATTGCTCCGGGATGCGGCTTTAGGTTGTCTGGCGTTAATAACGACAACACGTTGCGCTCACCCGTTAGGGAAAGGTATCGAATGCGGCCGAAGAATGCGGCTGTCAACAGATCTTCTCTAAGGCGAAATAACTCATGCCAGCTCTGGTCTCGGTCGCCGCCTATACTTATCCTACCTGCCTTTCCATTCAAAATAGCTTTCAGCATGATTAAGTAAGCATCCTCCGGCAAAGCCGGCAAATTTCCCAGACGGGTTTAAATACGTATTAAAGCCTGCTGCAACCCGCCCAAACCCGTTACTGTACGTAACGATCAGCCATAGCATAGCAAGTGTTTCCTTCTTGGAGTGCTTGCCATGTCACAAACGAACCTTTTTCCCTTCTCCGACCACCCAGACCGCCCCCGGCACCCGCACGAGGAAGTCGCGGATCTGCTGGCGGCAGCACTGCTGCGCCTGCACGCCAGCCCCGCTGAATCCGCCACGAGCCACACAGACGCGGTTTGCCTTGGCTTCTGCCCCCCACAGCGCGTTACTACGAACCCCGACACAACAAACGGAGTTCGTCCATGACAGCACACGCAGCCACCGCAAACCCGACCTCGGTCGCAGCACGCATCGCCCAACTTCCCGATCTGCCCATGGAAAACCTCTGGGCGCTATGGGATGAGCATTTTGATGAGCGTCCCGGCAATCACCATCGCACCTGGCTGGAAAGCCGTCTGGCCTACAAAATCCAGGAACGCGCCTTCGGTGGCCTGAAGCCCTCCATGCGGCGCAAACTGGAACAGATCGGTGAAACCGGCCTGCTGCCCTCTCGCCTGCAGCGCGATGCCGACCAACTGCTTGCAGGCACCGTTCTGACGCGCACCTACGATGATGTCGAGCACCGCGTCGTGGTGCGCGGCGTGCGCGACTTCGAGTACAAAGGGCAACGCTTCAAGAGCCTATCTGCCGTCGCCCGAGCCATCACCGGAACCAACTGGTCGGGTCCGGTATTCTTCGGCCTCAAAGCGTCCTCGCGCAGCAAGGGGATGGCATGACGCTCCCTCGCAAGAATGGTCTGCCGCCCACTGCGTCGATCCCGAAGCGCCGCTGCGCCGTCTACACCCGCAAGTCCACGGACGAAGGACTCGATCAGGAGTACAACAGCCTGGAAGCACAGCGGGACGCGGGTCTGGCCTACATCGCCAGCCAGCGTCACGAGGGCTGGACTGCCGTGCACGACACCTACGATGACGGAGGATACTCCGGCGGCAATATGGATCGGCCTGCGCTC
>CAZMVM010000282.1:0-3496 GCA_964569785.1 uncultured Pigmentiphaga sp. | reverse complement strand
GGAAGCCGGGAGATCTGCCACCACCAGCTGAATATGATCGATCAGCCGACCGCGCTGTAGCGACTGTGTCTCCATGCTCTCTCCTGGCTTGATGGCCTTCGAAGCATAGATATTATCCGGCGAGCCCTGCTACGTCCAAGATTTTTTGATTGATCAGTTCGAATATCGGCGAGCCCTGGCACTGATGAATTGAAAAACAGTCCAAGAAAACGTCCGCATCCCCCCAAGATTCTGTCCGCACCTCCAGGGGGTCAAAATTCAATTGCCGTTGGCACGATCGACGAGACATCCGCAAGATCAGTTTGCCGCCGTCGAAAAGAAGATATGAGGCTGCACAGGTGCAGCCTCGACTTGCTAGCGAAGTTGACCCATCCAGCGATGGCCGAAACTTGGATTAGTACACTAGTCCGGGAACGCTATCGTTACGAAAGCATCTGTGTTGTCGTTGCGCGCAGCTCCTATCAAGAGTGTATCGGTTATGCCGCCATAATCCTTGATCAATACTCCCTGATAACTTGCGCCCATCCTGGGCTGGCAGCCCATATCATCTGATAAGGTCAAATTGACCTTGTAGTAGTTCTTGCTGTCATGCGCCTTCGCATTGCCCGAGAAGGAGCAGGGCTGATATCCGGTATCTGCCGTCGACATAGTGCCGGAGACCGATCCGGTAGCATCAATCTCAAATAAAGCTGATCGGTCAAACGTTGCCCATTTACCTGCAAGGGTAACCTGCGATGCCGGTATTTCGTAGCTGTCGTTATATTGAAGTTTGAATTGAACAGTACCGGCGCTGCCAATCAGCGAAGCTCGAGTTTCGACTTCAGCTGAAAAACTACCTCGGCCTACCGCACCGCCGTAATACTCAAATCCAGTGCCCTGGTAGGTTGATCCACTTGTTTCTCCCTTTCCCCACAACATACTGACTACACTGCCATTCGAGATCCCTATGGCCCAAATTTCGCCGGTTTCCGTCACAAGCGCTTCGAGCGAATCGCCAGTTGAAAGGGTGCCGCTCCAGAAACCTTCAGGATTGGCTTGGGGAGGTGGCGGGCTTGGCTCGTTGCTGCCGCCACCACTTCCGCCACAGGCCGCCAAACCCAAGGTCACAATGCAAATGGCTAACGCCTTCCTATTAAACATTTGGTTTCTCCCGTATATTTTTGTTACTTATTTGGCCCACGTGTAGAGACGAGAACGTCGGGATACAGTGAGCTATGCCAGTCTACTAAATTTTGTGTCTAACCGCAGCAAACTCGCAGCCAAGTTCGGTTAAATCAAGTGAATTTGATTGCATGGGCACCTGGTGTATGACGGTGGGCTGACCCGTGCCGAATCCGTGCCCGCCAGCGCATGCCGGGGCCAGGTAATTCGTAAGTGTACGCCCAGTACCGTCTAGCGCTCTCGTTGAAGCCTCATCAAAATAAGTGTCCATTAATTTTGGTAAATGGACACTTATTTTAATGAGCGAATTCTCTGCTTCTCTCGCACCTGTGCCGAGTGGCTATCGGCGTCGGTACACAGTCGATTTCAAGCGGCAAGTCGTGCAGGAATCGATGGCCAGCGGTGCATCCATTGCCGGTGTCGCCATGGCCCATGGGCTCAATGCCAACCAACTGCATAACTGGCGCTGGCAATTTCGGCGCGGCGACTTTGGGCCCATCACCGAAGGTCCGGTCTTGCTGCCAGTGCAGATTAAAGCCATGTCGGCGCAAGCGCAGCCTCAACCGGCCAACGTAATTGACGGCCAAGATCGCTGCGTCAGCTCAGGGCACATTGAGCTGATCTTCCCCCGCGCACGCGTGGTGGTCCATGGGGCGGCCGATCTGCCCACGCTGCGCTGCCTCGTCCAGGCGCTACGAGAATGATGGGCTTACCGGCAGGAACCCGCGTCTGGCTGGCGGCCGGTGCGACCGATATGCGTCGTGGCTTCGATGGCCTGGCGGCCATTGTGCAGTCCAAGCTTGCAGAGGATCCCTTCAGTGGTCACGTGTTTGTGTTCCGTGGCCGTAAAGGGGATCGCATCAAGGTACTCTGGTGGAGCGGCGATGGCATGTGCTTATTAGCCAAGCGGCTGGAGCAAGGCCATTTTGTCTGGCCTCAAGCCGAATCGGGCTCGGTGTGTTTAACGCCGGCACAGTTGTCGATGCTGCTTGAAGGCATTGATTGGCGCAGGCCTCAGCGCACGCATCGGCCCACACGCGTTTGAGGCATCTATGATGCTTGCAAACCCGCATATTTATTGGGTTTAAGCGCACTTTTAGTGGCGGTTATTTGATAAAATGGGAGCCATGCAAAACGCTGCCGCCACTATGACTGACACCACTGCCTTGTTGGCGGTGATCAGGGCGTTGCAGCAAGAGAACGACTACTTGCGGTTGCAGTTAGCCAAAGCTCGACGTGAGCGCTTCGGGCGTAGCAGTGAACGGGCTGGCGACTTATTGGCTCAGTTGCCGTTGTTGCTTGGTGACGTGACCGTAGCAGAATCTCCAGCCCATGTCGTCGATCCCCATAAGCCCACCCCCAAGAAGCAGACTCGGCCCTCTCAGCGTCATAGCTTGCCCGAGTTTCTACCTCGCGAAGAGCATGTGCTTGCGGCGAATGACTCGTGCGACTGCCCGGCATGCGGCGGTACGCTCAAGTTCCTGGGTGAAGACGTTAGCGAAACCTTGGAATTCATTCCCGCCAGCTTTAAGGTCGTTCGTACCGTGCGGCCCAAGCTGGCGTGCGGGCGTTGCGACACCATTGTGCAAGCGGGTGCACCGTCTCGGCCGATTGCTCGCGGCTTGGCGGGCCCGGGCTTGCTGGCGCAGGTACTCGTGGCCAAGTATTGCGACCATCAACCGCTGTATCGCCAAAGCGCGATCTATGCCCGGCACGGTGTAACGCTGTCGCGCTCGACCTTGGCCGATTGGGTGGCCGGCAGCAGTCAATTGCTGCGCCCATTGGTGCAGGCGCTGCATCGCTATGTCATGGGTGGCAACAAGGTGCATGCTGACGATACCCCGGTGCCTGTGTTGGCGCCAGGCCGTGGCAAGACCCGCACCGGGCGTTTGTGGACGTATGTGCGCGATGACCGAGCCGCAGCGAGCGAGCAACCGGCGGCAGTGTGGTTCGGATACTCACCGGATCGCAAAGGTGAACATCCCCAGCGTCACCTTAAAGACTTCCAAGGCATCGTTCAAGCCGATGGGTATGCCGGGTTCAATGCCCTGTACGACAGTGGCCGGGTCAAAGAAGCGGCTTGCTGGGCCCATGTTCGACGCAAGTTCTACGATATTGCCGAGCAGCAAAGCAGCCCCGAGGCCTTGCATGTTCTCGGACGCATTGCTGAACTTTATGCGATCGAAGCACAAGTGCGGGGCGGATTGCCCGAGGTGCGACGCCAGGCGCGTCAGGCACGTGCGGGCCCTCGACTGGACGCACTGCACGACTGGCTGCATAACACCTTACGATCCGTCTCACGCAAGTCCGACTTAGCCGGGGCTATCCGCTATGC
>CAZMVM010000281.1:0-3518 GCA_964569785.1 uncultured Pigmentiphaga sp. | reverse complement strand
CCAGATCAAGGTGCTCGATGGCAATGCCTTCCCGATAAAGCGCATCTACCAGATTCAGCACCTTGTCGAGTGCATCCAAATAAGGCGACAGCTCGGTAATCTGCGATCCGATATGGCAATCAACACCCACGATACGGATTCCCGGCAAGGAAAGCGCCCGCCGGTATACGTCGATCGCCCGCCCAATATCGATACCGAATTTGCTTTCCTTCAACCCCGTTGAAATGTAGGGATGCGTATGGGGGTCAACATCGGGATTGACCCGGATCGATACTGGAGCCGCACGACCCATCGTCGAGGCTACCTGTGAAAGCCGTGTCAGCTCTGCCTCTGATTCGACATTGAAGCAAAGAACGTTCGCCTCTAGCGCGGAGCGCATCTCCCACTCTTGCTTGCCGACCCCGGAAAAAACGACCTTGCTCGGGTCTCCACCCACCGCGAGCACGCGCGCAAGCTCACCCCCAGACACGATGTCGAAGCCGGCACCCGCCCGAGCAAACTCTCGCAATACGGCGAGGTTGGAATTGGCTTTCATACCGTAGCAGATCAGTGCATCGCGACCAGCAATTGCCTGTTCATACGCGTGCCACGCTGCGCGGAGCGCCGCACGGGAGTAGACGTACAGGGGCGTGCCTAGCGTCGCAGCCAGCTCACGCACGGGAATTCTTTCGGCGTAGAGAGTGGAGTCGCAGTAATGAAACCAGGGGGAACCTACCGGTGTAGCGATCGTAGAGGCGTTCATGAAATCAGGGATGTAACTGGTGGGACAAACGACGTAGGTAGATAGAGTGGACCCTTTTGCCCGCAGCCGAGCAGCGAGGCACAAATACCCAGTGCCGCTAAAATTCGGATGAAACGGGCCCGGCCCGAAACAGACGCAACAGACATGGCTGGATTATGACTGAAAGTGAATTTTTGGCGGTGTTCGACCAGATCGTAAGGAAAATTGAGGCGCAGGCCGATCATTGGTTTGACGTGATGGATGTCGAGGTAGAGGCCGTCCGCAATGGTAGCGTGTTAACCCTCGAGTTCGACCGCGGCAGCAGCATTGTTATCAATAGCCAGGCTCCCTTGCAGGAAATTTGGGTGGCAGCGCCGGAAGGAGGGTTTCACTATACCCTGCGCGAAGGGCAATGGTGTGACACGCGGGGTGGGCCTAGCTTGCCCGAAGCACTCAGCGCACTGTGCTCTTCCGCGGCAGGTCGTGAACTCGAGGTTGTACTCTAGCCCGCAACCGCGGGCGCGAGCGTTTTGGGCCAGCCGATCACTAGGGCAATATCGTTTCGCCCCATGGCCAGGTATTGCGCGATTCCCGAGCCGCAGGTTGACGCGCCGTTCTCTCGGTGAGTACAGACGACGTGGGGCTGGAGCCGAATTGGCGTGAGCGTCCTTCCGGCAGCTCCTGGGTGCCGCCAGCGGCCACCGGACCAGAGCCACCCAGGCTTTCTATAAAGTCACGCATCGGATCTTCATTCAGCCCGACGCTCGCGATGGCCTTGCCAGGCGGAAACTCAGCAAAGTAGTAAGTGCCTCCCGCTTGCAGCACACCGGGCGGCATGGGTTGCAGCTTCTCCGGTTTGCCCTTCAGCGCTTCACTCATGTAGCTCAACCAAATCGGTAGGGCCACGCCGCCCCCCGTTTCACGATCCCCCAACGATTTGGGTTGGTCGAACCCCATCCAGGCGACGCCAACTAAATCGTTGGCATAACCGGCGAACCAGGCGTCGATCGAATCGTTGGTGGTGCCCGTCTTGCCCGCGACGTCCTTGCGCTTCAAGGAAGCGGCGCGACGCGCGGTCCCAGTGGCCACATTGTTGCGAAGCAGCGAGTCTGTAATGAACGCCGTGCGTGCATCGATCGCCCGCGCCGATTCGTCGCCGGCGAGGACCGGTTTAGCTTGCATCAAGAGCTGACCCTGATTGTTGGTGACTTTGGTAATCAGGTAGGGCGTGACGCGGTATCCTCCGTTTGCGAATACCGCGTAGGCACCCGCCAGTTGCAATGGGGTGACCGACCCGGCACCCAAGGCCATGGTTAGATACGCAGGGTGTCGACCTGCATCGAAACCGAAGCGCGTAATGTAGTCTTGCGCGTACTCGGGCCCGATGGCTTGCAGAATCCGTATCGATACCATGTTCTTCGAACGGGCCAAGCCTTCACGCAGGGTGAGCGCGTACTCGTAGGTGTTGCCGTAATTCTTCGGCGTCCAGCGTTGGCCGCCGGTTTCGTGTGCTTCCAGCACAAAGGGCTGGTCGGATATTCGGGTTGCCGGCGTTAACCCGCGCTCCAGGGCGGCGGCATAGATAAAGGGCTTGAACGCCGAGCCGGGCTGCCGCCACGCTTGTGTGACTCGGTTGAATTTGCCCAGATCAAAATCGAATCCTCCCACAAGCGCCTTGATGGCGCCATCGTGTGGCGAGAGGGCGACGAAGGCGGCCTGGACTTCGGGCAGTTGCAACAACTCCCAGTCGTCGTCCTTGACCCGGCGAATACGTACGACCGCCCCGCGGCGGAGCTGACGGGATGGCTGGGCTTTCGAGGATAGCCCGGGTTTGGCAAACGCCAGGTTTTTACCGGTGATGGTGATGATCTCACCCGAGCTGCGAGCGACGACGACTTTATCTGGGCTGGCCGACAACACCACCGCAGCCAGTAGATCGCTGCTGTCAGGGTGGGCGCGTAAGGCATCATCCAGGACGTCGTCGAGTTGTTCAGCATCGTTCTCGATGCCTTCGGGTAACGACACAAAGGCTTCCGGGCCGCGCCAGCCGCGTCGACGATCGTAGTCCAGAACGCCGTTACGCAGTGCTTTCCACGCCACTTCAAGGTCATGCGAGGTGACCGTGGTATAGACGTTCAAGCCGCGGGTATAGGTGTCTTCCTTGTAGATGTCGTATACCAGCTGACGCGCGAGCTCTGCCACGTACTTTCCATGTTCGTGGAAATTCGGCCGCTCGCGCTGCAGCTGCGGTCGCAGCACAATGGGCTGTGCGAGTGCTTCTTCGTATTCCTCGCGGGTTATATAACCCAGATCGAGCAGGCGGTTCAGCACGTACCGCTGCCGTACTTGTGCACGAGGCAGATTATTGATCGGGTTAAAACGTGAAGGGGCCTGCGGCACTCCGGCAAGCAACGCGGCTTCAGCCAGCGTCAAATCGGCCAGCGATTTCCCGAAGTACACGCGCGCCGCCGCTTCGAATCCATAGGCCCGTTGACCCAGATAAATCTGGTTAATGTAGAGCTCCAGAATCTGGTCTTTCGTCAGGTTGGCTTCGATCTTGAATGTCAGTAAGAGCTCGTAGAATTTACGCGTCCAAGTTTTCTCTGACGAGAGATAGAAGTTTCGAGCCACCTGCATGGTGATCGTGCTAGCCCCCTGAGCCTTCGACATTCTCCTCAAGTTGGTCAGCGCGGCGCGGGCCACACCCGTCCAATCGATACCGCTATGTTGATAGAAGCGGTCGTCCTCCGCCGCCAAAATGGCCGCCTTAAGAACGTCTGGAACCTCATTGATCGGG
>CAZMVM010000280.1:0-3527 GCA_964569785.1 uncultured Pigmentiphaga sp. | reverse complement strand
AACGAGCGACGTGAAGTTCCCGAACCTGCATCGCGGGGGTTTTTTGATGGCTCACTGGGCAAGTCGAGACTTCTACGAAAGTCACGTCAGCTTGCCCGTAGTAACAACTCAGTCTCCTTTCTTTGCGGGTTGACCAGCAGCATTCGGTTGCCGATAAACGTGAACCGCGGGGTCATCCTCCAGTATGGAGACTGTCACTTGCTTGCCGGGGTCTTTTCCGAAGTAGGCTGCAGAGGCGGCGACCATATAGGGGAAAACGGTTCGAAGGTCGCTGTTCGTCCCGTTACTCGTCACCGTGGTCCTCCACAGCTGCACATCAACATTCTGTTCCCGAGAAGCCTTGATGTCGTACGCTGATAAAACAAACGTCCTTGTGTATGTCTCGTATGTGTCGGTGACCGGCACATATCCCGTCACTCCGAACGTCGGTGTAGTGTATGTGGTGCCCGAGAAGGTCCCACCAGGACTAATCTGGCCATAGGTTGTGGATGAAGACACACCAGTTTGGCCAAAGATGGGTACGGAACGGGTCGATGTCACCGTTTTGGGCGCGCTGATCTCGTACGATAGTGTGATCAGAATCGCGGCGTTTTGCGGTGTGGCTTTGCTGTAACCGAGTTGCGCAAGCGCTTTTTCGATCGGACCCGCAAATTCGAGAAACTGCAGGTCTCGGCTTGAAACCTCTGGGTTGCTTGACGCGATGACATACGTTTTTTCTTCTGGCTCTGTACCGCTACTTATCGCGTCGATTGTTACTTTGTAGAGCGACTGTTCCGACATCGCAGCGCAGCCAGCTAATGAGACGGCGAAGACCAACAAAAGCAGACGAAATAAAGCATGCATGATTCTGCCTCGCAAAACATACACAGCCGCCCAGGTCAGAATGTATCGGGCACCAGTAAAGCAAAACGCCACCCGGTTAAAGGTGGCGTAAGTGCTGGATTTTATTGGTGCCGGTGAAAGGACTTGAACCCTCGACCTTCGCATTACAAGTGCGCTGCTCTACCAACTGAGCTACACCGGCACGATCGTAAAACAGTTACAAATCTAGACCACGCTTGCGAGCTGAAGTTTCACTTCGGTGCGCGGTTAGTCGCATAACCTGCTAAACGTGTTATTTTATAACTTTCAGACGAGGTCTGCTCGACGGGTCGGGCGATGCGGGTGGCGGATCGTTGTCGGGATCCTCATCGCGCTCCGAGCCAGCAGAGCCCGGAACGGCCGTCAAGGTAGGACGTTCAGTGGTGTCCTCATGAGTTTCGGACGATCCAGGTGTGTCGACATGCTCGGCGTTCTCGCTGTCTTCCATTGCATGCTCAGCCTCGGTGACCACCTCGAATGCCATTCCCTGACCGGTTTCTCGCGCATAAATCGCTAACACCGCGTCGACGGGGATGGATATATGTCGACTCACGCCACCAAAGCGGGCCTGAAACTCGATGACTTCGTTGCCCAGTACCAGCTTATGGGTGGCGAGTGTTCCGACGTTCAAAGTAATTTGCCCGTCCCGCACGTGTTCTCGAGGCACGACCGTGCGCGAGTCAACGGCGACGGCTATGTAAGGCGTATAGCCGTTATCCGTACACCATTCGTGCAGCGCCCGAATCAGATACGGCTTGGTCGAAGTTTCGGTCACTTGCGCATTACCTTCTCAGACGGAGTGAGCGCTTCGATGTAGGCGGGACGTGCAAAAATGCGCTCGGCATACTTCTGCAACGGGGCAGCACTACGCGGCAGCTCGATTCCGTAATGGTCGAGACGCCACAGCAACGGAGCCAATGCGACGTCAAGCATTGAGAATTCGTCACCCAGCATGTACTTGTTCTTAACGAACATGGGGGCGATTTGCGATAAACGATCGCGAATGGCAAGACGGGCCTGCTCTAACGCCTTTTCATCGCTTTGCATGGCTCGAGATTCGAGCGTGCTCACGTGCGAAAACAGCTCGCGCTCAAAGTTGAACAAGAAGAGTCGTGTACGTGCCCGCATGACCGGGTCAGCAGGCATCAATTGTGGATGCGGAAAACGCTCGTCGATGTACTCGTTAATGATGTTGGACTCGTAGAGGATCAGGTCGCGTTCAGTGAGAATGGGTACCTGGCCATACGGGTTCATCACCGAAATATCTTCCGGCTTGTTATAGAGGTCGACATCGCGAATCTCGAAATCCATGCCTTTCTCGAACAGCACAAAACGACAACGCTGCGAGAAGGGACAAGTGGTTCCGGAGTAAAGCACCATCATGGCAAGGATTCCATCACTAACAGTCAATCATAAAAGACGATCAGCGCCCTTGAAGTGAGGCGCTGATCGTCGCTGGCAGCAGTGATATGGGGACGATTCGCGTTATTTCACGTCTTTCCAATACACCGCATTCAAGCGCCAGGCAATAACCAGGAAGATGAAGAGATAAAGAATGACCCAGACCCCGATGCGCTGCCGCTTCAACTTCACCGGCTCGGACATCCACTCCATGAACGCAGTCAGGTCGGCGATCTGATTGTCGAAGGCCTTGGCGGCTTCAGGGTTGAGTGGGGTGAAGTTATATTCGACCCGGGGAGCATGCCCAACCGGTGCGGCGGTGGGTTCTACCTGTTGAGTCTGGTAGCCGAACTCGTCGAACACCGTAGTGATGCGCTCCCAAGTACCGGCACTGTCCGCCTCTCCACTGGCCGGTCGCACCTCGACTTTGGTTAAGAGACGCGGGCCTTGCTCGCGCCACATGACATGCGGCATCCCCACGTTGGGAAACACGAGGTTATCCCAACCCGTGATCTTCGTGTTGTCACGGTAGAAGCTGCGCATGTAAGTGTAGATGTAATCGCTACCAGACCCCGCGGTCGAGGACTTCGCCCGGGCCATCAGGGTGAGATCGGGTGGCGCAGTACCAAACCAACGCTTGGCGTCGTTGGTGGACATGGCGATGGTCATCATGTCGTTGACCGAGTCGCCCGCGAACACAAGGTTGTTCTGGATTTGCGCATCGGTCAGGCCGATCTGCCGCAAATCACTGTAGCGTACGCTACTGGCAGCGTGGCAGTTCAGGCAGTAGTTGACGAATATCTTGGCTCCATTCTGGAGGGCCGCCAAGTCGTTCAGGCGATCGGGCGCGCGCTCGAGCGGAACACCGTTGGCAGCAACGGCTGCGGGGGCAGCCGCCAACGTCCCGATCATCAGCGCGAATACACCAAGCAGCTTCTTCATCTTGATTTCCGTTAGTCCGTTGGCTTAGTGAGCTTTCTTATACGTAACCCGTTCTGGAACTGGCTTGAACGTTCCCCACTTGCTCCAGAAGGGCATCAGCAGGAAGAAGCCAAGGTAGAACAGCGTGCCCACCTGCGACAGGAAGTTGAACACGTCGTTGGGCGGTTGCGTGCCGAGGTATCCGAGCATCAGGAAATTGACGATGAAGATCATGTACAACACCTTGTGCCAGCTCGGACGATACCGAATGGACCGTACGGGTGAGTAATCGAGCCATGGCAGGAAAAACAGTATGACAACCGCTCCACCCATGGCGACCACAC
>CAZMVM010000279.1:0-3545 GCA_964569785.1 uncultured Pigmentiphaga sp. | reverse complement strand
TCGACCACCGGGACGGTGCTATCTGGATGGGCGCAATCCGTCCGCTCGACCTGTCCCGACTCTCGGATCAGGAACGGTCGGTTGATGGATACGAGTTTTAAGTACCACCCATAGGCAGCGCGCGGGCTTACCTCAGGCGCGACGCGATCCCGAACAACTGACTTCGGAAATTGATACCCAGTTTCTCGTAGGCTCGGGCACGGTAGGTCTTGACGGTGGCTACCGAAAGGCCCAGGTGTGCCGCAATACCGTCATACGTTAAGCCCTGTAGCAGCCCCCCGCATACATCCATCTCGCGCGTTGTGAGGCGTGGACAGAACTCGGCCAGCCCCCTTTTCAGCCCCTCAAGGTCGAGCGCCGTGGCGACCGGGTCCTTACCGGCCAGACTGATGTGCTTGGTGATACACGCTGCTAACGACTTTGCGACGGATTGGATTGCGTCAACATCGGACGCATCGAACATTGGCTGCTGCTCGTAACGATAGAAATTAGTGGCCAACAAGCCATCTTCGACGCGACATACGACAGAGAGTCTGTCCTGAATGCCATGACGCGAATATATCGCCGCCCGGTGAGGCGGAGCGAAATGCGACTGATGTGCGTACGCCATGGCGATTTCGTCGTGCTGCAGGAGCTCTTTGGCTTTGTCGAATGTATGGTCCTGTGAATGAAGGCTTTGCTGATAACTGCGGAAACAGTCGTCGCTGACATCCCGCGTTTTGCGGCTGGAAGACATGAACATGCGGGGAGTTGTCCCCGTATCGAGTTGGTACACCGAGAAAAAATCGACCAATGCCAGATCGTTGAGTTGCTGGATCAGGCACTGGGCAAAATCAGATTCGCCCAACGCGTCGATGAGGCTGCTGGCAAAAACGTCGACCTGTACCGAGGCGAGAACGTTTTGCCTGACGGGGGCGTCATCCAGGCTCCAGGCATGCATGGCGCAAACTCCTTGAAAGATTCATTGTTGTACGGCGCCCTTCGGCGTTTGCCCCGTTGTCGTCTTTTAAGTGGACAGACCATAGCGGCGGTAAGGCACATACTGGCGCAAACGCCATGGAACATCAGGACCATGACCAACAACTATACAAGGAGACTCGCATCATGAAAATCCGAAGTTTTCCCCTGCGCGCCAGCCTTACGCGCCTCTCAGCAGGCGTATTGCTGTCTATCGGGCTGACCACCGCCGCGCAGGCCGAGCTCACCGTCGGAGTGATCCTTTCGACGACCGGCCCCGCTGCCTCCCTGGGACAACCCTCCGAAAACACGATCAAACTCTGGCCGGACAGCATCGCGGGCGAAAAGCTGCGGGTCATCGTTCTGAACGATGCAAGCGATCCTACCGAAGCTTCCCGTCTGGCCAGTAAACTCATTTCAGAAGAAAACGTCGATGTGATCGTCGGATCATCTGTGACCCCCCCGTCCATCGCGATCGTAGAGGTGGCAGGCACGGCCGAAACACCGGTTATTGCGCTGGGTGGCGGCAACGCCATCATTGAACCCCAAGAAGGCGCACGCACCTGGGCTTTCAAGATGCCGGCACCTGAAAGGCTCTCTGTCCAGCGCACCCTTGAGCATATGGCAGCAAATGGCGTGAAGACCGCCGGCGCTATTGCGGTTACTACCAGCTATGGAAATGGCTTCCTCAACGCCTTTAACGAACAGGCCGAAAAGCACGGTATCAAGATCAGTGGCGTCGAGCGATATGGACCGCAAGACCTGGGCGTCACCGCGCAAATCGTACGCTTGATGGCGTCCAAGCCAGACGCCATCTACATCCTCAGCTTCGGAACCCCTGCGTTTCTGCCTCAGGCAGAACTCGTCAAGCGAGGCTACAAAGGAAAAATCTACCAGACTCATGGTGTAGCAAACGCCGACTTCCTGCGTGTCGGCGGCGAGGATGTCGAAGGAACCTATCTGTCGGTGGCACCGGTCCTGGTTGCCGAACAGTTGCCTGACGACGATCCGACCAAAAAAGCCGGCGTCGAATACGTGACCAAGTATGAAGGCACCTACGGGCCAGGCACTCGTTCGCTCTTCGGCTCGACTTCGTGGACCGCGCTGAACTGGCTGCAGGCAACCGTACCGGTCGCACTCGAAAAAGCCAAGCCGGGAACTCCTGAGTTTCGCCACGCGCTACGCGATGCTCTCGAGAACATGAAGGAAGTGGTCAGCCCCGAGGGCGTCTTCAACATGACCAAAGACAATCACAACGGTATCGATAGCCGCGGCCAGGTAGTCGTGAAAATCGAGGATGGAAAATGGAAACTGGCGCAGTAACCGGCAGCACCGGGCGGTATTGGATGCCGCCCATCATCGACCAACTCGACAGCATCGCACAGATCGGGGCCGTACCGTACCAGCGCTCGGTACCATTTTCATCAACGATCGAGCTGATCCTGCATAATGCGTTGCACTATCCGGATCACTCCGCCTTGCTGTTTCAGGTCGAGCCTCGCCTGGATTCTCACCCTGTCGCATGGCACTACGAGAAATTTGCCGACCAGATTCTGCGAGCGGGTAACCTCTTGCGACAAGCCGGCGTAAATCGCGGCGATCCTGTCGCACTGATTGTCCCCAACATTCCGAGCGCACACGTCGCACTCTGGGGCGCTCAGCTGGCGGGACATGTATTCCCCATCAACTACCTGTTGGGCGCAGAACATATCGCCGGCCTGCTCAAGGCCGCTGATGTCAAGGTGGTCATCACCTTGGGTGAGTGCCCCGAACTGCCGATCAGGCAGACCGCACTTGAGGCAGTGCGCCTGGTTGGTGGCGATCTGCAGGTTTTCGAAATTGATCCCAACGAAGAGGCGCCATCCGCCGAGTCATTTCAGGCCCGGCTAAAGGGTGTCGAGCCTGGCCACGCACTTGTCAACGAGATCACTCCGGCCACCACGGCCGCAATCTTTCACACAGGCGGGACAACCGGTCTGCCTAAAATTCTGCAACACACCCATGCCAACGAGCTGCACACAAGCTGCATGGCTGCAGCGTATTATCAGTTCGGACATGGCGACCGGATGCTTAACGGGTTTCCACTTTTTCATGTCGCAGGGGTTTTCGTTTACGGCCTCGCCGCCCTGGCGGTCGGTGGAACCATCTACATTCCTACTCTGCTGGGAATGCGAAACCAGACATTTGTCGCGAATGCCTGGAAGCTTTTCGAAGCGCACCGGGTCACTCACCTGGGCTGTGTACCCACGACCCTCGCTTCATTGACGCAAAGTCATGAGCAGGCAGGCTTAGCGGGCGGGTTAGGCGTCCAGGTCGCCCTCACGGGAGGTTCCGCGCTGCCAGCCGAAATTGCCAGTCATTTCGAAACACGCACCGGCGTGCCGGTGCGAAATATCTTTGGCATGACTGAATGTGCGGGAATCGTGGCCATTGAGCCCGCTGCGCTCGAGCGAACGCCCGGTTCTGTCGGGCTGGCGCTTCCGTATACCGAAGTGCGCGCTCTCCCACTCAGCGAAGCCGAGTCCTCCGCTCCTGAGAACTTTTGTGCACCTGGCGAAGAAGGCATCCTGTGTTTGCGGGGACCTCAC
>CAZMVM010000278.1:0-3557 GCA_964569785.1 uncultured Pigmentiphaga sp. | reverse complement strand
GGCCTGTCAGTATTGCATGAGCGCTGGCCCCATGTTCCGCGCATCGCTTTGACGGCGACAGCAACGGAAGCTACCCGCAACGAGATTATCGAGCGTTTGCAGCTGCAGAACGCGGCCCGCTTTGTTTCCAGCTTTGACCGACCCAACATCCGGTATCGCATCGTTGAAAAGAACGATGTGCGCAAGCAATTGCTGCAATTCATTCAGAACGAGCATGACGGGGATTGCGGCATCGTGTATTGCCTGGCGCGTGCGCGGGTGGAAACAATTGCCGAGTACCTGAATGAGCACGGTATTCCGGCCTTGCCCTATCATGCGGGTATTGATAAACCCGATGTGCGCTTCGTCGCGCACATCGATTTACCTAAGTCCGTGGAGGGGTACTATCAGGAAACCGGGCGGGCAGGGCGCGACGGGTTACCCGCCCAGGCGTGGCTTGCATACGGTTTGCAAGATGTGGTGCAACAGCGCCGCATGATCGAAGAATCTGAAGGCAGCGATTTCCACAAGCGTCGCATGAGTGCGCAGCTTGATGCGATGCTGGGCTTATGCGAGACGGTGGAGTGTCGACGTGTGCGTATGCTGGCCTATTTTGGAGAAAGTGCCGAGCCCTGCGGTAATTGCGATGTCTGCCTTGACCCGCCCGAAGCCTGGGACGGCACGGTTGCGGCGCAAAAGGTCTTGTCTGCCGTCTATCGCCTTTGGAAAGAGCGTGGACAGCGCTTTGGCGCGGGACACATCATTGATATTCTAAGAGGCAAGAAGAATGTGCGCGTCGAGCAATACGGTCATGACGAGCTCAGTGTTTTCGGCATAGGGGCAGACTTATCCGAGCGCGACTGGCGTAGTGTGCTCCGCCAGCTCATCGCCCAAAGTCTCTTGGCGGTCGATCACGACGGTTACAGCACCTTGATGCTGACCGATGGCAGCCGGGCCGTGTTGCGCGGCGATCGCACACTCATGTTAAGGCGCGAGCCCGAGCGCCCCCGGCGCAGCAAAGGTCGCGTGAAACAGTCGTTGCCGGTTGACCTCACTCTTGATGAGCAGGCCTGCTTTGCCGCGTTACGTGCCTGGCGCGCTGAAGTTGCGCGTGAACATGGAGTGCCGGCCTATGTCATATTCCACGATACGACGCTCTATGAAATCGCCCAGCGTCGGCCGCGCACCCTTGATGAACTGGCCACGGTCAACGGTGTTGGCGTGCGCAAACTGGAAGCGTACGGAGAAGCAATTCTTCAACAGGTATCACTAGAGTGAAACCCTCACTGCAGCTTCGCGCAACACAGCAGCTGACGATGACTCCTCAGCTGCAACAGTCCATTCGCCTGCTGCAGCTTTCGACACTTGAACTACAGGCTGAAATCGAGCAGGCGCTGCAATCCAACCCCCTGCTTGAGCGCGTTGAGCCCGAAGATGAGGGCGCGCGCGAGGCGTTGCGTGGCGTACGCACGGACGACGTACGGCGAGGCGATGGCGACTTTGATGACTGGGCCGTGCAGCAGCCCGCGCCTTTGCCAGGGCTTGCTGATCACTTGCGCATGCAGCTGGGTGCGACCCGTTCCAGCTGGCGCCAGCAGGTGTTGGTTCAAGTGCTCATCGACGAGCTTGACGACAATGGCTATCTGCAGACTCCGCTTGAAGAATTGGGTCGCATGTTGCCAGCCGAGTTGCACGTCGACGCGCACGAATGGCGCGTTGCCCTGAGGCTGCTACAGTCTTTCGAGCCGGCAGGAGTCGGTGCGCGTTGCTTGTCTGAGTGTTTATCGTTGCAGTTGCGTGAGCCCGACTTGCGTCGATTCCCCGAACTGGCTGACGAACAGGTGCTTAACACGGCCCGTCGGTTATGTCGCGAACATCTACGGTTACTCGCGGGGCGCGATTATGCTCAGCTGCGTCGACGCTTGCAGTGTAGCGAAGACGTGTTACGCACGGTGCAGTCAGTCATTCAACGGCTCGATCCGCGTCCCGGCGCGCGCTTTGGCGCGGGGTCGGTGGACTATGTCATTCCCGATGTCTTGGTCCGCAAAGTAGGGGGGCAGTGGCGTGCCGAACTCAACGAAGAAGCGGTTCCTCGCCTGGACATCAATCGTGCCTATGCTGAAATTGTTCGTTCCGAGCCAAGAGGTAGCCTGTATGAACAATTAAAAGAGGCGCGATGGTTTATTCGCAATATCCAACAGCGGTGCGCAACCATCTTGCGCGTTTCC
The DNA here is from genome assembly GCA_964569785.1 of uncultured Pigmentiphaga sp. Classification (GTDB taxonomy): domain Bacteria; phylum Pseudomonadota; class Gammaproteobacteria; order Burkholderiales; family Burkholderiaceae_B; genus Verticiella. The sequence goes on along the minus strand of CAZMVM010000278.1, from coordinate 1,350 downwards.
CAAGAGATCGTCAGAAGGCAGGAGGGCTTCTTTGAGCACGGCGCGATTGCGATGCGTCCACTCATTTTGCGAGACATCGCCGAAGCGGTCCAAATGCATGAGTCCACCATCTCGCGCGTGACCACGCAGAAATACATGCAAACGCCACACGGGACCCTGGAGCTTAAGCGCTTTTTCGGTAGTCAGTTGGCCACTCAGGCTGGTGGGGTGGCGTCCTCAACCGCCGTACAGACCTTGATCAAGCAAGTGGTGGCAGAGGAAAACTCCCGCAAGCCGCTATCCGACAATCAGATTGCGCAGCTTTTGCTGGAGCAAGGAGTGGTGGTGGCACGGCGAACCGTGGCCAAGTATCGGGAAGCAATGCAGATCCCGCCCGCATCTAAGCGCAAAAGGCTCTAAACCGCGGGCGGGCGAGACGGTGTCCCGGGCGAAAGGTTTCCCCTACGCCCAGGAGGACACCTTAACATGGGGTACCGGTGCTGGGTTAGACCGGCATGGCCGGGAGAACTGTTCCGGAGACGCTACCGAATCCGATGCGCGGATATCCCTCTTTTTCGCACCAGGCCCGCATGATGACTTCGTCGCCGTCTTGCAGGAAGGTGCGCTGCTCGCCCCAGGGCAGCTGCAAGGGCTTTTGACCGCCTTGCGTCAGCTCGAGCAACGAGCCGGCTTCTTCCTCGGTGGGGCCGGATTGGGTACCGGTGCCCAGGAGATCACCTGCCTCGAGGTTGCAACCGTTGATCGTGTGATGTGCCACCAACTGGGCGATGCTCCAGTATGAATGGCGGAAGCTGGTCTGGGACAGTACGGCCGGTTCGGCGCCTTGCGAGCGCGATTTCTCGGTTGTCAGTAGCGCTTGCAACTGGATGTCGAACGCACCTTGAGCGCGATTCTTCTCCGACTCGAGGTACGGCAGCGGCTGCGGGTCCTCGGCCGGGCGCTCCCAGGCGACGCGAAACGGCTCGAGTGCTTCCAGCGTGACAATCCACGGCGAGATCGTGGTGGCAAAATTCTTCGCCAGGAACGGTCCGAGAGGCTGGTATTCCCAAGCCTGGATGTCGCGAGCCGACCAGTCGTTGAGCAGGCACAGTCCGAAGACGCGCTCCTCGGCGACGTCGATGCCGATGCGTGTGCCCAAGGCATTACCGGGCCCCATGAAGATACCCACCTCGAGCTCATAGTCGAGCCGCTGGCTCGGGCCTAGCTTGGGCTCGGTTGCGCCCTTGGCCATGAGCTGACCCACCGGGCGGTGGAAATTCTGGCCCGAGATCTCGATACTGGAGGCCCGGCCGTGGTAGCCGATGGGCACCCACTTGTAGTTGGGCATCAGCGGATTGTCGGGGCGGAACA
>CAZMVM010000277.1:2419-3586 GCA_964569785.1 uncultured Pigmentiphaga sp. | reverse complement strand
GGGATGCCGAGGTCAACCAGCCTCTACCTTTTGCATCGACACGTGTCTAAGCGTATCGCATTATTGATTGTATGACTATTTCTGTGCGCCAACTCACGCCAGGCTCTCGTCGAAGCGTCTCATCGTTACTGCAGAACAATAGTCAACAAAAGAATCGGCGTGCGTGCAGCTCACATCTTTGTGCTTAACTCCACCTGCCCGCACTATCCCTCACCCTCGCTTCCGCGAGGTGGCACTGTGGCACTGAAGCAACGCGACCGCTCATCAATGAAGACGCCGCGCTTCAACCGCCCTACTGGTTCAGCACGCGCCATTCGCACGTTCAAAACATTCGCACGTTCAAAAAAAGGCCCGCCGAGTGGCGGGCCGCATCGTTATGTAAAACTCAAAAAGCAATCAAACGCGCATTTGGCTTCTAACCATAGTGCAAAGCTGAGCAGAGATTTACGACACCAAGACGCAATTCATGCAGGACCGGTCCAGCCATCGCTACCCTCAGTTCGCTCAACAATAGTGGTTGGGCTGACTTTCCTCGTTCAGTACACGCGAGCCAACTCAAAAGACTCTCAAGCGCGGCCGGTCACGGAGGCAGTCGGCCACCTGCCGGTATCGTACTTCGCTGCCGCGCCCCTGCGCCGTACGCGGATTGCATCGGCAATCGCTGCCAGTGTTAGTAAAAGCGCAACGGCAAGCACGTCCGCCGTAAGAGCGGCCGCCCAGTGTGGCGGCTCGCCGCCAACCAGGTGCGCCACGGTTTCAGCGACAATCGAGATCACCGTTCCGCCTACGAAACAGACAAGTCCGTGTCGGCCCACCGTCGCCACCCATGTCAGCCGGCTTAACACGCGATCCAGCCAGCCCCGTCGGGTCGCCAGATACACCAGCCAAGCCATCGCTAAAAAGTTCAATATCCGGACTAGTGACGCATTGCTCTTGGAGAAAGTACGAATGCCCTCTTCGAACCAGAAAGGAAGAAACAGCTCGCGTAACCACGCGTGATAGGAAAACAGCGAGAACACCGCTCCTGCCAATGTCACGGCCACCGCAAACGCAACGAGTACGGGCCGAAAGCGTGCCGACGGCTTGTCGGGCAAGCCGGTATGTACGCCGACAATGAGCCCTAAAGTGAATACCAATTGCCACGCAAAGGGGTTAAACGTCCACCCA
>CAZMVM010000277.1:0-2409 GCA_964569785.1 uncultured Pigmentiphaga sp. | reverse complement strand
GGCAGCCACACCCCGAGCCATGGAGCAATAGCCCACAAGGCTAAGCTGACTAAAAGTAACGTCGGCCAAGAGCGCTGAGCCAACCGCATCCAAAGCGGGGTCAGGAGCGCAAAGAACGCGTACATCGGAAGGATGTCGGAAAAAAACGGCTGTCGCTGCAACGTCAGCACCTCAAAGATGGTGCGACCCGGTGCCGCTACGAAAGCCTTCACTTCCGAGCCGTGGTAAGCAGGCGTCGCCAAACCTACTGCCATCAGGACGCCGCCACACGCGAACATGAGAGCGGCGGTAATTAAGAAGGCGCGATAAATCTCCCAGGCTCGCCGTCGAAAGCGTTGATCAGCAACCGCAACGCCCTTACGGTGAGTTATTGCCGCATATGCCAGGGCAGTAACGAGTCCCGCTAGAAACACGAACTGCTCAGTTGCGTCCGAGATGGCGAAGTTACGGCTGGTACCCCATGCAAGCACGCTGCCCGCGATATGGTTCACCACGATGAACAGCAGGGCTATACCCCGAAAGACATCTACAGCATAGGAACGAGTGTGCATACCCACTGTAACCAACACCCTGATCAAGATCGGCGGATATCACGAGGCCAATCGCTCTCAGGCTGAACTTGAGGAGTAAACCGGACCGTGGTTACTCCAAGAGTGGCTCCTCACGATCCTGTACGGAATGAATGCCTGCACCATAGCTATGATGCGCCCTCAACATTGACCTAGGCGCAAAAGTGCGGTTCCCTATTTGCGCGCTAAGATTGCGATCAAATGTTGCGTTAGCAGGAAACGAAGCACACGTCGAAACGTGCCGGTTCACTGGCAAATCCAAGGTTGGCAGCGCACCCAGGAGCGCCGACCACTTCGCGAGGCCGGATGCGGCCCCACCAAAAGTTCATGAATGCTTACAATCAGGATGCTGAGATGCCCACGAATAGCACAGTTGACACTTCCGCATTGCACGGCGTAAAAGTGCTGGAACTCGGTGCTCTCATCGCTGGTCCCTACGCTGGTTCTTTACTTGCTCAATTCGGGGCCGAAGTGATCAAGGTTGAGCCCCCGCACCAAGGTGATCCACTGCGCAAGTGGCGGAAGCTACATAAAGGTACATCGCTTTGGTGGTACACCCAAAGCCGCAACAAAAAATCAATTACGCTCGACCTGAAGACGGAAGAGGCCCGGGATATCATCCGCAAGCTGGTCACCGAAGTGGATATTGTCATCGAGAACTTTCGCCCGGGCACACTTGAAAAATGGGGCATTGGTTGGGAAGACCTGTCAGCCATCAATCCCAGTTTGATCATGGTGCGCATTTCGGGTTATGGGCAAACGGGACCCTACCGAAACCGTCCCGGCTTTGCGGCCATTGCTGAATGCATGGCGGGCCTTCGCTACACAACCGGCTTTCCTGATCGCCCTCCTGTACGAACTGGCGTCAGCTTGGGGGACACGCTTGCGTCTTTGTACGGCACGATCGGCGCGTTGTTAGCCATGCACCATCTGAAGGTCAATCAGGGCCAAGGTCAGCTCGTGGACGTCGCCTTATATGAATCCGTGTTCGCCGTGATGGAAAGCTTAATCCCCGAGTACTCAATGTTTGGCCACATACGTGAACGTTCGGGCTCGTCCCTGCCCGGGATAGCCCCCTCCAATACCTATCAGTGCGCTGATGGGCATTATGTGGCCATTGCGGGTAACGGAGACGGTATCTTTAAACGGCTCATGCGTGCCATCGAGCGGGAAGACCTGGCCGAAGACCCTACGCTTGCCCACAATGACGGCCGCGTACAACGTGTCGAAGAGCTCGATGCGGCCATTTCAGCTTGGACACAGCAGCACCCGCTCGAGTATGTACTTGATACGCTGGAAGCAGCTGATGTCCCTGCTGGACGCATTTACACTGCCGCAGATATTTACGAAGACCCCCACTATCGCGCGCGGGATATGATCCAGCGCTTTCAGCTCCCTGACGGAGAGGACATCGACCTGCCCGGTATCGTACCGAAGCTGGACGCAACGCCGGGAGAGACACGCTGGCTTGGGCCTGAACTCGGCCAACATACTGACGAGATTCTGGGCAGGCTTGGGTTTTCACGCGATCAGATTGCTGCGCTTCGAGAACAAGGCATTGTCTAGCGAATAGCGGGGCGGCTGCTTCGCCAAACCCAACGCGTGGTGGTTACACCCACCGTCTCTTACCCAAAAATCTCCAGGGCCTTGCGCGCCAACAAGACCAGAGCAATCAGTAGCCCGATGCCTAATAGGAATAGGCCGCCATTGTGGCTGCGCAATCCGAACCCGATGACAATGAGCACACCACTCAGTACGGTCAGAAAAAGGATGACATTGCTGCCCAGAAACATTGTGCCTCCCTTCACACTTGTGAATCGAGCATAACCCAAGCACACAC
>CAZMVM010000276.1:0-3649 GCA_964569785.1 uncultured Pigmentiphaga sp. | reverse complement strand
AGCAACAGCCCACTCCGTTGCCAAGCAGCTGGGCATCGATGAGGTTCACGGAGTAGTAAAGCCGGCCGACAAGCTGGACTTAGTTACCAAGCTTCAGGCCGAAGGGCGAGTCGTCGCCATGGCGGGAGACGGCATTAACGATGCACCGGCGTTGGCGAAAGCCGATGTGGGCATCGCAATGGGAACGGGCACCGATGTGGCGATGAATAGCGCACAAGTAACTTTAGTGAAGGGCGACCTGCGCGGCATTTCAATCGCCCGCGATCTGTCCGAGAAGACCATCGCGAATATGAAGCAGAACCTGGGTTTCGCGTTCGTTTACAACGCTCTCGGCGTGCCGTTAGCCGCCGGCGTTCTATACCCGTTCATCGGCCTCCTACTCTCGCCCATGTTGGCCGCCCTAGCCATGAGTTTAAGCTCCGCGTCTGTCGTCTTTAACGCCCTTAGGCTCCGCAGGTCGACATAAACCATCGGCTCTATCGAAAGCCACCAGCTCATCGAGAAAGGGATTAATCATGCGTCAATACCTGAAATTCGCTGCCATGATAGGCACTTCAACTATCGTTATGTTCGGCCTGATGTACCTGAACACCTACGAAATTAAAGACAGATTCTTCAGCGAAACACGCGTCTACATGGCGCTTATTATGGGCGCAGCGATGGCGATTATCATGCTAGCCTTCATGCTACACATGCATCCGAACCGCCGAATAAATACAAGCATATTTGTCGGTAGCGTGATGGTGTTCGCCTTAGCACTTTGGCTTGTACGCAGTCAGAAAACGATCGAAGACGTTTCTTGGATGAAGGCGATGATTCCGCACCATTCGATCGCCATTCTCACGAGTGAGCGCGCTAACCTTACCGATCCACGCGTACGCGAACTGGCCGGCCAGATTATCGAATCTCAACGCAGAGAAATCGAAGAGATGAAAGCACTCATCAAAGAGCTGGAAAACTAGGTTGGACAGGAATCAGCGCAGTAGCTCTGGCGTTCACCTGTCCGCTCACAACCGGCTTATCCCTAGAAAGCTAATCCCTAGAAAATGGTTTGCCGGAAAAGTCCACGGTCACGAGATTCCCATCAAGCTCGCCCATACCCGGTGCGTTCAAAGGCATGCCCGGGGCTGAAACGCCCTTAACCGATGAGTCCGCCAACAGTTTGTTCACTGCGCTGGCGGGCACATGGCCCTCAATAATCTGCCCGGTATCCTGTACCACGGCTGTGTGACAGGAGCTTAGGTTCATGGGCACGCCAAGCTTCTGCTTGATCGAAGCCATATCGCCCGTCTTGATGGCGTTGACGTCGAAACCAGCATCACGCATATGATCCACCCAGCAGGAACAGCAGCCACAGTTCGGATCCTGGTAAACGGTGATGGCATTTTCGGCCGCGTGAGCAAAAGAAGCTGCGGCCGTGAGGGCGACCGCTGCGAACAAGATTCTCATAAAAAATTCCACACAGAATTAGCGTTGAGTGCAGGGCGGCGACTGCCCAAGTTAGTCGCGCCGCTGCAACGTAACTTCTTTTTGTGCCTGCAATACCTTAGGCGGCCAATCGCTTTTGATATAGGCCAACACGGCAACGATTTCCTCGTCGGTCAGTATCCCCGCGTATGCAGGCATGTCGCTCTCATAGCCCGGAGGAGCGGTTTTACCCGGCACCAGTCCATTCTTGACCATATCGAAAAGCATCGCATCCGGATGGTGCCAAGTATGGCCGGTCTTGTCGTGAGGCGGCGCGGGCAGCCTCCCGTTAGGAAGGCGCTCGCGCCAGTTCGGCTGCCCTTGCAGGGCCTCGCCGTGGCATGCGGCGCAATTATTTGCGTAGATCGCCTTGCCCTTTACCACGAGCATCTCATCAGAAGGGTCGATGAATGCCGGCCCCGCGTCGCGTCCGGCGTTATACAACAAAGCGGCCCCCCCTGCGAGCAAGACGCCGACGGCGCCAAGAACGCACCTCTTCTTTGACATATCAGCGCTGTGTCAACTGACCTTTACCTTGCCGATCATCCCAGCCTCCATATGGCCTGGAATCAAGCAAGCGAAATCAACGGTGCCCGCCTGATCGAACTGCCACACTAAGCCCCCAATCTTACCTGGTGCAAGCGTAATCATGTTCGGTTCCGCGTGCTGCATACCAGGCATCTTTTGCATTTCGGCGGCATGAGCCTTCAGGTCAGCAAGCGACCCAATCACCATCTCGTGCGGGATCTTCCCCGTGTTTTTGATGAAGAAACGAACAGTCTCGCCTGCGTTGACCTTGATATCACTGGGCGTAAATCGCATGGTATCGTCCATCCTCAGCTCAATCGTGCGCGTCACTTTGCCCGGATCACCGGGTCGGCCAACTGGAGAAGGCGCGTTCGACATTGTGGACATGTCATGGCCTGGCATGCCGTGCGCGGGCATTCCGTGACTGCCATGTCCGCCACTATGGTTGCCAGCCGCTAAGGCGATGGCGGGTAGTACGCTCAAAACCAAAATGGATAGGGTTTTTTTCATCAAAAGGACTCGTTAAATTATTTGCTGGCAGCGGCTTCCAGCCGCCTGTATGAAAAAAGCAGCATCAAAACCGGAAACTCAAGCCCGCGACGAAACGGGTCTCGTGTCTCGACTCTCCGTGTGCGCGTGCATAGTCAGCCGTTTTACCGAACTTGTTCGACCACTCCACGCCGATGTATGGAACGAATTGGCGTGATACTTCGTACTTAAGGCGTAACCCCGCTGTGGCATCGGTCAACCCGCTGCCGATTCCCCTTTCTTCATCATCTTTCCCGTAGAAGTTCACCTCTATTGCTGGCTGCAGATAGAGCTTCTGCGTCAGCAAAATGTCGTACTCGGCGCTTAATCCAAGCGCCGTTCTTCCACTAGGGCCGACGTAAGCAGTGGCGTCAACCTCGAACCAGTATGGCGCAGTTCCTCGTACGCCGAAGGCCAGCCACTCCCTGTTTGGCGCCCCATGGCCGTAATCGAAGCGGGCGCCCAGTTCTGTATCCCAGAACGTGGAAATTGCATGACGCCACAGAAGCTGCGTCTCGGATTCTTGCAGCTTCCCGCTTGCGACCTCGCCCTCTGCCTTCAACACCACACGGTTATACGTGCTGCCGTACCAGGCTTCCCCCTCATAGGCGCCCCACTCTTCGCCACGCGCTTTCACGTACTCGAAGCGATCAAACTCAACCGCGCCGAAATTGTGCATGTCGGACATGATCAAGGCATCCGAAGGCGGCAAGGCATACTTACCGGCGTTGCGGACGTAACCGCCTGAATAAGCATCCGGATCCCGGGCGCCTGGTGGCGCTGACCCGCCTTGCATCTGCATATCGCCGTGATCCATTCCGCCACTGCCATGGTTCATGGCGCCCATGTGGTGGCCTGCGGCGGGTGCGTGGGATGCGGCTTGATCGTTCGCCATTTCATGCGTGCGGGGGGCATCGTTACTGTGATCCGCCTGCTCCATAGGCGCCTTCGGGGCACGATGAACCTGTGTTTGCGCACTGCCCGACCCGTGCATGTTCATAGAGCTATGGTCCATACCCATAGAGCCGTGCTCCATGCCCGGCGCATGGGTTGACGTTCCCGCCTCCGGCGGCTGCTGGCCGTGACTTGGGTGTCCGCCATGCGCCTGCGCATAGGCAAGCAACGG
>CAZMVM010000275.1:0-3694 GCA_964569785.1 uncultured Pigmentiphaga sp. | reverse complement strand
CGGATGCGGATAACGCCTATCGACAAGGCCACACCGCCAGAAAAAGTACCGCCAGCGCTAACCCCCGAATCGCCCGCACCGGCTAACTAGGGGTTGAGTTGTGAACGACGAACAGCTATTGCGATACGCCCGCCATCTGCTCCTCGACGAAATTGGTATCGAGGGGCAGGAACGCCTATTGGCCTCGCATGCGCTCATCGTCGGCGCGGGCGGGCTGGGGTCGCCGGTGGCCATGTATCTGGCTGCCGCGGGGGTGGGGCAGATTACCCTGGTCGACGACGATCACGTCGATCTCACTAACTTGCAACGCCAGATCGCGCACACGACAGCGCGGGTGGGGCAGCTCAAGGTGAAATCTGCAACTCAGGCGGTGCGCGAACTTAACCCTGACACAGTCGTTCATCCCCTGGCCGAACGTTTGGACGATCCCGAGCGCGTGCAGCAGCTGGTAAACGCTGCTGATGTGGTGGTCGACTGTACTGATAACTTCGCCATCCGAATCTTGCTCAATGCCGTATGCGTCCAGGCACGCAAGCCGTTGGTGTCCGGTGCAGCGATTCGCTTCGAAGGCCAGGTCAGCGTTTTCGACTTACGGGATGCCGACTCACCCTGTTATGCCTGCCTGTTTCCAGATGCGGCTGACGAAGTCGCTCCAATTAACTGCGCTACCATGGGTGTTTTTTCGCCACTGGTTGGCATGGTAGGAACGGTGCAGGCTGCCGAAGCCTTGAAGCTGTTGGCGCAAGCAGGCGCCCTTTTGACAGGGCGCTTGTTACGCGTCGATGCCTTACATGCAGAATGGCGTACCGTGCATGTGCGGAAAGACCCGCAGTGCCCGGTCTGCAGTCCTCAATCGCCAGGTCGAGTGCACCCCGTGGTTCCCGCCAGCCAATGCTCTGCCGCTGCCCCCGTCAACGCGGGGCACGAGTTCGACTCCACGCAACGTTCTTAGTGCACCGTCTCTGACGGGGCGCTCGCGGCCCTAGCCGGAGGGGGAATGCCCTTTGCTGAGCTCGTCCACACGACGAGCAATGGCTGGTATACGCCCCGCCTGCTCGCACCTGGTTATGCGAAGGAGGCAACATGGCGACGTGCGACCACTGTGGAAATGACTACGACAAGTCATTTCAAATTACTGTGTCAGACGGCAATACGTATACGTTTGACAGCTTCGAATGTGCCATTCACCTGTTGGCGCCACGATGCGAGCATTGCGGCGTCCCCATCATCGGTCACGGTCTCGAGCACGACGACCGCATATTTTGCTGTAACCATTGTGCTCAACGAGAAAACGTGACCGGCCTTCGCGACCGCGGGTAGATCCGGACCTTGACCCGGTGCGCGGCACTGCCCGCCGTTTAGCAGGGACCCACCGAGGGGTCTCTGCAGCGCCTCAATGCCGAGCTTGAGCGCCGGCAGAATCCCCTTCCATTAGGGTGGCAGTGTGTAAGCCTACACAGTCACATGCGATGGGCTTGTCAGTGGTGGCACTAGCGATCTCGTGCTGCAGGCTCGGTAGAAATTTAGGCGCACGAACTGCTGGCGCGTCCCAGCGCCTCGCCTGTGCCGCAAATGCACCGGTTAGCGTAAAGCTTCGGCGAAAACTTCGAGCGCATCGGCGACGCATGGCTAATTCGCCCGAATCATTGTTCCCACACCACGGTCGGTGAGAATCTCGAGCAACAGGCAGTGTTCGACCCGTCCGTCGATGATGTGCACGGCGTTCACTCCGTGGCGGGCGGCCGCGAGCGCTGAGGATATTTTCGGCAGCATCCCGCCCGAGATCGTGCCATCGGCGAACAGCTCGTCAATGCGGCTGGCCGTCAGGTTCGTGAGCAAGTTTCCGTTTTTGTCCAGCACGCCCGGGGTATTGGTCATCATGACTAACTTCTCGGCCCCCAGCACTTCAGCGATTTTGCCCGCGACCAGGTCTGCATTGATGTTGTAGGCGCAACCGTCGTCTTCTCCCACACCGATCGGGGAAATCACGGGAATGAATTGATCGTCTTGCAGCGCTCGGACGACCGATGGATCGATGCTGGCAATTTCGCCGACGAAGCCGATATCCAGCTCTTGTCCCGGGTTTTCCTGATCCGGCATGCGAAGTTTGCGCGCCGTAATGAGGGCGCCGTCCTTCCCCGTGAGCCCGACCGCTTTGCCGCCGTGTGCGTTGATCAGGGTGACGATGTCTTGCTGCACCTGGCCGCCCAACACCCATTCGACCACTTCCATCGTCTCTGCGTCAGTAACCCGCATGCCCTGAACAAACGTACCCTGCTTGCCCAAGCGCTTGAGCGCATGGTCGATTTGCGGGCCACCGCCGTGCACCACGACCGGGTTGATGCCAACCAGCTTCAGCAAAACGACATCGTGTGCGAAGCTGCGCTGCAGCCGTTCTTCCGTCATGGCATTGCCACCATACTTAATAACGATGGTCTTGCCATGGAAACGCCGTATATAGGGCAAAGCTTCAGCCAGAACCTGGGCCATGACCCCGGGCGCCAATCCGGAGCTCGTGAGGTTGTTCGAGACGGGCGAGTTCGAAGTAAGGTTGGACATGAAGGCGATGGTAGTGGAAATGGAATTCGTGTACAGATTGTAGCGGGAGTGCAGGGCAGTCTGCGCCGCCTTCGGTGATAATGCGGTAAATATCGCTGGATTTTCCGGAGGGAGTGACGTCAGTGACATCCAATTCAAACGCAAACCGCCAATGGCCTGCGGAAGTATTCAAGGCGTACGACATCCGTGGCATCGTACCGGACACGATCAATGCCGGGTTTGCACGCGCTTTGGGTCGCGCATTGGCAGAGCATGCACAAGCCGCCCACGTCGACACGCTTGTCGTTGGGCGAGACGGACGCCAATCAGGGCCCGAACTTGCCCAGGCCTTAAAGGAGGGCATTTTAGCGGGCGGAGTTAATGTCATTGACATCGGCCAAGTGCCGACTCCGCTGGTTTATTTCGCCGCCCATACGCAGGAGACAGGGTCAGGTGTGGCCATTACAGGAAGTCACAACCCCCCTCGCTACAATGGTTTCAAAATGATGCTCGCCGGCGACACCCTGTTTGGCGATCGCATCCAGACCTTGGCGCAAACCATGACTACGTTGTTGCCCGATCGTCCGGCCGGAACGGCACGGGAGATGAACATCATCGACACCTACATTCAGCGCGTGATCGGCGATGTGCGTCTGCAACGACCCCTGAAAGTTGCCGTGGATTGCGGGAATGGCGTGGCTGGGGCAGTGGCGCCGGCTCTGTACCGCGCCTTGGGCTGTGAGGTCGTTGAGCTCTTTTGCGAAGTAGACGGCAGCTTTCCCAACCACCACCCCGATCCGGCCGACCCGCAAAACCTGCAAGACCTTATCCAGGCGGTGCAGACCGAGCAGTGCGACCTGGGCCTGGCTTTCGACGGTGACGGGGATCGCCTTGGTGTGGTCACGCGATCGGGCGAGATCATATGGCCCGACCGCCAACTCATGTTGTTTGCCCGCGATGTGCTGTCGCGTAATCCTGGCGCAAAGATCATCTACGACGTGAAATGCAGTCGTTATGTCGCTCAGGTGATCCGTGAAGCGGGTGGGCAGCCCTTGATGTGGCGTACCGGTCACTCGTACATTAAAGACAAACTGCGGGAAACAGGTGCACCCTTGGCGGGTGAAATGAGCGGCCATATTTTTTTCAAAGAACGCTG
>CAZMVM010000274.1:0-3700 GCA_964569785.1 uncultured Pigmentiphaga sp. | reverse complement strand
GTTGCTTGTGCCAACGGCAGACCTCTTTAGCTGGATTTATAAAAGCGCCCGCAAGCGGATCTCGCAAATCGGCGCTTGAATTAACCAAGACCGGCAATTCTACCATTGCCGGGCAAGCTCGGCCGGAAACACGGCGCTCGCCGCCGGTTGAAGCGCGGCGAACTCGTCGACGTTTGGAAGGAAGTGGGCGGGCAGATTCGCTTGATTGCAGCAACCCGGCGCCTCTGGCGGCGACCCGCTCGTTGCCTTGCCAACCCTCCTTGAGCAGCCATTTAGCCCATTAGCTGCCGGATGTCGGCAACGAGATCTTCGGTCGGCATCCCACTGCGAGCGTATAAACGGATGTTACCCTCCGGGTCGAAGATATACATGCCCGCTGAATGGTCCATGGTGTAAGTGCCGCCGGCCTTATCCTCGACCTTCGAATAGAACACTTTGAACAATTGCGCCGCTGCAGCGAGCTGCTCGGGATCACCGCGCAACCCCAGAAACGACGGGTCGAAAGCGCCAAGATACTCACGCATGATTTCCGGGGTATCACGTTCCGGGTCGACCGAAACAAACAGAACCTGCAGCTTGTCGGCGTCCTGGCCCAGCGCTTCCTTGACCTGAACCAGTTGCGCGAGCGTGGTGGGACACACATCCGGGCAGTGGATAAACCCGAAAAACACCACTGCTACCTTGCCACGGAAGTCGGCCGCCGTGCGCATGTTGCCATACATGTCGGGCATGGACCAACCACGGCCAATTCCTGTATCCGTTACATCCGTAGAATTCCAGCTTTGGGCACTGTTCTGACACGCGGATAGCCCCAGCCCAGCCATGATGGCGATGAGACCAGCCAGGGTGACTCGCAGTACGCCTCGGCGCATCTGCATGAAACTACTTAACATGATCAGTAAAACTCCGGCAGCCAATGATCGATTAGCAGAGCGCTGAACAGCAGCGCCAGATACACAATAGAAAACCGGAAAGTTTTCCGGGCGAGCTGATCGCTATAAGCACGATACAGCCGCCAAGCGTACCAGACGAACATCAGCCCAAGTGCCAGCGCCGCCATCAAGTACACGAAGCCGCTCATGCCAATGAGGAAAGGCATGAGGGTGGTGGCCAATAGCGCAAGCGTATACAACAGGATGTGCAGCCGGGTGAAGCGGTCGCCGTGAGTGATGGGCAACATGGGCAGCCCGGCATTTTCGTAATCCTTGGCGCGGTACAGGGCCAGCGCCCAAAAGTGGGGCGGCGTCCATATGAAAATGATCAGCACCAACAACCAGGCTTGCGCCGGTACTGCGTTGGCAACAGCGGCCCACCCCAAAGCAGGAGGCATCGCGCCAGCCAGGCCCCCGATCACAATATTCTGAGGGGTACGCGGCTTCAACAGCACGGTATATACGATGGCGTAGCCAACGAATGTAGCGAAGGTTAGCCACATGGTTAGGGCGTTCACCCAGTACGCCAGCACGAACATGCCAAGACCGCCCAAGACCCCCGACATCAGCAATGTTTGAAAAGGAGAGATTTCTCCCCGGGCCGTAGCACGATGTCGGGTGCGAGCCATGCGTGCATCCACATGCTGCTCGATCAGGCAATTGACGGCAAACGCGGCCGCCGCCAGCAGCCAGATTCCCAATGTTGCTGCCACGAGCACATCGAGCGGCGGCAACCCCGGTGTGGCCAGAAACATGCCGATGACGGCGCAAAACACCGCTAGTTGCGTAACCCGCGGCTTCGTCAACACGAGATATTGCCGTAGGCGGGAGCGAGCTTGAGCAACGGGCAGACTCGTCATGATGTGATTGTATAGCGCGCCTGGGGCGCAGAGTTGTTTATACCTACCGTACGCACTAACAGCGTAGTTATCAAGATCACCAGTACGGCAGCGCCACCGTTATGGATAACCGCGATGAGCAAAGGCCATTGCAGGAAAATGGTAGCAAGCCCGGTTGCGAACTGCAGCATCACCACCGCCATTAACCACCGGGCCGGTTGTGTGAGCCCGGGATAGCGCTGCAGCCACAGGCCGAGCCCAACGAAATAAGCCAACACCACCAAGGCAAACTTGCGATGAGTCCAGTGAATGGCAATCAGTGCATGCTGAGAAATAATTTCACCGTCGGGCAGCTCGCCCAGCGCCCGCATCACCGAAAATCCGCCACCGAAGTCCATTTCAGGCAAGAGCTGCCCATTACACGTGGGAAAATCCATGCAGGCCAAGGCGGCATAATTCGTACTCACCCAGCCGCCCAAAGCGATCTGCATCACCAGCAACGCGCCGCCCAGCACAATGAAGGGCAGGGCACGCCGCGCCTCAACCGGAACAGGCGCATGAGGCTTCACACGTGCTGACAACCATGTCAGCGCGGCCAATAAGGTCATGCCACCCAACAGGTGCACGGTAACAATCGCCGGCATCAGCTTCATCGTCACCGTCCAGGCCCCGAACGCACCCTGCACACACACCCCAATAAACAGCAACGTGGCGAGCCAGGGAGACTGTTCCAGCTGACGGCGATAGCGCCATGCCATGTACATGAGCCCGATGATCAATAACCCTAACAATGCGCCGATATAACGATGAATCATTTCGATCCACGCCTTCGTCAACGTAACCGGGCCAAACGGCATCGTTTCAGCAGCCTGACGAATCTCGGCCAGAGCACCAATGGGCGTAAGATTTCGGTAGCACCCCGGCCAGTCGGGGCACCCCAGCCCCGAATCGGTCAGCCGTACAAACGCGCCAAAAAGAATTAAATCGAATGTCAGAAACAAGGTGATGAACACCAGCTTCCTGTAGCGTGTGCGGACCCGAGAAACTTCGACTGCCATGCCTACCCTACTCGCGAAGCAAACAACAACTTGCTCAAATCTTTACGCAGCCGGGTGGGATCCGGATCTTCTGGAAAGCGCAACATCAGGTGGCCGAGAGGATCAATCACCCAGATGTGGTTTTCAGTGGCCGCCGTGCCCAAAAACGCTTCGATCTGCTCCCGTGGCGCCCGTAGCATGTGCGTGCCTTCGTAAGCAGTCAGCACGACCTCCGGAACCGGCACATCGTCGGGAATGAGCCAGACGCGCTGCACCCGCTTGATGTTATTGCCCAGGCTTGCGTGCGTTTGACGCATGATGAAAAGCTTACGGACACACGCTTCGTCGCATGCACCGCCACCCACACTGACCAGCAGCCATTGCCCACGTTTGTCGCGCAAGTCGACTGGCTGACCATCGAGATCGCGCAATGTCAGATGAGTTGGCTCGGGCACCGGCACCTGAGGATCCAGGAGCACCCCATAATTGGTTGATTCGCCGGCAAGCCATTGCGGGTTCAAATACACGACGATCGCAGCGACTAAGGGCGCAAGCGTTACTGCCAGCACCAGCCATAACGCCAGCAACGAACGCTGCCTGCGCGGCGTGGATGCCGCGGTACTAGTGCCTCCTGCGGTTTTTGAAAGCTTTACCAAGAATGACTCCGAATGCAATCAGTGCAATGGCAGCGAACGAGAACCACTGCAACGCATACCCCAAGTTTGTATCCACATCCAAGGCCGGCCCAGCCCAGCTACGGACCAAGGCATCATCCCCATGGGACTGCTGCAAGACCGCGGGCAACAAACTTAAGCCGGTAACGTGCGCGTAAGAATCCAGATCCAGGTTATGCACTTCCGTCACCCCGGATTCCCAGTTGTGAGGCGCTTCG
>CAZMVM010000273.1:0-3705 GCA_964569785.1 uncultured Pigmentiphaga sp. | reverse complement strand
CTTACCTGCCCACGCACTCTCACCATATGGCCGCGAAGCGTGATCGATTGCGTTCTTCAGCACTCCCGGAATCGACCGGTTGTACTCGGGCGTTACAAATAAAACGCCGTCAGCCTGGCGGATTTGCTGCTTGAGCCGTTTGACGGAATCAGGCTGATTATCGTCGTCGTCCTGGTTATACAGTGGCAAATCGCCAATTTCGCAACGCGTGAATTCGACGTTGTCAGGCGCCAGTGCCACCAAAGCGTCTGCAAGCCGCTTGTTAAACGACTCACGGCGCAAGCTTCCAACAATCAATGCAATCTTGTATGAACGCATATAGCCTCCTAGCCGGTGTTCAGTGAAGGAGACTGCCGTTACAGCCCCCTGTGCATCAACAGGAACTCGAATGGGTAGTTCGAAGCACCCCTTAAACATGGACCACACATGAGTGCGGCCCACGTTGGAAACCAATGTAGCGGTTTCACGAAACACGATTAAGCGGGTAGAACGACATGGTCTATTCCAAATTTGGAACAACGCCAGGCTGGCGACTTGCAGTCGCTCCGTATCGAGCGAGCAATCGAGGGGATAATCAATGAATCATCGACAGATCGTTAAGCACTTGGAGGCCCACCATGTGTGGACGCATTTCCCAGTTCCGCGACGTAGAACAGTATTGGGCGCAGCTACCCTTGCATCCTTTCGTCGAACACATGGAATTCGAGCGCTCAGTCAATGTGCCGCCTGGTACCCGCCCGCTGATATTTCATGGCTTGAACGGAGAACGTCCCCAGAGCGCTTTGCTGTTCTGGGGCTATAAACCTCCGTGGTCATCGCGGCCACCGTTGATTAACGCACGACTGGACACTGTGCTAAAAGGATCTAAATTCTGGCAGCCGCTGCTGTCGCGTCGCATCATTGTGCCCGTCGACGGATGGTACGAATGGACAGGAGAAAAGGGGAACAAACAACCCTGGTTCATCACTGCCCGTGATGGACATCCGATCTACCTGGCCGGTATTACTGCCTGGCGCCCCGGCGCGAGCGTCACCGCAGAAACGGGCTTTGCGATTGTCACGGACGATGCGGCCGGAGGCATGGTCGACATTCATGATCGGCGCCCGATTGCACTCACTCCCGCCGATGCTGCCGAGTGGATCCGCGCGAACCTGCGCGTTCAGAGTGCGCTCGAACTATTGTCGACCCCGCGTCCGGAGTCGGCTTTTCAGTGGTGGCGGGTCACAAAAGCCGTCGGCAACAGCCGCTATCAAATGCCCGACGCCACCCAGCCTTTGCTGGATTAGTCTGACCGCTTGCCCCAGTTCATGTGCGCTGTATATTCCTCCGCACGTGCAAGCAATTTATCGACGACACGAGCTAGCGTCGCGACCTCATCGTCTGTGAGGGGCTCTAGCAAAAACGCTTGCTGCGCTTCAGACGAGGGAGCAATAGCGCGAAATGTTTCTTCCCCTTTCTTAGTTAACCACAGCAAACTTCGGCGGTGATTCTCGGGGTCGCGTTCGTCTCGTATCCGCCCAGCCCGTCGCAGCCCTGCCACGGCGCGGCTAATGTTCATCGGATGTAACCCGGTGATCTCTGCAATATCCTGGGCGGCCAACCCCGGGTGGTTAGCCAGCACCACCAGGGTACGCCACTCGGTAAGCGTAATGTCATGCTGGTGGGCGATATTTGCTAAAAATGGCTTGGCAACCAAATTGGTTAATTTAAGCAACCGCAACCCCACCATTTCCCAGCTTAGGGACGGATTCCTCTGTGCGACCGTTCGTTCCGGCAACGAACGTCGATCGTTAGGTTTGCGAACAGCATTCAAGCGCACATTATTAGCCATGGCTAAGTCACGGTTGTAAGAATATTTCCGTTCACATCATACCCAGTCTGAAAGACTGGCCTCAACGAAATGAGCGAAGATGCGGAACGAGTTAGTTCTAAGCGAACAATCTAAGCTTTGCAGTGCAAGGGAAAACCCGATTGTTCCAACGGATTTTTCTCAATAATATTTGTTATTGAGAATTTTTGAAAGTACTCACAAGCGTAGAAAACAGCCCGTCACCCGTGGAAGAGACACGCTTCGGATGTATATACCAATTCGTTTAACGCGCACCCCGTTTCGTCGCTTACACGGACCGTGCAGCGCCGCGGCGAGTAGGTGCAATGAAGGGTAGCCCATTGCAGTGTGCGGGCTGGAATCAAGGTCCCGGCAAAGGAATTCAGCGTGAGCCGGCGAAACTTCATAAAGCAGCTTTAGAGCCGACCCACTAGCAAGTTAACCCGTTTAGTATCGGGGCACGGTTACAGGGTTGTCTGCCCCGGGTACCTGCGCAAACCCCACACATCGCACGATTTTAAATTTCGCATCAATACACCGCTCGCGCGGCGTTACGCTTACCTGGAGTGAGACACGATGTTAACCAACCAACCTGTTATCACTAACACCTTACCCCGTCGCGGCGGTTATTTGCTGCGTGTCACCCAACTCGCAGCAAGTTCGCTACTCTTCGTTCTCGGAACGGCATACGCCAATCCGCAAGCGCCTTTGTACAATCAATTGCCCGAATCAGTTCGTAAAGCCGGCGTCATCCGTATCGCATCCGACGACTACCCTCCTTATCGTATGACGGACGCCAATGGCCAGATGCAAGGTCTGGAGACAGATCTATTGCGTGCTATGGAGCCCCTGCTGGGCGTGCGCATCGAGCAGGTCGCAGTGGCAGGCGGCGCTGCCGCATTAGCCGGCGTGGATGTCGGTCGTTACGACTTCATTACCGGCCCGGCATTAAGTTCGCCTCAGCGCGAAAAGCGTTTTGACATCGTCACCTGGCTCATCAGCAAGCCTGCTTTCATTGTGCCCACAACCAGCAATGTGAAGGCCACCGGGTTGTTAGATTTATGCGGAGCTCGAATTTCGCTCATGTCGGGATCGGCCTCCGAATTTGAAGTAGACACGCTAAGCAAGAAATGTACCGAACTTGATCGCAAGGCCATCACCAAAATCAGCTTACCAGACCAGAACGCCAGCCGCTTGGCTGCTCAATCTGGTCGAGCCGATGCGTTCAGCACTGCACTAGCGGCGGGACTTTATCTGCAAAAGATCCGACCCAATGAATACTCCGTTGTGACGGACGATATCGACATCTTCGAAACACTCCACCTGGGCGCCGTGTTCAAGCGAGGATCTCCGTTGACCCCGGTCTTTGCCGCAGCCATGCAAAAGCTCGTGGATTCCGGAGAATACGAAACCATTCTTGAAAACTATGGCTTGCGGCCAGCTAAGGTCGACCGCATTGTCATTAACGTCAGCACCAACCCTCAGTACGCCGACCAGCTACCCTGATCCTGCCCTTTTATGGAGCATCGCATGTCCAGCTTTCCCATATCGCCATCCATGCCAAACTCCATATCTGCGCCGCCCACCGACGACGTCGCCCATGCGTTACCGCCGCGCAGCTTATGGCGCTTAGTCGCAGGCATAATCATAAGCCTGGTGGCACTTTGGCTTGCCTGGTTTTTGATCACTAACCCGCGCTTTGAGTGGCCTGTCGTTGCCCGATACTTGTTTGATCCCCAAGTGCTCAAAGGGCTTGGGGTTACCGTGATGCTCACGGTGCTGGGCATGATTATTGGCACATTTAGTGGGACCATTGCGGCACTCCTGCTCATGAGCGACTTCCGGGCGGGGCGATTGGCTGCGCGGGGATATTTATG
>CAZMVM010000272.1:0-3706 GCA_964569785.1 uncultured Pigmentiphaga sp. | reverse complement strand
AGGATCACTCTGCGCTGGGTGACAACATCGCCCATTTCGGCCAGAAACATCACGCCTAGCAGCCCGATCAACAACGCCAACATGGGCACTGCACGCACAAGCAGCTGCTGCAGCGTATTCACTTCGGATCGCAGTTCATATCCAGACGTCGCCATTACACTCTCTCCTTCATGCCCCGGGCCGGAAGCAGGCCATTAGGCTTGATCAACAAGACGACAATCACAGCGAGAAAAAGAAAGGCCTCGCGGAACGGGCGCAAATCACTTGGCAGCAGTGATTGCAACAAGGTGCTGGCGGCGCCCACCAGGAATCCGCCCAGCACCGCACCCGGCAAGCTTCCTAATCCACCTATGACCGCAGCGACAAACGCCGTCAGCACCAATGGCAGACCAAGCCTTGGCTGTACGAAACCCATTTGCGCGGCGAACAGCACAGCGACAATGGTCGCGAGCGCTCCACTCAGTACGAATGCAAGCACGATTACCTGATTGGCTCGCACTCCCACCAACTGGGACATGGTGAAATCTTCGGCTGCCGCACGCATCTGCAGCCCAATGGAGGTACGGCGCAAGAACACGACCAAAGCCGCCAGCAATACGGCACAAATGACAATAGTGGCGATCTTCAATTGGCTGATCTGGGCTCCCGCAATCCACACGGGCTGGCTCAACGCTGGCAACGGATCAAGAGGCTTCACGCGCGAGCCCACGGCAAAAACCAGGATTTTCTGTATCAGCATGCTCACTGTGAAGGAAGCTATGAGCATCGTGGCTGGGTCGGCCTTGCGCAACGGCCGGAAAGCTGCCCGTTCTGTCAACACTGCCAGCGCTATGGCCAACAGCAAGGCACCTGCCATGGCCATTACGGTTGGATGCCCCGACAACGCCAATAATGCGTAAGCAGCACAGGTAACCAGTTCAGCATGAGCGAAATTGGCAAGCCGCATGACACTGAATACGATTCCGATGCCTAACGCCGTCAGCGCGTAAAGCCCGCCCAGGCTGAGCGCGTCCATTGTTATCTGAATAAGCCCCGTCATGCCGTCACCTCGCTTACTCCGAAGTAGGCCGCCTCGAAAGTGGGGTCCTCTCGCAATTCAAGCGACGGGCCAGACATCCTGACACGGCCTGCGTTCAACACGTAGGTACGGTCCGCCACGCTCAGGGCACGGTCGGCATTTTGCTCGACCACCAGAACGGTCAGCCCCTGGTCCCGCAGCTCGCTTACCAGCTTGTATACCTGGTCGGTGATCTTGGGAGCCAACCCCAAAGATGGCTCATCCAGCATCAAGAAAGACGGGCGCGACAACATCGCTCGCGCAATGACGAGCATCTGCTGTTCGCCACCGGAAAGCCTGCCGGCCATCTCATTGCGGCGGGTCCCAAGAATTGGGAAGATCTCCATGAACCGCGCGATTTCGGCTTCGACCGCAGAGTGATCCTTTCGGGTCACGGCACCGATGCGCAGGTTTTCCTGGACAGTCAAACCTGCAAATACGTGCCTTCCTTCGGGGACAAAAGCAATCCCGCGGCGCACCGTTTGTTCAAGCGATTGACCCAGAATCGGTTCGCCTTCGAAACAGACACTGCCCGAAACCGGCGAGACGACGCCGGCAATAGTAGACAGCAAGGTCGATTTACCGGCGCCATTGGGCCCCACGATGGCAACGATTTCTCCGCGAGCAACGGAAAGACTGACTCCCTCGAGTGCGCAGATCCGCCCGTAATGAACCACCAGTTGGTCAATTTCAAGTAAAGGAGTGCTCATGCCGGCTGCTCCTCAAGGCCAAGATAGGCACTGCGGAATCTAGGGTCCGCAAACACCTTTTCTGGGGCACCGTCGGCTATCGTGCGCCCGCTTGCCATCACATGCAGGCGCTCGCACGTTCTCGTGATCAGACTCATGTTGTGCTCAATCAGTAGCACGCCACAGCCGATGTCATCGCGAATCCGCTTGATGAGGTCGCTCAAGGCTTCAGCCTCTGCCACATTCATGCCCGCGGCGGGCTCATCAAGCAAAAGAAAACTCGGCTGCAGCGCCAAGGCTCGCGCAATTCCAACCCGGCGCTCGTCTCCGTAATTCAGAGCACCACCAGGAATATGCGCACGCCCTGCAATACCCATATAGTCGAGCACCTCAAGCGCCTTTCGGCGTGCGACGGCGCGCCCCACGCCCAAGCTCGTCAGAGCTGCTTCGACATTCTCGGAAACTGTCAAACCCCGGAACAGACGGACTGCCTGAAACGTTCGTACCACACCATTGCGAGCCATCCACGCGGCGTACCGCCCGCTCACGTCTTTTCCGTTTAGAACGACGCTTCCGTGACTGGGCACCTGAAATCCGCTCAGGACATTGACCATGGTGGTCTTGCCCGCCCCATTCGGTCCGACGAGTCCGAGGATCTCGCCACGCTCCAGGGAAATGGTCACATCATCGACGGCCCGCAAACCCGCAAAGTCGACCGTCAGGCCAGTTGCAGATAAAGTCATGATCCGCTCCGGGGTTATTGCCAATTAGTGAAGCTTCACTTCACGCGGGGCTACCTTGGTCAGGAAACTGAACTTGCCGTCCTGACTTTGTATGATGGCCATCGGTCGCTTGACCGGTATGTGGACGTCGGGCGTATAGGTTGTGGGGCCCACCAGCAAGGGCTCGTCGGTGAAGGTATCGAGCACCTTCGCGACGGCGGCGGGGTCAGTAGTACCTGCGCGCTCAGCCGCTTTCGCCCAAGCCTCAATCACCGCGTATCCGCGAAGGGCGTATGACACCTCGGCGGGCTTTCCGTATTCGGCCTCATAGCGACGGAAGAAATCCACCACTTGCGGGTCGGGGTCGTCGCCGTAGATGGAACCGAAGGCGGCTACATAGAAGTTGGAAAGATTGGGTACGGCACCAACCCAGTAATTACCGTCAAGAGGCTCGCCCGAGATAATCGGTATATCCAGGCCGGCAGCGCGCAATTGCCTGATTGCGGAGGGTCCGCCCGGGGCATAGGAACACAACATGATGACGTCGGGCTTTTGCGGCAACGCGTTGATGCGCGATACCTGCGCCGCGATGGACGGATCACTGTTCAGAAACGTGTCGTGTCCGATTACCGATTTTTCTCCGGCCAGTTCTTTCCAGCGGCGATCAAAACTGCTGCAAAGCGATTTTGTCACAGCAAGAGTGTCATCCAGCAGCGTGTAGGCAGTCTTCCAGCCCTGCTTCTCGTATCCCCACTCAGCCAGCAAAGCGGCTTGAGCCATCGAGGCATTGGTCATGGTGTAGGCGAAGTTGCCAATACCCTGAACGCCGAACTTGGGATCGGCGGCCCCGGCAAATACCAGAACCCCATTTTGTTGGGCCACGTACGCCCCGGGAGCACCAAAGTCAAAGTCACTTGCCACCATGATGGCTTGCGCGCCTTTACCAATAACCTCAAGCGCACCATCCGCTCCCAAAATGGGCTCAGACTTGGTATCAAAGTTGATGACTTCAATCTGTTTGCCCAGCACTCCACCCTTGGCATTGATCTCTTTGACTGCCAGATTGGCGCCGTTGACGGTTGCCGCGTCAACAGGCTGGAACCAACCACTGAACGGCATCACGAACCCGAACTTGACCGTCTCTGCTCCAGCCGGCGATGTTGTCAGGGCCAGTGACACAGCAAGTCCTGCCAGCCCCAAAATAGATTTGCGCATTTTGTCTCCTTTGGTTGTTTGCT